>PBIP01000012.1 GCA_002720895.1 Pelagibacteraceae bacterium
TTAACCATTACAACACTTACAGCATATTCTTTTTCCCATTTTATCTTTGTTTTTTTTATTTTTTTATTAACACAATTAATTAATATTTTTAATAAATCTGATTTCAGTAAAAAAATTAAGGGCTGACATTCTGGATCACCAAAACGTACATTATATTCAATTAAATAGATTTTATTTTTTACTAACATTAGCCCAGCGTATAGAATTCCATTAAAAGATCTTTTTTCTTTATTCATTGCTTTTATTGTTGGTTCAATTATTTTTTTATTAATTTTATTTTGAATATTTTGTTTTAAGTATGGAAGAGGGCAATAAGCTCCCATACCACCTGTATTTGGGCCTTTATCATTTTCATAAATTTTTTTATGATCTTGTGACAATAAAAGAGGAATATAATTTTTTCCATCTACTAAAGCTAAACAACTTATTTCTTCTCCTATAAGATAATCTTCTATAACTACTTCTTTACCTGATTTACCAAACTCTTTTTTTACCATTATATTTCTTAAAGTATTTTTTGCTTCAAATTTATTTTTTACTATAAAAACTCCTTTCCCACCTGCTAATCCACTGGCTTTAATTACAGTAGGATATTTAATATTTTGAATATAGTTAATTGCATTATTAAAGTTCTTAAATTTTTTATAATTTGCAGTTGGTATATTATTTCTTTTACAGAAGTCTTTAGTAAAACTTTTTGATGATTCTAAAATTGATGCTTTTTTATTTGGTCCAAAAGTTTTAATTTTTAATTTATTAAGTTTATCGACAATTCCATTTACAAGCGGTTCTTCAGGTCCAACAACTACAAAATTAATTTTTTTTTCTTTAATAAATTTTTTTATGTAACTAAAATTACTTATTTTGATGTTTTTACATTCAGCTACCTCTTTAATACCTGCATTACCTGGAATGCAATATAATTTTTCACATAATGGAGATTTAGATATTGCCCAACATAAAGCATGTTCTCTTCCACCAGATCCTAAAACTAAAACTTTCAATTTAATTTATTTATATATTATTTTTTTTATATAACATTTATCATAATTATAAATAAAATGACTGACAATAGATTAATAGATAAATTAGATAACGACAATATTCCAGTATTTAATGTTTCAGAAATAACTGATGAGATACGTAATTTATTAGAAGATAATTATCCTTATTTAAAAATTAAAGGAGAAATATCAGGAGTTACTAAAGCTAAAAGTGGCCATGTTTATTTAACATTAAAAGATGAAAAAAATAATATTAGTGCAGTTATTTGGGCAGGGATATTAAAAGATTTACTTATTCAACCAAAAAATGGCGATGAAGTTATCTGCTCAGGAAGAATAACAACTTTTACAAGGTATTCATCAAATTATAATTTAATTATTGATGCGATAGCTTATGAGGGAGAAGGACAACTTGAAAAAAAGAAAGAAGAACTTAGAAAAAAATTAGAAAAAGAAGGCTTGTTTGATGAAAAATATAAAAAAAAGATTCCTTTTATTCCTAATTTAATTGGAATAATAACTTCTAAATCAGGAGCGGTAAGATATGAAATGGATGATACTATAAATGAAAGGTTTCCAGTTAAAAGAGAATTATACCCAGTATCAGTACAAGGAAAAGCGGCAGTAAGAGAAATTATATCTGCAATAGAATATTTTAATAATAGAAAAATTAAAGGTATAAAAGCTGATGTTTTAATTATTGCAAGAGGAGGAGGAAGTATAGAAGATTTATGGTGTTTTAATGATGAAGAAATATGTAGAGCTGTGTTTAATTCGAAAATACCTATAATTTCAGCAATTGGTCACGCACCTGATACAACTTTAATAGACTATGTTGCAGATTGTTCAGCAGCTACGCCTACTGAGGCAGCTGTTATTGTAGTGCCTATAAAAAAAGAATTGATAGAAAAACTAAATAAAATTTTTAAAAGATTTAATAAAGCAATATCTGATTTTCTAAATGAAAAAAGTAAAAATTTACAATTAAATTTTTCTAAATTAAAAACTCCATATCAAATATACGATCAAAAACAAAAAGAATATATTCAAAATATAAAAAGATTTGAAAATTCAGTAAAATTTAATGTTGAAAATAAAAAAAGTAAGTTAAAGAGTTTAACTAGCCAACTCGAAATTGCTTCACCAAGAAATATTTTAAAAAGAGGATATGTATATGTGAAAAATTTAAAAAACGATTCTTATTTAAAAAGTATTAATGATATTAATGGTGAAATAAATATAAAAATTGGATTTCATGATGGAATTATTAAAGCAACTACAAAAAAATAGTTTTTTTTTATTTTTCTTAATTTTTTTTTTCGCTTCTGATAATTCTTTAGCTAAAATTTTTTCAAATAATTTAGAACTTAATGGTAGTTTTACTCAGGGAGGTCTTTTATTTGGAAAAACTAATTCTAAAAATAAAGTTATTTTTAAAGATAAAAATATTTTTGTTAATGATAATGGAGATTTTATTTTAGCTATAGGAAGGGATAATGAATTAGAGAATTCAATTATTATTCAAGGAATAGAAAAAAAAGAAATACATAAAATTAAAATTTCTAAAAGAAAATATAAAATACAAAGAATAGACGGATTGCCAAAAAATAAAGTCACACCAAATGAACAAGAAATGAAAAGAATAAAAAAAGAGTCAAAAAAAATTAAAAACTCGAAAAATATGTTTCTTAATGAGACTCTATATAAAAGTGGATTTATTTGGCCAGTAAAAGGAATAATAACTGGTAAATATGGAAATCAAAGAATTTTAAATGGAAAACCAAGAAGACCACATTATGGATTAGATATAGCTGCTAAATCTGGTACAAAAATAGTTTCTCCTTCTGATGCAAAGGTAACTTTAATCATGGAAGATAGTTTTTTTAATGGAAAAATGATAATTTTAAATCATGGATTGGGAATGAATTCTATATATTCTCATTTAAAAAAAATAAATGTAAAGGAAGGAGATAAAATTAAAAAAGGAGATTTAATTGCAGAAGTAGGTAGCACTGGCAGATCAACGGGCCCACATTTAGATTGGAGAATAAATATTTATAGTGTTGCAATCGATCCTGAATTATTATTATTAAACCAACCTGATTTTTAATTTTGCCATCTTCTATGTAACCATAACCATTGATCAGGGTTTTTTCTTATCCATTTTTCTAATATAAAATTAACTTCAGTCATTATTTGTAAAGGAGTTTTTTTTTTCCCATTTTTAGTAATTCTAAGTGGATTATGAAATGTAATTTTAAAACTAGTATTTCTTATTCTTTCAACTTCAACTGGAATAACTAAAGATTTTATTCTAAGACATAATTGAGCTAAAGCATCCGAAGTCATTGCGGGTTTATTAAAAAATGGTACTTTCATACCATCATTCATCTTTTGATCAATTACTAATCCTATACTTGTTCCTTTTTTTAAAGAACGAATTAATTGTTTTGCGCCTTCTTTCCCTTTAGGAGCCATAGGTAAATTTGATCTTAAATATTTTATAAGAAAATTCACAAAAGGATTATTAGGTTCTCTAAAAATTGATAAAACTGGAACATCATTTCTTATAGCTGCAATTGGTGAAATTTCCCAATTTGCTATATGACCTGAAAAAAAAATTGCTGGTATCTTACTTTTCTTTATAAGTTCTAAATTTTTTTTTCCACATACTTCTATTTTATTATTTTTTTCTGGATCTAATTTTGATAAATGGGGGTATTCTCCAAATACTTTTCCAAGATTTTCCCACATCCCTTTTATTATTTGCAATGATTGCTCTTCGTTTTTTTCTGGCATTACATATTTAATATTATTATATGCTTTTTTCGAAATACCTAGTTTTGGGCCGACAATTGAAGCTAATTTTCCCATTAAAAAAGAAGATAAGTTTAATGGTAAAATTTTTAAAAAAATAAATAAAAGTGAAAGTAATATACTTTCAATGAAATAAATTATTTTTTTTTTAATTTTAAACAATTTTCTTTTTTTTTAAAAAATCAATTAAAGTTTTTTCTTTTTTCAATTTTATTTCTAAATCCATAAAAAAAATTTGTTTTCTTTGTTTATAATTTATTCTTTGTTTATCTTTCAAAGTAGAAACAAGTATAGAATTATTTTTTTTTGCTTCATTTATGAGATTATTAATTATTTTTTTATTGTATATAAAATGATCTGGAAATGAAAAAAATTTTACAACATTTAATTTTTTTTCTTTTAAAGAATTATGAAATTTTTCCGGTATTCCAATTCCAGTAAATGCAACTATTTTTTTATTTTTTAAATTTTTGTAATTAATTATTTTGAATTCGCCATGAATAATAGTTTTTTTTTTATCTTTTATTTTTTTTTTTAATATTGTTTTTATCTTTATTAAAAAAAATTAATAAATCAGACTTTTTAATTCCAGAATTTATAGATTCTCTTAAAGGACCTGCAGGTAGAATAAATTCATTTCCGAATCCAAACCCTCCATCTACTACTAATATTTTTAAATTTTGATGAATAGAATAATTCTGTAAAGCATCATCTAGAATAATTATATCTGCCCCATTTAATGTCGCTTTCAAGGCACCTTCAAATCTATTCTTTGAAATCCAAGTAGTTGCTTTTTCTGCTAGTAACAACGCTTCATCTCCTACATCGTTAAAAGTATGTTTTTTAGTATTTACTTTTATTGGACCATTTAGTTTACCAAGATATCCTCTAGTTATTACATGAACATTTTTTTTTTTCTTTTTTAAAATATTTATTAAATGCATTACAAAAGGAGTTTTTCCAGTCCCTCCTGTATTAATATTTCCAACACAAATGACTGGTATTCCTATAGTTCTTTTTTTTTTTAATTTTTTATTAATCTTTGAAACTAGAAAATATAAGAAACTAAGTGGTAGTAAAATACTAATAATTATTTTTTGTAAAATACTACCCTTTTTTTTCCAAAAGGATGGATATCCAGATTTAAAAAATATTAAAAGTTTTTGTAACAATTTTTAATTATTAATTTTTTTTTTTAACAAATTTATCAGCATCTTCAGTTAATTTTATAAGTATTTTTTCTAAATTTTTAGATAATATTAGATCTTCATTTATATTGATCTTTTTTTTAATTTTAATAGGTTTTCCCCAAATAAAACAACCTTTATTAAACGGATATGCTAATAAAAATCTATCCCAACTATTTAAGAATTTTTTTCTTTTTACAGAATAAGATAAAGGAAGAATTTTATACCCAGTTAGACTTGCAATTTTAATAATCGCTGAGTTCACTTTCATTCTTGGACCCCTAGGACCATCAGGTGTCATGCCTACAGAAATTCCCGATTTAAGTGATTTAATAATGTTTCTAATAGCCTCAGAACCTCCTTTAGATGATGAACCTGTAATTGTTTCTATATTAAAATGTTTTACAGTACGTGATAATAATTGTCCATCTGAATGAGCGCTTATTAAAACATTAATTTTTTTTTCATTTTTCCAACTTAATGGCATCATTAATAATCTGCCATGCCAAAAACAAAGTATAAAAGGTTCATTCTTTTTCCATAAATTTTTAATATATTTTTTATTAATAAATGACCATTTAGTTGTTTGTGCAACTAATTTTATATATTGTGCGCCAATCCAACATATAACACTATATGCAAATTTAGTTCTAAAAATTTTTTTGTAGTTTAGCACTCGTTCAAACTAATTTTTCTTATCTATATAGTCTTCTAATTTTACAATTTTATTTATCAAGCGAGCTTGGTTAGCGAATTGAAGTTTATATAATTTAGCATATAAACCTTTACTTTTCATCAAACTTTTATGATTGCCTTTTTCTAAAACCTTTCCATCATCAATTACATATATTAAATCTGCATCTAAAATTGTAGAAAGTCTATGAGCAATTACTAAAGTTGTTTTATTTTTCATAAGTTCTTTAAGACTTTTTTGTATATCTTTTTCTGAATTTGAATCTAAAGATGATGTTGCTTCATCTAACAATAAAATCGGAGCATCTTTTAATATAGCTCTTGCAATTGCAATTTTTTGTCTTTGGCCACCAGATAATTGTATGCCATGTTCTCCAACTATTGATTTATACCCATTTTTAAAAGAAGAAATAAAATCATGTGCATCTGCTTTTTTTGCAGCTTCGAATAATTGTTTTTCTGTACAATTAAGATTTCCATAAGCAATATTTGCTTTAATAGTGTCATCAAAAAGAGTTACTTCTTGACTTACTAAAGCTATTTTTTCTCTCAAACTTTGAATTTTATAATCTTTTATATTTTTTTTATCTATTATTATTTCACCATTATTTATGTCGTAAAATCTTGGAATTAAATTAAGAATAGTTGATTTTCCAGCACCTGTTTTCCCCACTAATGCTATAGTTTTTCCACCTTGGATTTTCAAGTTAATTCCATTTAAAGCGTGAGAGGCTTTTGAATCATAAGAAAACTTAACTTTTTTAAATTCTATTTCACCTTTTTTGTGAATATAATCTTTTGCATTAATTGAATCGGATATTTCTGGTTTTTGATCAAGTAACTGGAATATTCTATCTGCAGCTGCAAGACCATCTTGTATATTTACATTAAAATTTGCTAATCTTTTCAATGGTTGGTAAGCCATAAGTAGTGCAGTAATAAATGAAAAAAAAGTACCAGGGGTAGTTGCTCCGCTTATAACTTTTGAACCACCATAAAAAATAACAAGTGCAATTGCAATACCACCTAAAGATTCAAGTATAGGTCTTGTTCTAGATCGAACTCTTACAGATTTGTAAATTAAATTAAATAAATCTTCTACAATTTTTTTTGCTCTTTTTTTTTCGTATTTTTGCATTGTATAAGCTTTAACATATCTAGCGCTTTGAAAAATTTGACTTAGTAAACTTGCAAAAGAACCAATTTCATGTTGTGTAGAAGTCGATATTTTTCTTATTCTTCTTCCAATATAAAGTATTGGAAGTACTGCTGCAGGAAAAACAAAAAAAGCTATAATAGCTAAAAACCAATCTTGGTAAAACATTAAGGCTACTAAAAAAATTAATGTCATCGAATCTTTTGCAATACCTGTAAGTGCCGTTGACACTGAAGCTCTTAATAAACCAACATCATATGTAAATCTTGATATTAATTTTCCTGAAGAATTTTTGTGGAAAAAATTTAAATCTGCTTTCATTAAATGTGAAAATAATCTATATCTCACATCAGAAATAATTCTTTCTCCAGAATATTCCATGTAAATAGACTCTCCATAAGATGCCAATCCTTTTACAATGGCTATAGTCATGACAGCTAATGGAACTAAGAGTAATAATTCTGCATTTTTATTTAAAAATACTTCGTCTAGTACAGGCTGCATTAGCCAAGCGTTAGTAGCAGTTGAAGCCGCTACTATTGCCATACATATAGCAGCAATAAGCATTTTCCCAAAATAGGGCCTTACATGTTCTTTGATTAATCTTTTTACAAGTTTAATACTTCTTTCGTTTTTGTTTTCCATAAATATTAACCAGCTACGATCATATCTTCAATTAACATTGTAGGAGAATTAAATCCTTGTTTAAATTTTAAATCATCAGCTAAAGTCATTTTTTTAAACATTTCATTTAAATTATCTGCAATAGTAATTCCATTAATTGGATATGTTATTTCTCCTTTATCAATCCAAAAACCTGAGCCCCCTCTACTATAATCACCATTTATTAAATTTACACTTGAACCCATTAATTCTGTTACATATACACCTTTTTTAATATTACCAATTAAATTTTTTGGTGTAATATTTCCAGGTTCAAAAAAAAGATTAGTTGGGCTTGGGGAAGGAGGGCTTGAAATACCTCTACTTGCATGACCTGTAGACTTAAGATTTAATTGATTAGCAGTAGAAAGATCTAAAAACCAAGATTTAAGTTCACCATTATCTATTATATTTATTTTTTTAGTTATTAAACCTTCTCCATCAAATGGCTTTGATTGTAATCCTTTTATTTTTAAAGGGTCATCTATAATATTAATTTCACTAGAAAATATTTTTTTATTAAGTTTCTTTTTTAAAAAACTAGTACCTCTAGTTATAGAATTACCATTTAACGCTGTTGAAAGATGTCTTAAAAAACTATTTGCAACTCTTGGAGAAAAAATAACTGGTATTTTAGATGTTTTTATTTTTTTAGGATTTAATCTTTTTACTGCAAGTTCACCTGCTCTTCTTCCAACTTTACTAGTTTTTTCTAAATCTTTTTCAAAAACACTACTAGCAAACTCATATTCTCTTTCCATTGATGTGCCACTACCTGCAATTAAAACAGCATAAATACTATAACTTGAAGATTCGTAATTAACATTTAGACCGTTACTATTAAATAAAAAAACTTTTGATCTGTTCCATCCAATTTCTGCACCTTCAGAATTTGATACACCTTTAACATTTAAACCAGCTTTTTCTGCCTCAATTACTTTGTTTTTCAAAGAATTAATAGACGGTTCTTTTATATCTAAAATTTTTAGATTAGGTACTTTTCTAATAATCTCACTTTTTTTTGCTATTTTACAATTTGGATCTTTTGGGATAGCAGAAACCATTTTTGAAGCTTTTTCTACAAGTTCTTCAAGACTTTCTTTATTTAAATCATTTGTTGAAATAATAACTTGCTTTTTATTCTTAATATAACGAAGTCCTAGATCATTACTTTCTGATCTTTCTAATTTTTCAATTTTTTTTAATCTACAACCAACGTCAATATTAGCATTTTCAACATACACAACATCAACATCATCAGCGCCTTTTTTTTTTGATTTTTTAATTAAAAAATTGGCTTTTTCATTTATTTGTGATTTATTCATTTTTTTAAAATTTATATATAAATATTAAATATAGTTAAAAAGTAGGCCAAGTGTTATAAAAAAACCATACCATGAGTTTATTTGAAATATTTTTGAACAAATATTTGAATTTAGTTTTTTAATTTTAAAAATTTTAAAAATAATTCCAAATGTAGATAAAGTAAAAATAATAAAAAAGATTAAATTAAATTTATTAATAATTGCAATATAAGAAAAAACTATAAAAAACAATAAATAAAACATACTAGTCCAAATTTTGAAGTTTTTTTCTAAATATATTGCTAATGATTTGACACCAATTTTTTTATCATCTTTTATATCTTGATATGCATAAATTGTATCATATCCTAAAGTCCAAAATATACATCCTAAATATAATATTATACTTTGTAATTCAAATGCACCTTTAGCTGCAGTCCATGAAATTAAAACACTAAAATTGAATACAATTGCTAAAAATAATTGAGGAGCATAAAAGAATCTTTTCATTAATGGATATAATAAAATTAAAGGAAAAACAAAAAGACCTAATAAAATTGATATTAAATTAAGCTGTAATAATATAGATAATCCAATAGATAGAAAAATTATACAAAGAAGTATCGCATCACTAATTTCCAATTGCCCAGATGCTAATGGTCTATCTTTTGTTCTTTTTACTTTTTTATCAAATTTTAAATCAATTATATCATTTATAATGCATCCCGCAGATCTCATAATAAAAGATCCGTAAATAAATAATAAAATTAAAAAAAGATTAATTTCTTCTTTTAATACAATTAAAATTGACCAAATAGCTGGAAAAGTTAATAACATAATCCCAGTTGGTTTGTTTATTCTTATTAGTAAGAGAAAATTTTTTAAGTAATATAAAATATATTTAAACATAGAAACTTGAAAGATATTTTGCCATTAAAACGATTATTTATAAAGACTGAACTTAAAGAGAAATCTTTAATTAAGTTATCATCGTTGAATACACATTATATATTTAATGTATTAAGAATAAGAGAAAAAGAAAAACTTTCAATTTTTAATGGTATTGAAGGAGAATGGGAATGTACTATTAAACATTTAACAAAAAAAAAGTGTCTAGTTTTAATTGAAAAACAAATAAAAAAACAAGAAAAAGAAAAAATTTTAAATATTATTTACACTCCTATAAAGGGTCAAAGAAACTATTATTTAATAGAAAAAATTACTGAATTAGGAATTTCAAATATTTTTCCAGTGATAACAGAAAGATCTGTCATAAAAGAATTTAATTATAAAAGAGCAAATAATTGTGCTATTGCTGCTGCACAACAGTCTGGTAGACTCAGTGTCCCAAAAATTCACGAAATGAAAAGTTTAAAAAATTTATTTGCAATTTGGAATAAAAAAAATCAAATTATTTTTTGCGATGAAACTGAAAAAAAAAAAAATTTTAATAATTTTTTAATATTTAAAAAAAATATAAATACTATAATTATTGGACCGGAAGGCGGTTTCTCATTATTGGAAAATAATTTTTTAAAAAGTCTTAATTATATTAATGCTTTATCTTTAGGTAATAGAGTTTTGAGAGCAGATACAGCAGCTATAAGTGCTTTAACTTTATTAAAAAATAAAAATAAATATGAATAAAATTCTAAGAAATAAAAATGAAATAATTGAATATTTCGAAAAAGGCTCAAAACCTAAAAAATTTTGGAAAATTGGAACTGAGCATGAAAAATTTATTTATAATTTAAATAATTTAGAACCAATTAATTATCATGGAAAAAATGGAATAAAATCTTTATTCAAATCACTAAAAAAAAAAGGTTGGAAGGAAATTTTTGAAGGTAAAAATTTAATAGCTTTGAAAAATAAAGGATCCACAATATCACTCGAGCCTAGGTGCCAAATAGAACTATCTGGAGGTACAGTAAAAACTATTCACGAGACTTGTAGAGAAGCAAAAACTTATCTTGATCAACTTAAAACTATTTGTGTAAAAAAGAAATTGGGTATTCTTGGATTAGGTTATTATCCAAGAAACTTTAAAAAAAATAGTGGTTGGGTTCCAAAAAAAAGATATTCAATTATGAAGAAAAGAATGAAAATGACAGGTTCTCACGGATTAGAAATGATGTCGTCGACTTGTTGTATCCAAACTAATTTAGATTATGCAAGTGAAGATGATATGTTTAAAAAAGTAAGAATAGGATTTGTTTTACAACCATTTATAACTGCTTTATTTGCCAATTCTCCTATTATAAATAAAAAAAAATCTAAATTTTTAAGTTATAGAAGTTATATTTGGAATAATACCGATAAAAAAAGATGTGGCATAATTCCTGAAGTTTTTTCAAAAAAATTTACATTTGATCAATATGTTTCTTATCTATTAAAAGTACCAATGTATTTTGTTGTTAAAAATGGAAAATATAATGAAGTGAAGAATCAAAATTTTGAAGATTTTTTAAATGGAAAATTAAAAAAATTTCCAAAAAATTTTCCTAATATTAAAGATTTAGAAAATCATATTAGTACAATTTTTACTGATGTTAGAATTAAACAATATATTGAAATGAGAGGCGCTGATAGCGGCGCTTGGAATAGAATATGTGCTTTACCTGCATTTTGGGTCGGACTTTTGTATAATAAATCAATATTAGATCAAATTTTTTTAATGATAAAAAATTGGACATATGAAGAAATTTTTTATTTGAACAAAGATGTTCAAAAATATGGATTAAAATCAAAATTAAAAGGGAAAAAAATACAAAAAATTTGTATCGAAATTTTGAAATTAGCTAAGAAAGGATTGAATATAAGAAAATGTTTGAATAAAAAAAAGGAAAACGAAGAACACTTTTTAGATGTATTATTTGAAATAGCTAATTCAGGTGTAACTCCAGCTGAAGATATAATAAATAATTATATTGATAAAAAAAATAATTGTTCTGAAAAAATATTTATTGATAATTCATATTAAAAACAATTTATGTAGTTATTTATAAAAAAATGAAAAAAAAATTTAAAAATTTAAATGAAGTTAGAAAAAATATCGACAATGTTGATGAGCGTTTAGTTAAATTAATAGCTGAAAGAGAATCTTATGTTAGAGAGGCGTTGAGATTTAAAATAACTAAAAAACAAATTATTGATAGAAAAAGAATTAGTATTGTTTTAAAAAGAATAAAAAAATTATCTAAAAAATATAAAGTAGAAAGTGTAATTACTCAAAGAATTTGGAAATTAATGATTAATAATTTTATTATTTTAGAAAATAAATTATTTAAAAAGAAATAAGTAAATTATTTTATTTTTTAAACGTCAGTTCCGCCAACTAGTATTTCGTCAACTAAAATTGTTGGTTGCCCAACTCCAACAGGAACTCCTTGACCTTCTTTTCCACATGTTCCAATTCCACCATCAAGAGCCATATTATTTCCAACTAAAGAAATTTTTTTTAAAACTTCTTCTCCTTTACCAATTAAAGTCGCGCCTTTTACTGGTTTTGTGATTTTACCATTTTCTATCATATAAGCTTCAGAAGCAGAAAATTCGAATTGACCAGAAGTTATATCAACACTTCCTCCTGAAAAGTTTACTGCATACAATCCTTTTTTTACTGATTTGAATATATCTTCTTGAGGAACATTTCCTGAAAGCATATACGTATTAGTCATTCTAGGCATTGGAAGGTATTCATAACTTTCTCTTCTTCCATTACCTGTTGTTTTAGTTTTCATTAATCGAGCATTCAACCTATCTTGCATATGTCCTACCATAATTCCATTTTCAATTAAAGGCGTACACTGACTTGGTGTTCCTTCATCATCAACAGTTATAGATCCTCTTCGATTATTTATTGTTCCATCATCAACAACAGTAACATTTTTTGATGCAATTTTTTTTCCAAGAAGATCTGAAAATACTGATATTTTTTTTCTATTAAAATCACCTTCAAGACCATGACCTATTGCTTCATGAAGAATAATTCCTGGCCAGCCTGGTCCTAAAACAATTGGCATTTTCCCAGCAGGAGTGGGACTTGATTTTAAATTAGTGATAGCTTGTCTTAAAGCATCTTTTGTTTGTTTTTTCCAATACTCATCATTAAAAAATTCTATATAATTTTTTCTACCACCAACTCCACTTGAACCAGTTTCCATTCTTTTCCCATTATCCACAGTTATAGAAATATTTAATCTTACAAGTGGTCTAATATCTCCACAATGATATCCGCCTTTTCTTAATATATGAACTACTTGCCATTCCCCTGAAAGAGAAGCTGAAACTTGTTTCACTCTTTTATCTAATTTTCTTGCGTAATTATCTATAGATTTTAAAAGTTTTGTTTTTTCTTCAGAAGTAAAATTATTTAAAGGGTTTGTATTAGAATAATGTTTTTTATTTGTTCTTATTGGATCAATAATTTTAGACTTAGAAGATGATGACAAAATAGATTTAACAGTTTTACCAGCATTTAGAATACTTTTTTCACTAATATCGGAAGAATGTGAATAAGCAGATGTTTCATCTTTAACTGAACGAAGTCCAAAGCCTTTATCTATAGATGTGCTAGCATTTTTAATTTTTTTATCATCAAAAATAAAGTTTTCTGATTGTTTAAATTCTAAAAAAAGTTCGCCGTCATCTGCTTTTCTTAGTGATTCGTTTACAATTTTTTCTGTTTTTGTAAAATCGAGATTCTCTTTTTTAAAGAATAAATCATAAGAATTATTAATTTTATTCATAATTTTTCAATTTATAACAATATAGTATTTATAAATCAATATAAGCATTTTTTTTGTTGATAAAGTTATATTTTCTTTTACTTTATTTGTGTATAGGGATAAATTTGTGAAAAAATTTTTTTTATTTTTTACTGCATTTTTTAGTGCTTTAGGTTCTGCATTTGCTGATGGCGGTCCAAAAGAATGGCAAATGAATTTTAGACCAGCTGCTACTCCAACAATGGAAAAAGTTGTTGCTTTTCATAACTTTGTAAATCCAATAATTATTGCAATTGCTTTATTTGTAATTGCATTAATGACTTATATAGCTATAAGATTTAGCGCTAAAAATAATCCTAAACCTACTAAAACTACGCATAATACAACGCTTGAGATCATATGGACTGTAATACCAGTTTTGATTTTAGTAGTAATATCAGTTCCAGCATTTAAACTTTTGTATTTTTCACACTATAATCCTAATACTGAAATGACTATAAAAGCGATAGGAAATCAATGGTATTGGTCGTATGAATATCCAGATCATGGAATTGCTTTTGATAGTAATATGCTTTGCGGTACAAAAGAAGAGTGTGATGAGTTAGATAAAGAAACTGGAAAGAAACATGTTAGATTGTTAGATGTTGATGAACCAGTAGTAGTTCCAGTAAATAAAAAAATTAAAATTATTTCAACCGCAAGTGATGTGATTCATAGTTTTGCAGTTCCAGCATTTGGTATCAAAATAGACGGAGTACCTGGTAGAGCTCAAGATACATGGTTTGAAGTTATTAATGAAGGCACTTATTATGGACAATGTTCTGAATTATGCGGAATGTTGCATGGTTTTATGCCAATTGCTGTTAAAGCTGTTTCAGAAGATAAGTTTAATGAATGGGTTCAAAATAAAAAAGCAGCTGCAAGTAATAATTTAGAATTTAAAAAAGTAGAAATTATTAATAATTAAATTTTATGAAATTTGAAAAACACAATTATCATTTAGTTGATCCAAGTCCTTGGCCTTTTGTAGGATCCATTGCAACATTAATAATGGCTTTTGGCGCTATTATTTATTTTGGTGATGGGATGGCATTTGGAACAGAAGAAACAACTCGAGGTCCTATGGCCCCAATGTTAGTTGGCCTTGGTTTAGTAATATTAACAATGATTTTATGGTGGAGAGATGTAATAAAAGAATCTCATAAGGGGTTTCATAATCAGATTGTTCAAATTGGATTAAAATACGGAATGGTATTATTTATTGCTTCAGAAGTATGTTTTTTTGTAGCTTTTTTTTGGGCTTTTTTTGATGTTAGTCTTCCTGGTCAATATGAATGGAGGTCTGCAATAGGTGGAATATGGCCACCAGAAGGAGTGGAAACAATGCATGCTTGGGGTATTCCATTAATTAACACAATAATTTTACTAACATCAGGAGCAACATTAACATGGGCACATCATGGACTTAGAGAAAATAATAGAAAACAACTTATAGTTGGTTTGATTGTTACTTTAATATTAGGTTTTACATTTACATATTTGCAAGCTTATGAATATCATGAAGCAAAATTTGGTTTTACTGAAGGTATTTATTCTTCTACTTTTTATATGGCTACAGGATTTCATGGTTTTCATGTTTTAGTTGGGTCTACTTTTTTATTAGTTTGTTTAATTAGATCTATTCAAGGACATTTTTCTCCTGACCATCATGTAGGTTTTGAAGCGGCTGCGTGGTATTGGCATTTTGTTGATGTAGTATGGATTTTTCTTTTTACTGCTGTATATTGGTGGGGGACAATGTAAAAAATGGCATATTCAGCTACAGCAGAACATCATGATCACGGACATCCAACTGGATGGAAAAGATGGTTGTTTTCAACTAATCACAAAGACATAGGAACAATGTACATAATTTTTGCAATAGTTGCAGGATTAATAGGCTTAGCAATGTCACTAGGAATGAGAGCTGAATTAGCTGAACCCGGTTTACAGGTTTTAGGTGGAGATCATCAACTTTATAATACGCTTGTGTCAATGCATGGATTGATCATGATCTTTGCAATGGTTATGCCATCAATGATAGGGGGGTTTGGAAATTGGTTTGTTCCTATCATGATAGGTGCTCCAGATATGGCTTTTCCTAGAATGAATAATGTTAGTTTTTGGTTATTAATTCCAGGTTTCTTATGTTTATTAATGGCGTATAAGACTGGCATGGGTTCGGGTTGGACTTTCTATCCACCTCTTAGTTCCAAAATTGGACATCCAGGAAATTCAGTAGATTACTTAATTTTAGGAGTTCATATACTAGGAGCTTCTTCAATATTAGGTGCCATAAATTTTATTACTACAATATTTAATATGCGTGCTCCTGGCATGACATTGCATAAAATGCCACTATTTGTTTGGGCAATTTTAGTTACAGTTTTTTTATTACTTTTATCTCTACCAGTACTTGCTGGCGCAATCACAATGTTGTTAACTGATAGAAATTTTGGAACAAGTTTTTTTGATCCTGCAGGCGGAGGAGATCCTGTTTTATTTCAACATCTTTTTTGGTTTTTTGGACATCCAGAAGTATATGTTTTAATTATTCCTGGTTTTGGTGTAATTAGCCATATAGTTTCGACTTTTTCAAAAAAACCAATTTTTGGTTATCTTGGAATGGCATATGCAATGGTTGCAATAGGAGTTGTAGGCTTTGCTGTTTGGGCGCACCACATGTACACCGCCGGTATGGATATAGATACAAGAGCATATTTTAATGCAGCTACTATGGTTATTGCAGTACCAACAGGAATTAAAATTTTTAGCTGGCTTGCAACTATGTGGGGTGGTTCAATTAGTTTTAAAACTCCAATGCTATGGGCACTTGGTTTTATCTTTTTGTTTACTGTTGGAGGAGTAACAGGCGTTGTTCTTGCTAATGCCGGGCTAGACTTTGCATTACATGACACATATTATGTTGTTGGCCATTTTCATTACACAATGTCTATCGCAGCTCTTTTTGGAATTTTTGCTTCATTTTATTATTGGTTTTCAAAAATGTTTGGAAAAGAATATTCTGAAAGTTTAGGAAAACTTCATTTTTGGATAACTTTTATTGGCGTTAATTTAACTTTCTTTCCAATGCATTTTCTAGGTTTAGCTGGAATGCCAAGAAGAATTCCTGATTATCCTGACGCTTACGCTGGTTGGCACAGCATTTCATCTTACGGAGCA
The DNA here is from genome assembly GCA_002720895.1 of Pelagibacteraceae bacterium. GTDB lineage: Bacteria > Pseudomonadota > Alphaproteobacteria > CAYOOR01. The sequence goes on from PBIP01000012.1 coordinate 16,777, forward strand.
ATAATTAGTGCAATTGGAGTTGTTGTTTTTCTTTATCTTGTATTTAAAGCGTTATTTACTGGTAAAAAAGCTGTGGCAAATCCATGGGGTGAAGGAGCTACAACATTAGAGTGGACAGTAAGTTCGCCTCCACCATTCCATACTTTTGGCGACAAAGTACCAAAAACTTAATTTCTTCTTTAATGTTTTTGGAGGTTAATCTATGATTTCAAAAGCAACCTCTGTAAATAAAAAAAATTCACTAAAATATGATTATATTTTTTTTATAAAAGATTACTTTAGCTTAGTTAAACCCAAGGTTATGACGCTTGTTGTTTTCACTGCTTTTGTTGGAATATTTGTCGCACCTGTAACAATTCATCCTTGGATAGCATTTATATCAATATTTTGTATTGCACTAGGTTCTGGTGCAGCTGGGGCTTTTAATATGTGGTACGAAACTGATTTAGATCTTAAAATGATTAGAACTAGAAAAAGAGTCTTGCCTTCTGCAAAAATAAAAAAAAACGAAGCTCTTGGTATAGCAATTTTTTTTTCATTTATTTCTATATATGTGATGGCACTTACTGTTAGTTATTATGCAGCGGCTTTTTTAGCATTCTCAATTTTTTTTTATGTTGTAATTTATACAATATGGTTAAAACCTAGAACGAAATATAATATTGTTATTGGTGGTGCTGCAGGCGCTTTCCCACCTGCAATAGGTTGGCTTTCTGTAACTGGAACTTTAGACACGCTCCCATTCTTAATGTTTTTAATAATTTTTATGTGGACACCTCCACATTTTTGGGCTTTGTCTTTATATTGCTTAAAAGATTATAAATCAGCTGGCTTTCCTATGCTGCCTGTTGTATCAGGTATAAAAAAAACAAAAGAACAAATTGTTATTTATTCAATTTTAATGTTTTTAGTAACACTTTTGCCCTTCTTTTTAGGTTATTTTGGATTCGTATATTTAATTATATCAATTTTATTGGGCTTATATTTTATTTTTCATTCTTTAAAAGTATATTTTGACAATAAACCGGAAAATAAATCAATAAAAATGTTTCTTTATTCTATAATTTATTTATATATTTTATTTTTAGGGATGATCATTGATCACTTAAAATTATTAAATTAAATATGAAAAATCTAAGTAAAGAAGAATTAAAAAAAAGAAAAGCAAAAAATCTTGCATTATTAATAATTTTATTAATATTAGTTTTAATTTTTTATGTAATTACTTTTATAAAGCTTTCATGAGATATATATGGGAAATAATTTAAAAATAACATTTAGTCTTATTTTTGTTGTTTGTTTCATGCTCTTTTTATCTTTTGCTGCTGTTCCTCTATATAAATTATTCTGTCAAGTTACTGGATACGGAGGTACTCCAAAAATAGTTAATGTAGAAGATAAAATAAAAATTTCTGAAAAAAAAATAAAAATTGAATTTAACTCAGATGTTAATAAAAAACTAAATTGGTCTTTTAAGCCTGAGCAAAGAAGTATAGAATCTAAAATTGGAGAATCTGTATTAGCTTTTTATAAAGCAAAAAATAATGGAAATGAAAGCTTAACAGGTATCGCAACATATAATGTTCTCCCATTTGAAGCTGGCCAGTATTTTAATAAAGTAGATTGTTTTTGTTTTGAAAATCAAACATTACAACCGGGTGAAGAGATTTTATTACCTATCAATTTCTATATTGATCCTAAAATTTTAGATGATCCAAATGTTAAACATTTAAATAGTCTTGTTTTATCATATACTTTTTTTCAATCAGATGAAGATTTGAAAAAGATTTCAAGAAATAATAATTAAGTTTTGTGGAAAAAAAACCTTCACTAATATATGTTCTTCAAAATTCCTGTTGCCCACAATGTGGGAGACAATCTATATTTCAAAATTTTCTTAAAATAAAAGAAAAATGTAGTTGTGGTTTAAAATTATCAAATCATGAAATTGGAGATGGACCTAGTTTTTTTTCAATGTTTTTTTTAAATATTTTTATAATCTTTAGTGCAATTTTAGTCGAAATTAAGTATTCACCTCCACTCTGGGTTCATATTATACTTTGGGGACCTTTAATTATATTTTTATCAGTTTTTTTAATTAGATATTTAAAAATACTTTTTTTATTTTTAAATTTTAAATATAGAAGCAAGTAAGTGTTACCAAAAATAAAATCTATAACTTTAATCTCGGTGATACTTTCTTTAATTTGCCTATGTTTAAGCATATGGCAATTTAAAAGACTTACATGGAAAGAAAATTTGATTATTAATATTGAAAAAGCTTATAACTCTAATTCTCTAAATATAAATCTATTAACTGGCGATTTAAGTAACTTTAAATTTAATAAAGTAGATTTAGTAGGTTTCTTTACAAACCAAAAAAGTATGTTTTTAGGTCCAAGGGTAAATAAAGATAAAGCTGGCTATAATTTAATTACTCCTTTTTTTATTAAAGATGGAAGATATATTTTAGTGAATAGAGGTTGGGTTAAAGATAAAAAAAAAATTAAAGAAGATAAAACAGAATATAAACTAATAGGTATTTTAAAACAAGCAAACATTAAGAATATTTTTACACCTGAAAATTCTTTGGGAGAAAACTTATGGTTTTATATTAATACTAATGAAATGTCTGAATATTCAGATTTAAATTTAATAGATAATGTTTTTGTGGATTTAATTAAAATTGATCCTAATAATAAAGTTTCTATTATAAATTCTTCAATTCCCAAAATTACAAATAATCATTTACAATATGCAATTACGTGGGCAATACTTGCATTATTATTTTTAGTTATGAATTATATTTATTATAAAAAAAAAGATGAAAAATAATTATTACAAAGAATTGGAACTTAAATATAAAGAAATATCTTTACTTTACGAAACTATGGGAATTTTACATTGGGATAGTTCGACTGTTATGCCAAAAAAAAGTATTGATGGAAGAACTGATCAACTTACAAATTTGTATGTTTTATCTCACAAAATGTTAAAAGATAAAAATATTTATGATTGTATAAGAAAATCTGAAAAAATTAATAAATTAAGTAATTGGGAAAGAAGAAATCTTAAACTAATAAAAAAAGAATATATTCTTAATAAATCATTAGATAAGAGATTGATAGAAAAGATATCACATGCAACATCAAAATGTGAAATGCAATGGAGAGTTTCTAAAGAAAATAATGATTTTAAATCAATAGTGCCATTTCTTGAAGAAGTTATAGAGCTAAGGAAGATAGAGGCAAAAATAAAAAGTAAAGTTTTAAAGTGTAGTTTATACGATGCTTTATTAAATGATCATGAAGACGATTTAAATTCAAATAAAATTGACACTATATTTAATCAATTAATTTCATTTCTACCTGATTTTTTAAAAGAAGTTTTAAATTATCAAAAAAAAAAAAAACTTATTCATATTAAAGATAAAATTAATACAAATCTTCAGGAAGAATTAGGTAGAATGTTAATGAAAAAAATTGGATTTGATTTTTCTTATGGAAGATTAGATGTAAGCATGCACCCTTTTTGTGGAGGTGCGTACCAAGATTCTAGAATTACCACAAGATATAATGAAAAAAACTTTGTCGAAAGTCTAATGGGTGTATTACATGAAACAGGTCATGCTCTTTATAATTTGGGTCTTCCAAATAAATGGAAATATCAGCCTGTTGGAGATGCATTGGGTACAGTTGTACATGAAAGTCAGTCTTTATTTATGGAAATGCAAGTTTGTAGAAGTTATGAATTTTTAAATTTTGCCTCACCTTTTATAAGAAAAATTTTTAAAAAAAATGGTATTAAGTGGAGAGCTGATAATTTATATAAAATTTATACTTCTGTTAAACCAAGTTTTATTAGAGTTGATGCCGATGAAGTAACATATCCATTACATGTAATTATAAGGTATAAAATTGAGAAAGATCTTATAGAAGGAAATATAAAAGTTAAAGAAATACCAATTATATGGAATAAATACATGAAAGATTTCTTAGGAATAGTTCCTAAAAATCATAAAGAAGGTTGTTTACAAGATATTCATTGGTTTGATGGTACATTTGGTTACTTTCCTACATATACTTTAGGAGCTTTATATGCAGCACAATTATTTGCTAAAATAAAAAGAATAATGCCAAATATAAATAAACAAATTTCTAAAGGTAATTTTAAAAATTTACTAGATTGGTTAAGATTGAATGTACATTTAAAAGGTTCTTTATGTAATAGTAATGAATTAATTAAAAATATTACAGGAGAAGAATTAAATATTGAATATTTTAAAAAACATTTAATAAATAGGTATCTAAATTAATAACACTTATTTAATATAATTTTGTATTACGAAAGCACTAGAAATAATAAGATAAAAAAAAGTTTTAAAGAAGTATTACTCACAGGTCTTTCTGATGACGGTGGATTATATATTCCTAAAAAATGGCCAAAAGTATCGAAAAAAGAATTTTCTAAGATTAAGAGAATGAATTACCAACAAATTGCATTTCACATTTCAAAAAAATTTATTAAAAATGAAATAAGCGACAAAGATCTAAAACAAATTATTAACAAATCTTTTATAAATTTTTCAAATAAAAAAATAACAACTCATAAAAGTTTGGGTAATAATAGATGGCTATTAGAATTATTTTATGGCCCTACTTTTGCGTTTAAAGACTACGCGCTTCAGGTTGTCGGAAATTTATTTGATTATGTATTAAAAAAAGAAAAAAAAAAAATTACAATAATAGGAGCTACATCAGGAGATACAGGTTCAGCTGCTATTAGTGGGTGTAAAAATAAGAGCACCATGGAAGTTTTTATATTTCATCCATATAAAAAGATATCAAACATCCAACGTAAATTAATGACAACTGTTAATTCAAAAAATATTCATAACATTGCTATTAAAGGAAACTTTGATGATTGCCAAGAAATAGTTAAGAAATTATTTATAGATAAAAGTTTGAAAAATAAATTTACATTTTCTGCTATTAACTCTATAAATTGGGCAAGAATTTTATTTCAGGTTATTTATTATTTTTATTCTGTATCGAGAATAAATCAAAAAAATAAAAAATTTATTTTTTCTATACCATCAGGTAATTTTGGCAATGTATATTCAGGATATATAGCAAAAAAAATAGGTTTACCTATAGATAAGTTAATTATTGCAACAAACGAAAATGATGTTTTGCAAACATTTACTAATAAAGGATTTATTAAATTGAAATCTGTAAAATCAACAATTTCACCAAGTATGGATATTCAATTACCGAGTAATTTAGAAAGATATATATATGAATTATTTGGCAAAAACAATAAGTTAGTAATTAATAGTTTAAATTATTTATATAAAAATAAAAAAATTTTAATAAATAAAAATCATATAAAAAAAATTCAAAAAAATTTTAAATCTTCCAAAGTTAATGAGAAAGACACATTGTTAACTATGAAAGATTTTTTTACTAGATATAAAATAATTTTAGATCCTCATACTGCAGTTGGAGTTGCAGCTGAAAAAAAACAAAAAATAAAATCTTTGCCAGTTATATATTTAGCAACAGCGCATCCCGGTAAATTTCCTGAAACAATTAATAGAGCTATAGGAAAAAAAATTAATTTACCTAAGAAATTATTAAATAAAAAAGAAAAATATAAGGTAATTAATTTAAATTATAATAAAATTAAAAATTATATGATTAAACAATCTAGGTTTGTAAAAAATGTATAATATTTTCTCTATAAAAAAAGAAATAGACCTAAAAGGAAAAAAAGTAATTTTAAAAAAACCAAAAAAAGAAAATTGGAATGAATGGGCACAATTAAGGCAAAAATCTAGAAATTTTCTGCAACCATGGGAACCAAAATGGCCTAAAGATTTTCTTACAAAAGAATCTTTTAATAATTTTATAGCAATGGTAGAAGCATCATTAAAAAATAAAACTAGCTATAATTTTTTTATTTTTCATAAAAAAAATTATAATTTGATGGGAGGTATTAGTCTTACAAATCACAAATCGGAAGGGTATAAAAGTATAACCATTGGATATTGGATGGGTGAAGAGTTTGCAGGACAAGGGTATATGCGAGACACTCTTTCAGTTATTTGTGACTTTTGTTTTTTCAATTTAAGATTAAATAGAATAGAGGCTGCTTGTTTACCAAAGAATATAACTAGTAAAAAACTTCTTTTAAATGTAGGTTTTGAGGTAGAAGGTTATGCAAAAAAATATTTGAATATAAACGGAAAACTAGAAGATCATTTGCTTTTAGCAAGAATAAATAAAAATATTTAACATTTTCCAGAGTTAGAGTTAAGAAAATCAGGATTTATTCCAATAGATTTAATCGCCTCCCGCCATTTTTTTTCTGCCTTACATTCAAATATTAGTTTTGAATCTCCAGGAGCCACTAACCATCCATTATCATTTAATTCATTTTCTAATTGCCCAGCGAACCAACCCGCGTAACCAAGAGCGAATAAGGATTTCTTTGGGCCATCCCCTTTAACTATTGATTTAAGTATGTTGATATTTGATGTTAAAAAAACCTCATTATCAACTTTTATTGTTGATTCATCTTTGAATTCAGGTGTATGTAAAATGAATCCTTTTTTTGTATCAACAGGACCCCCATAAGTAATTGGAATATTATCAATATTTGAATTATTTTTTATTTCTTCAAAATTAATTAAATTATTTATATTTGCTTTAATGATTGGTTGGTTTATCACTATTCCCATTGCACCCTCTTTTTTATGTGTAATTAAATAAATTACAGATTTATAGAATCTAGGATCAGCCATTGTTGGCGATGAAATTAAAAAATTACCAGATAAAAATTTATTATTTTTTTTCACAATATGAATAAATGAAATATATCATTTATTATAATAAATATTAATTAATATTGTTTATAGTAAATTTAAAATAATTATTATGTTTGCAAAATTCATTAAAATTTTTTTTACAATTATCTTTTTATTTTTAAATTTTTTTACAATAAGTTTTGCAAAAAATGATAAAGCTTATGTAGAACATGAGAAATTATCTTTAGAATTAATTTCATCAGTTAAATCAATAAATAATAAAAGTAATTTATATTTAGGTCTTTATTTTAAATTGGATCCCGGATGGAAGATTTATTGGAAATATCCAGGTAAGGCTGGATATCCGCCAGATATTGATTGGAAAGATTCTAATAACATTAAAAATTTGGAAATTTTATGGCCAAAACCTAAAAAGTTTGAAATTTTAGGCATGCAAAGTATAGGATATTCAAATAATATTATTTTGCCGGTCAAAGTTTCTTTGAGTAAAAATAATGAAGTGGTAGTGGCAAATTTTAATATTGATTATCTAACTTGTAATAAAATATGCGTACCTTACACAGACAGATTAATATTAGAAATTCCTAAAGGAGATGGAAGTGGTTCTAAATATGAGAATTTAATCAATGAATATATTGAAAAGTCAAATTACATCAAATATTCTAATTTTTTTAGCCCAGATAGTATTTTATTTTTTTTATTAATTGCATTTATTGGCGGAATTATTCTTAATTTTATGCCATGTGTGTTTCCAGTTTTATCATTAAAAATTTATAATGTTTTATCTAATAATCAGAAAAGTATAACTAGTAAAATTATTAAAAGAAATTTTTTTGCAACAGTTCTAGGAATAATATTTTCTTTTTTTATTTTATCTTTAATAACAATTCTTTTAAAAAATTTAGGACATAATCTTGGCTGGGGTTTTCAATTTCAATCTCCAATTTTTTTAATTTTTATGATTTCAATATTAATTATATTTTCTTTAAGTTTAATGGATATTTTTTCATTTGATATTCCTCGTTTCGTAAAAAATTATTTAAATAAAATTATGATTTTAAATAAAAAAAATTCTGAATTTTACCAAAACTTTTTTTTGGGAACTTTTATAACATTATTATCAACTCCGTGTTCCGCACCTTTTATAGGAACAGCATTAGGTTTTGCTTTTGTTAGCCCAAATGAAATTATTTTTTTAATTTTCTTTTTTATTAGTTTAGGATTATCTAGTCCGTACATTATATTGGCAACTAATCCAGGACTTTTGTCTTTTTTACCAAAACCCGGTCTTTGGATGAAAAAAATAAAATATTTTTTAAGCATTATTTTAATGATTACAGCTGTTTGGTTGGCAAGCGTACTATTAATTCAAGTAAATATTTTTAAAGATAATTCGAATGAGGATAATTGGATAAAATTTGAACAAAATAAAATTGATAAATTGATTTTAGAAAATCATATTGTTTTTGTAGATATTACCGCTGACTGGTGTTTGACATGTTTTTATAACAAAAAAACTGTATTAGACAGAAAAAAAGTAAAAAATATTTTTGATAAATATGATGTAATTAAAATGCGCGGAGATTTAACAAAGCCTAACAAAGAAATAAATGAATACATAAATATCTTAGGTAGATTTGGAATACCTGTTAATATTATTTATTCTCCATCAACACCCCAAGGCGTGCTATTATCTGAAGTCTTGACTGTTAAGTCTCTTTTGAGTACCTTCGAAAGAGTAAAAAATGATTAAAGAAGGTGAAATATTCCCAAACAATAATATTACTGTAGTTGGTAACAAATCACAGGAAATGGAGACTGATAAGTTGTTTTCAGGTAAAAAAGTAATTTTATTTGCAGTTCCAGGAGCATTTACTCCAACCTGTAATAATTCACATTTACCTTCTTTCATTGAAAAATATGATGAATTAAAAGAAAAGGGAATTGATAATATAATATGTCTTTCTGTTAATGATCAATTTGTTTCAAAAGTTTGGAGAGACAGTAAATCATTAAATGATGATTTTTTATTTCTAGCTGATGGTAATGGACAAGTAACCCAAGCATTAGGAATGACTTTAGATTGCTCCGGTTTTGGCATGGGCAAAAGATCTAATAGATACGTAATGATAATTGAAGATAAAATAGTTAAGAAATTAATTGTTGAAGAAAATCCGGGCGTTTGTGAATTAACAAATGCAAATGAAATTTTAAATTCCATTTAAGATTTTATAGCCTTTTTTGCCAATATATCTGCTTTTTCATTAAAAATATTTTCATTATGACCTTTAACCCAAAACCATTGTATTTTATGATCTTCAATTATACTTTCTAGTAATTTCCATAAATCTGAGTTTTTAACGTCTTTTTTGTTTGATGTTTTCCATTTATTTATCTTCCATTTTTTAATCCAAATTGTTATTCCTTCTTTAAGATATTTACTATCTGTATAAATATTTATTTCTGTTTTTTTTTTAAAAGATGTAATAGCTTTAATGGCTGCAGTTAGTTCCATTCTATTATTAGTTGTATGATCTTCTGATCCACTGAGTTCCTTTATTGCTCCGTTATCAAACTTAATTATAACTGCCCATCCTCCAGGCCCCGGATTTCCTAAACACGATCCATCAGTATAAATATCAGCTTTTATCATAATTTTTAAAATTTTTTTTTTAAATTATTAGATTGAAAATATTTCAATTTATTTAAATACTCATTTGGATTTTTATTATATTTTTTAGGTATTTTTTTGTTCTGAGAATCCATTAATCGTGATAAATAAAATCTTAAACTACTTGCTCGTAGAAAAAAATTTAGATACTTTATTTCTTGTGTATTTATTTTTCTTATGGAGTTATAACCTCTAATTAAACTTTTCATTTTTTGTAAATCTAGTTTTTCTTTATAACACCATGCATTTATACATATTGATAAATCATAACAAAAAAAATCATTACATGCATTTGAAAGATCTATTATTCCTACAATATTATTTTTTTTAAAAAAAACATTATCTGGAAAAAGATCTCCATGAATAATCCCTGAGGGCAGTCTTTTCGGCCAATTCTTTTTTAAATAACGAAGTTCTTTTTTTAAAAATAAAGAATCTTTTTTTGGTAATTTATTTTTTTTTATTATTTTATTCCATTCATTTAAAGAAAAATCGTTTTTTCTTTTTTTGTTAAAATATAATGTAGTTTTATGAAATATTGCCAGAGATTTACCTAAATTATAGCAATGCTTGTTATTAACTTTTTTAGCAATATTTCCTTCTATGAAATTAATTATGGCATATTTCTTATTTTTATAAGAACTTAGTTGTTTTCTTTTATTGTTATAAAGTATTTGAGGACAAGGAAAATTTTTTCTTTTTAAAAAATTTATTAACTCAATGAAAAATGATAAATTTTTTTTTTTTATTCTTTCAGTAATTTTATTTTCATAGATAGTTAATATGTATTTTTCTTTTTTTTTTGTTTCAAAAAAATAATTTGTATTTTCTATACCTTCTTCAATGCCTTTAAAAAAAAGAACATTTCCAATAGAATAATTATTTAAATATTTTTGAAATTCAAGTTTGTTAATTTTTGTGTAATAGGCCAATATAATATCTTATAAAAAAAAACAATTTTAGTATAATAATAGTAGTTTAGATAAAAATAAAAAAATGAATAATAAAAGTTCTTCAAAATGCTTGGAACCATATTCAGTAAAAGTTGAAAAAGGTAAAAAATATGCTTGGTGCTCTTGTAGCTTAAGTGCAAAGCAACCATTCTGTGACGGAGCTCATTCATCAACAGAATTTAAACCTATTATTTTCATAGCAGATACAAGTGGTATTGTTTATTTGTGCGGTTGTAAATATACAAAAAAACCCCCTTATTGTGATGGAAGTCATAGTTCTTTATAATTTTTTTTACTAAAAAGACTTGTAATAGATTTAGCAATATCATTAGTATCGTTTTTATTATTTTCATTCTTTAAAAAATCTAAAACACTTTTTATTGAGACTTCTAAAGCAAGTTTTCTTATATCTGTAACAGCTTGATATTTGGTTTGTTCTATTCTATCTAAAATTTTTTTTTTAGACCTATTACTATATAGCTCACCTTCTTTTAAAATCTTGTCTTTGATCATATCAGCCTCATTACCAGCATCATCAATAATTTTTTTTTTATTATTAATTATTTTTTCTAGATTAACCTTTGCTTCTTTTAAATTTGTTTCAGCTTCTATTTTTATTTTTTTTGTATCACTTATTTTTTTTTTTATTTCCTCTATTCTTTTATCCAAAGTTTCAATTAAAATATTTTTAGTTTTCTTATATGCTAAAATTACAAATATGATAAATGCAACTGCTACCCAAAAAGTTTCACTATGCAATATATTAGAATAATTTAAATTATAAATTTCCATTATTTATTTCTTTTAAGTTTTTATTAATTATTGATTTTAGGTTATTTTTTTTTATTTTTTTATTATCAGTGACTTTTTTTAGAATTTCCTTCGATAAATTAAATGAAATTTTATTAATTTCTTTTAATGCTTTTTTTTTTTTTAAAATTATATCTTTTTCATCTCTTTCTAATTTTTTTTCCAATTTTGTTTTCAATAATTCAAAATTTTGATTTATTTTTTTATCAGTCTTTTCTTTTAAACTAGTAATTATTTGTCTAGCCTCGGTCTCTGTATCTTTTTTTACTTTTTCAAGTTCTTCATTTATTATTTCTGTATCTCTAAAAAGTTGTTCCGAAATATGAATATTATTTTTAATTTCAGATTCACGTGTTTTAATTACATAAGATATTTTAGGAATTATTATCCTGGATAATATTATGTAAAGTATAAAAAAACTTATTACGAGCCAAAATATTTGACTCGGAAAAGTTGTGATTTCCAGTTGCGGCATCTTATTTAAATTTTAAAAATTATAAAAATAAAACTAAGAATGCAATTAATAAAGCATATAAAGCTACAGCTTCTACTAGAGCAAAACCCAACATTCCCATTGGAAAAACCTGCGGTCTTGCAGATGGGTTTCTTGCAATAGCTGAAATTAAGGATGCAAAAATATGTCCTATTCCTGCTCCCACTCCGCCTAAGCCAATTACTGCCAATCCGGCACCAATTAATTTAGCTGCTTCTACTTCCATATTATTCCTCCTAAATTAGTGTAAATTAATAGCATCATTTAAATATAAACAAGTTAATACAGTAAATACATAAGCTTGTAAAAAAGCAACAAGAACTTCAAAAGCTGTTAGCGCAACATCTACTATTAGCGGGGCTATACCAAATAAACCTAAGGAAAATATAAAACCAGCAAAGACTTTTAACATTGTATGACCTGCCATCATGTTAGCAAATAGTCTTATCGATAAACTTACAGGTCTTGATAAATATGATATTATTTCGATTGGGACCATTAATGGTAACATTGCCATAGGTACTCCTTTTGGGACAAATAAACCAAAAAATTTAAAACCGTGCATCATAATTCCTATTAAGGTTACAAATAAAAAAATAAACATAGCCATAACAAAAGTAACTATAATATGACTTGTAAAAGTAAAACTATAGGGTAAAAGTCCTAATAAATTTCCAAATAATATGAATGTAAAAAGAGTAAATATCAAAGGAAAAAATTTTTGTCCTTTATTTCCAATATTATCATTAATCATATTTGCAATAAATTCATAAAATATTTCAGATACACTTTGTAATCGTGTTGGTATAATTTTTTTCTTTTTTATAGATGAAATTAGAAATATTGAAATAAATAATACAGTCAACATCATAAATAATGATGAATTAGTAAATGATAAATCAATATTGTTTATTTCAATTGGGATTATTTTTTTTATCTCAAATTGATGAATAGGATCTGCCATAAGTTAAAGAAAAAAAGTTATTTAATGCAATTTATCATTTTTTTTCTTAAAACCAACCTCAAATCCCAATTTTTTTACAGTTCTAAAAACACTTAAAATTCCAGAAGCAAAACCCAAAATTAAAAAAAGAATTAAAAAGAGCGGTTTAGTTTCAAAATAACTATCTAAAAAAAGTCCAATCAAAAGTCCCACTATGATAGCGGAAATCATTTCTATTCCGGATTTTAAATAAAAACCAAAATCATTAAAATTTTTTTTATTTTTTTTTTTTGAGTTTAATTTTTTTAAATTCTCAAGCTTTTTACTGAAATCTTTAAGTTTTTTATCCAATATATTTTTAGCTTACTTCTCTAAGCTTTTGCGCTTCTTCTAATTTAATAGAAATTAATTTTGAAACTCCCGTTTCAGCCATAGTAACACCGTAAAGTCTATTCATATGTGCCATTGTAATGGGATTATGCGTTATAACTACAAATTTAGTTAATGTATCATTATTAATTTTTTTTATTACCTTACAGTATTTTTCTATATTTATATCATCCAATGGAGCATCGACCTCATCTAAAACACAAATAGGAGCAGGATTTACTAGGAATACAGCTAGAATTAGAGCAGTTGCTGCCATTGTTTTTTCACCACCTGATAGTAAAGATAAAGTGTTCATTTTTTTTCCAGGAGGTGATGCAAAAACTTCTAAACCAGAAAGTAAAGGATCAGAAGATCCAACCATCTTTAGAAAAGCTTTTCCACCGCCAAAGAACTGAGAAAATAAATTTTTAAAATTTTGATTTATACCATCAAAACAATTTCCTATTTTTTCTCTTCCTTCTTTATTAATATTTGAAATTGTTTCTCTTAACTTTAAAATTGCCTTTTCCACATCAATTTTATCATTAACCATCTTTTCTATTTTTTTATTTGTTTCTTTAGCTTCATTCTCAGCTGTAAAATTTATTGGTCCGATGTTATCAAATTTTCTTTTTTCTGCATTAAGCTCATTTTGGAGAATATTTTTTGCAGGTAAATTTTGAACATTAATTTTTTCTTTTTCTAATATATCCTTGTTTAATTTCAAAGAAAAATTATTTTCACTTTCACTATAAGCATTCTCTAAATCACTTTTTAAATATTCTAAATCAGTTTCTAATCTCGTTTTTTCTTCATGATTTTCTATTTTTTTATCTGAATTTGACTTTATTTTTTCGTCTATTTCTTTAGTTTGCTTCGGATCAATCATAGTTTCTTTTTCTAGCAAATTTATCTCATTATCTAATGAGCTTATTTTAGATTCAATTTCAATATTATTTTTGCTTATCTCATCAGGTTTATTTTCAAGATTATCTAGTTCTTTATTTGTAAAAACTTCTCTTTCAACTAACTCTTCTAGATGTTTTTTTGTTTCTTCTATTCTTTTACTCCATTTTGCATGTTCTTCCTCAAAATCAAAAATTTTATCTAAATTAGTTAATTTGGAAAAATTATTTTTTATATCATTAAATGATGTAAATACGCTTTTAATTTTTTCAGTAATAATATCAAAAGTATTTTTTATTGGATTTATTAATTCACTATTTTTATTACTTAATTCTTTTATTTTTATATTTAATTCACTCGATTTGGATATAATAAATTCTATCTTTTTCAGTTCGTTTTCAATATCTTTCTTTAATTCTATAAAATTCTCTTTATTTGTATTTTTATCGTTACTAGAAATTTTTATATCAAGCTCTTTTGTTTCATTAAAAATATTTTTTTGCAGTTTAGATAAAGAAAAATTTGCATCTTCTAAGAATTTTTTTTCTCTAATTATATCATCCTTTAATTGGCTTAAACGATTTTTAAGATTATCTTTTTGAATAGAAATTCTATTTATTTCATCTAAGTTTTTTTGTTTTTTCATCAAGAAATTTTGTTTTTCATTTTTTAATTCATTTAATTCTTTATTTTTTTCGTTGTTTTTGTTTAAAAACTTATTTTTTTCATTTTTATAGTTTTCTAATAAAGAATCGATTTTATTGATTTCAAAATTTATTTTTTCTAATCTTTGAGTTTTTTTTGAAATTTTATCAATATTATTTAAACATCTTATTTTGATTATTGAAATTTCTAATTTATTAATTTTATCTTTTACATTTTTGTATTTTTCAGCTTCTTTGACTTGTTTTTCAAGAGATTTAAATTGATCTTTATGGGTTTTGATTATATCTTCTAACCTCGATAGATTCACATCTGCTGACTTTAATTTTAATTCTGCTTCATGTCTCCTAGCATGCAAACCTGTAATTCCGGCAGCTTCTTCAAGTAATATTCTTCTTTCTTCTGGTTTAGAACTTATTATTTTGTGTACCTGGCCCTGAGCAACTATAGAAGTTGTGTCTGGTCCAGATGATGCATCAGCAAATAATAAATGAACATCTTTAGCTCTTACTACTTTATTATTTATGTAGTAAGTAGAACCTTTTTCTCTTTCAATTTTTCTTTTAATTTCAATAGTTTCATAATCTTTAAAAATTTCAGGAGCTTTATTTTTTTTGTTATCAATAGTTATTTCAATTTCTGCTAAATCGTTTTGAGGTCTAATTGATGTCCCATTAAATATTACATCATCCATCCCTTTACCTCTTAATTCTTTTGCAGATGTCTCCCCCATTATCCATTTTAGCGCATCAACAATATTTGATTTACCACATCCGTTAGGGCCAACAATACCAGTTAAACCATTCTCAATATTTAATTCAGTTCTTTCAACAAATGACTTAAAACCTGTAATTTTTAGTTTTGTAAAATCCATATTAATTAATTAAATTTTCAATTATTTTTTCAAAATTTTGATAACTCATAGCTTGATATTTTTTTTCATTAATAATAAATGAAGGAGTTGAAGTGATGTTATATTTTTTTTCGCCAGTACTTCTTATATTAATAATTTCATCAACTATCTGTTCATCTTTAAAACAATTATCGATTTTACTTTCGTTTAAACCGGCTAATTTTCCTATATTTTTTAATTTATCCATAAAAGATTCATCATTTGAAATCCATTTTTCTTGCGTAGTAAAAATTAATTTTACAAAATCGAAATATTTTTTTTTTGGAGCACATTTAGCAAGAACAGAAGCAAATAAAGCTTGTTTGTCTAAAGGAAAATCTCTAAAAACAAATTTAATTATATTGGTATCAATATATTTTTCCTTTATTTTTGGATAAATATCTTTATGAAAATTTGCACAATGAATGCAAGTCATTGATGCATATTCAATAATAACAACCTTAGCATCTTTTCTACCTAAAAAATTTTCTTCATTAGTTTTTGAATATGCAATTTCATACTTTGTGAAAAAAAGAAAAACTAAAAAAACTAAAATTTTGCTAATATTGTATTTCATTTATTTACTAATACTATATATAGTATAATTATAAAAATTAATAATTAATTGAACAAGCACTAATTTCCTTATTTTAATAAAGTTTTATTAAGTTTTTTTAAAGCATTTTTTAGTCTATCTACATTTATTTTGTCAATAAATTTAGATTGATCTATTGCTTTATCTTTAATTTTAATTGTTTTTTTTTGATTATTTTCTTTATTTGAATCAAAATCTTGAATAATACTAATTTTACTTACTGCGTTATAACCAAAATATTGGTTAAGTTTCTCTATTATTTCATTATGTTTAAATTCTATTTCCATTGATTTTCCTCTTTTTGTTTTTAAAAAAATTATTCCATTTGTATTTTTAATATTTGAAAAAACCATTTTTATTGGCCAACAATAACAGGCAATTTCCTTACCCATAATTTTATTCCAATTCTTTATTAACGATAATTCTACAAAACTTCTTTCACTAATATTTTTATTTACAATCTTTGGTAGACTATCTCCAACTTTTTTAAAATAACTTTTTTTTCTATCTTTCATTCTAATTTTTTAAAAATTATATTTTGTTATAATATCAAAAAAATATGACTAATTTAACTCATAACTTATTGTCCTGGTATAGAAAAAATAGAAGAGAATTACCATGGAGAACAAAAAAAGAAAGTATTTGTCCATATTATGTATGGATTAGTGAAATAATGTTGCAGCAAACTAATGCAAAAAGTGTAATAGATTATTATAAAAAATTTATTAAAAAATGGCCTACGGTTTACTCTTTATCTAAAGCAAAATTAAAAACTATTTTATTTTTTTGGCAAGGACTTGGTTATTATAATAGAGCAAATAATTTGCTTAGATCATCAAAGATAATTTGCAATGAATTTAATGGGAAAATACCAAATACTTATGAATCTTTAATAAAATTACCTGGTATAGGAGAATATACTGCTAATGCTATTCTAGCTATAGCATATAATAAAAAAACTATCGGTATAGATGTAAATATAAATAGAATTGTTTCCAGAATTTATAATTTAAATACTACAAATAACAGAGAAATAAATAAAAAAATTTTTAATTTAATTCCAAACAACAATTCCAGTGATTTTATGCAAGCCTTAATGGATATAGGGGCAACAATATGTAAAAAAAAAAATGTTAATTGCAATATCTGTCCATTAAAAAAAAATTGTCTATTTTACATCGAAAAAAAAAGAATTAATTTTGAATCAATAAAAAAAAGAAAAAAAAAATTTCTATTTGTCTTTTTATTAAAATATAAAAATAAAGTTCTTTTAAAAAAAAGAAAAAAAACAAAATTACTTAATGGGTTAATGGAAGTGCCAAATTACTTATTAAACAATAAACCCTCTTTGAAAAAAGTAAAAAAAATAGCTCCGTTTGACTTTGATTGGAATATAGCTCCAGGAAAATTAAATTCTAGAATAAGTAATTTTGATTTAGAAGTAAGATTTTTATATGCAAAAGTAAATAAGAATTTTTTTTTAAATAACAAAACATGGTTTGATGAAAAAGATATTAAGAAAGTTCCAATTTCAAGTTTAATGAAGAATATTTTAATTCACTCAAAACCTTTCTAACTCTGATCTAATTTTTTCTCTTAGAACATCTATGCTGATCGAATCTTTTTTTTCATATTTATACCAAAAAGTCCATCCATTACAAGAAGGCAAATTTTGTAGATTGGCAGCTACACTATGAATAGAACCTTTAAAATTTTCAGTGATAATTGATCCATCAACTCTTACTTTTGCATGCCATTTTTTTTTTAAGTCATGAAGAATATCACCAGGTTGAATTAAATTAAATTCAATTAATCTTCCAAAAGGAATACGTTTTTGTTGTTTTTTTTCTATTGTTTTAATAAATTTAACATTTTTAATAGGTTCAATTGATTTAATTCTTTTTTCAGCAAACTTTATATATTTTTTTTCATTTTCTATACCGATATATTTTCTATTATATTTTTTAGAAACAGCTCCAATCGTTCCTGTTCCAAAAAAAGGATCTAAAATAATATCTCCAGGATTAGTCACTGAGAGAATGATTCTAGTAATTAAAGCCTCGGGTTTTTGTGTAGGATGAACTTTTTTTCCTCGGTGTTTTAATCTTTCTGATCCATTACAAATTGGAAAAATCCAGTCACTTCTCATCTGTAAATCATCATTCAATGATTTCATAAGATTATAATTAAAAGTATATTTTGATTTCTTATTTTTAGAGCACCAAATTAATGTTTCATGTGCATTTGAAAATCTTGTACCTCTAAAATTTGGCATAGGATTAGTTTTAACCCAAATTATATCGTTTAGAATCCAAAAATTTAAATCTTGTAAAATTTTCCCTATTCTAAATATATTATGATAGGTTCCTATGACCCAAATTGTACCATCATCTTTTAATATTCTTCTTGCTTCATTTAACCAATTTTTTGTAAAATTGTCATAATCTTGAAAATTATTAAATTTATCCCAATTTTCTTTCACTCCATTTACCTTTGATTGATCTGGTCTTTTTAAAACTTTTTCTAATTGTAAATTATAAGGGGGGTCTGCAAAAATTAAATCAATAGACTTTGCAGGAAACATCTTCATTCTTTCAAGACAATTTCCTTGGTAAATTTTATTAAAGCAAAAATTTTTTATCTTCATTTTGATCCCGAAATATTCTTATCTTAACATTTTTGTGATTGGTTTAAAAGATTTTCTGTGATGCGGAGTTATACCGAGTGATTTTATTTTATTTATATGTAATTTTGTTCCATAGCCTGAATTTAGATCCCATAAAAAATCAGGATATTTACAAGCAAGTTTTTTCATCAAGTTATCTCTTACAACTTTTGCAATAATTGATGCAGAAGCAATGGAAATAGACTTATTATCTCCTTTTTTTACTAATTTTATATTAGATTTAATTTTTGGAGCATTAATACCGTCAATTAATACATAATCTGCATTTATTTTTAAAGACACGTACGCTCTTTCCATAGCAATTAAAGTTGCTTGTAAAATATTTTTTTCTTCGATTTCTTTAACACTTGCAGCCCCTATACCAAAAGAAATTATTTTTGTTAGTATTTTATATAGCTTTTCTCTAATTTTTTTTGATAATTTTTTTGAATCATTTATTTTTATAATATCTGGATATTTTATTAAAAAGTCTTTCCATGAAGATCTTTTAATATGTACAGCAACTGCAACTACTGGTCCTGCAAGAGGGCCTCTACCAACTTCATCTATTCCAACTACGATATTTCCAAATTTCTTTTCTAGACTAAAATTCATCACTATAATTTTGTAAGAATTTCCACTAAATTACACGGTTTAAATGAAGAATCTAATTGGTATTTTATTATATTATCCCAAGCATCTTTGCAAGCTGAAGGTGAGCCAGGCAATGAAAATAAATATTTTCCGTTTGAAATTCCCGCACATGCCCGAGATTGGATTGTTGATGTTTTAATTTTTTTATAACTTAATATTCTAAAAATCTCACCAAAGCCAGGGATACTTTTCTCAAAAAAAGATTCAAATACTTCTGGGGTAATATCTCTTTTAGTTAAACCAGTTCCTCCAGTAGCAATAATTACATTTAAATCTTTTTTCTTTAACCAACTTTTTAATATTTTGCTTATTTCCGTTTTATTATCTTTGCATATTTGCTTCTTGTATAGCCTATGATGAGAATTTGTTATTTTTTTAATAAGTAATTCACCTGATTTATCAGTTTTAGAATTTCTTGTATCTGAAACAGTTAAAACGGCAATATTAAGTTTTTTTT
Organism: Pelagibacteraceae bacterium; assembly: GCA_002720895.1. Taxonomy (GTDB): domain Bacteria; phylum Pseudomonadota; class Alphaproteobacteria; genus CAYOOR01. The sequence continues at coordinate 36,677 of PBIP01000012.1, forward strand.
TCATATTTTAATTTTAAATTATCAATTTTTTCTTTTACTTTTTTTAAATCTTCCCAGGCAATTTTTTTTTGTTTTGGTGATCTTAATAAATAACTTGGGTGAAATATACATATTGTAAATATACTTTCTTTTAAGAAAGAATTTTTATAATTAAACCAACTACCATGATATTTAGTTATTCCCTGATCTAAATTTAATAAAGATTTAGATGCAACATTACCAAAAAGTAGAAGTATTTTAGGTCTTATTAAATATATATGTTCTTCAACATAAGGAAGAAAAAGTTTAATTTCATTGTCTGTAGGCGCTCTATTATTAGGAGGTCTCCAAGGAATAATGTTTGTTATATAAACGTTTTTTTTTCTATTCAATCCAATAGCATTTATCATTTCATCAAGTTTTTTTCCAGCTCTTCCAACGAATGGTTTACCAAGTTTATCCTCTTCATAACCTGGTGCTTCTCCAATAATCATAATATCTGAATTCAAAATACCGTCATAAAAAACAAAATTTTTTGCATTGGTTTTTATTTCACAATCTAAGTTAGAAATTTTTTCTTTTAACTCTAATAATTTACCTTTCAAGTTTTCTTTATTATTTGATACTAAATTATTTTCAAACCTAATTCTTGGTTTGCTTTGGATTCTTGTTTCAATACCAAATAATTTATAATAATCTAAGAACGTTAAAAATTTTTTGTAATTTTGATACATTTTCTTTTAATGTTAAACTATTTTATAAATGCTATGATACAAAAATTTATTTTATGACTAAAGTAACAAATTTGATAACTTAATAAATTTACTTATATTCTTACTATATGAATAGAGAATCAATGAATTTCGATGTTTTAATAATTGGGGCAGGTCCCTCAGGACTTTCTGCAAGTATAAAACTAAGCCAATTAGCAAAAAAAAATAATAAGGAATTAAATATTTGTGTAGTAGAAAAGGGATCAGAAGTCGGAGCACATATATTGTCAGGAGCTGTATTAGATATCAAAGCTTTAAATGAGTTAATTCCTGATTGGAAAAGTATGGATACACCGCTTAAAACCGAAGCAAAAAAAGATAATTTTTTGCTACTTACAAAAAATAATTCTTTTAAATTACCAACCCCTCCGCAAATGAAGAATGACGGAAATTATATAATTAGCTTAGGTAACTTTTGTAGATGGTTGGCTAAACAAGCAGAAGAGTTAGGCGTAAATATTTTTCCTGGGTTTGCAGCATCTGAAGTGTTATATGATGATAAAAATAATAAAATTATAGGAGTAAGAACCGGAGATCAAGGTATAGATAAAAACGGTAATAAGCTTGAAAGTTATCAACAAGGATACGATCTTTTAGCAAAACAAACAATATTTGCTGAGGGGTGCCATGGTTCATTAACAAAAAAAATTATTGATAAATATGATCTAAGAAAAGGTAAAAATCCACAAACTTATGGAATAGGGTTAAAAGAATTATGGGAAATTAAACCAGAAAACCATAAAAAAGGAGAAATAATACATTCAATTGGGTGGCCTTTAGATAGACAAACCTATGGAGGATCTTTTCTTTATTATTTAGAAAATAATCAAGTTTCAGTAGGTTTTGTTATAGGTTTAGATTATAAAAATCCTTATCTAAGCCCATTTGAAGAATTTCAAAGATTTAAAACTCATCCAAAAATCAAAAATATTTTTGAAGGCGGTAAAAGAATTTCCTATGGAGCCAGAGCACTAAATGAAGGAGGTTTTCAATCAATTCCAAAATTAACAGTTCCAGGCGGGCTACTCGTAGGTTGTACAGCGGGTTTTATGAATGTTCCTAAAATAAAAGGGACACATACAGCAATGAAATCTGGAATGATAGCTGCAGAAGAAATTTTTAAAAATATTTTTGATGAAAAACAAATTGAAATTATTTCTTATGAAGAACAAATTAAAAAATCTTGGGTTTGGGATGAGCTTTATAAAGTTAGAAATATAAGACCTTCATTTCAATGGGGATTTTGGCCTGGTTTAATATATAGTGCTATAGATACTTTTATTCTTCGCGGTAAAGCACCATGGACTTTAAAACATCATGACGATCATAAAAGTTTAAAAGAAGCAAAAAAATCTAAAAAAATTGAGTATCCAAAACCAGATGGTTCTATTACTTTTGATAAATTATCTTCTGTTTTCATTTCAAATACAAATCATGCGGAAAATCAACCATGTCATCTGCAATTAAAAAATAAAAATATTCCGATAGAGCATAATTTAGAATATTACGATGCGCCTGAACAAAGATATTGCCCAGCTGGTGTTTATGAAATAGTAGGTAGAGATAAAAATAATCCACAATTGCAAATTAATGCTCAAAATTGTGTGCATTGTAAAACTTGCGATATTAAGGATCCTAATCAAAATATTAACTGGGTTACTCCTGAAGGAGGAGGAGGTCCAAGATACCCAAACATGTAGTTTTTTATTTGAATGAAAAATTTATTTATCATACTTTTTTTTCTTTTTTTTTATTCTAACAATTATTTGTTTGCAATAGATTTTGGAAGTTATCTTGCCGGTCAAAGCGCATTAAATAAAAATGATAATAAGTCAGCAATATACTATTTTGAAAATGCTATCGATTTAAAAACTATTGATACAGAATATGGAAAAGATGTAGCAAAGAAATTATGCACCTTATATCTTTTAGAAGGACAAATAAAAGAATGCATTGTTTTAGCTAAAGAAATTGAGAAAGATCTTAACCCAGATGATTCTGATAATACAAGTATTTTGATGGCTTTAATTGTTTCTGATATTAAAGAAAAAAATTATAATTCAGCTTTAAAGCGCTTAAAAAATATAAAAAAAAGTTCTTACGAAAGATTCTCAGTTCCAATTATTGAGGCTTGGTTAATTTCTGAAGAAAAAAAAAATCTTAAAAAAGCAAAACAAAAATTAGATGAATTAGAAACAGATCTTGTAATAAATGGTTTAAGAAATCTTAATTTAGCTTTAATTCACGAATTATTTAATAAAGAAAAAGAAGCTTTAATATATTATGAAAAAGCCATAAACGCATACACACAACCATCATATAGACTGGCAGAAATTTCAGCTAATGCTTTTGAAAGAAATGAGAATTTCGAAAAAGCTAAGGACATTTATATAAAATTTAATTCTAGCTCGAATGATAATTTGTTAATTGAAGAATCTTTAAAAAGAATTGAAAAAAAAATAATACCAAAGAAAATGATTAAAAATACCAGTGATGGAATCGCTGAATTATTTAGTACAATTGCAAGTTCATTTAGTTCTGATTTTACAAATAATTTTTCAATAATTTATACTCATTTTGCATTATATTTAAAAAAAGATTTTGAAGTGGCTAATCTTTATTTAGCAGAACTTTTAGAAAATAATCAAAGATTTATTGATGCAAATAATATTTATAAGAAAATAGATTCTTCATCAAACTTTTTTTGGCATTCAAGACTAAAAAATGCAAGAAATTTAGAACTACTTGGGGAAAATAATAAATAAATTTCAATTTTAAAAAAAATGTCTAATGAAAAAAAGAATAGACATGATTCTTTAAAACTTCTTGGAGATATTTATAAAAATAATAATAAGTATAATGATGCTATTAGGTTTTATGATGAAGCAGTATTAAGAATTGGCGAAATTGAGACTAGACATTGGGAGATATTGTATTCTAGAGGAATAGCTTATGAAAGAGATAAACAATGGGATAGTGCTGAAAAAGATTTTCTAAAAATTTTAGAATTAATACCAGATCAACCTGATGTATTAAATTATTTGGGTTATTCTTGGATAGAAAAAGATATAAATTTGGAGCAAGCCAAAGATTTTGTTTTAAAAGCCGCTGGCTTAAGACCATCTGACCCATATATTGTTGATAGTCTCGGGTGGGCTTATTTTAGTTTAAAAGAGTATGATAAAGCTGTTGAAGAACTTGAGAAAGCAGTTAGTTTAAAGCCTACGGACCCAATTATTAATGATCATCTTGGAGATGCTTATTACAAAATTAATAGAAAGCTAGAAGCTTTATATCAGTGGAAAAAAGCCTTAGATTTTAAACCCGATGAAGAATTAAGAAAAAAAATAGAAAAAAAAATAGAAAATAATGAAGGTCAACTAGATTTTCTATAAATCAATGCCAAATATTAAAAGTATAAAATGTAAAGCATTTGCAAAGATTAATTTGTTCTTAAACGTTTTCGATAAAACAAAAGATAATTTGCATAATTTAAACAGTTTAGTTTGTTTTATTAGTTTATATGATGAAATATCAATTTCAGAAAATAAAGAATTTTCTTTAAAAGTGAAAGGACCTTTTAAAAATTTTATTACAGACAAAAATATAATAAAAAAAACAGTTCAAAGTTATTCAAAATTCTTGAATATAAAAACTAAGTATAAAATTATTTTAAATAAAAAAATACCAGTATCTGCTGGATTAGGAGGAGGATCAGCTGATGCAGCAGCTGTATTAAAAGGTTTGAATAATTTAAATAATAAAAAAATAAAACAGAAAGATTTATTTAATATTGCAATGAAAATCGGATCTGATGTCCCAGCATGTTTATATAATAAAAATGTTTTTTTTTCCGGTTACGGTCAAATTTTATCTAAAGCTCCTAAATTACCTACTTTCTTTGCTCTACTTATAAATCCAGGTAAAGAACTTTCAACCAAAAATATATTTAATATGTATAAAAAAAAAAATTCAAAAAAAATAAATAATAATTTTGAATATGATAAATTCTTTTTTTGGGTTAAAAAACAAAACAATGATTTACAAGAATACTCTCAAAAAATTTTACCTGAAATAAAACAAATGCTTAATTTTTTAAATAGATCCCAAAATTGTCTTGTTTCAAGAATGACGGGTAGTGGACCTACTGTTTTTGGAATATTCAAAAAAAAAATAGATGCAAAAAAAATTAATATTTTATTAAAAAAAAAGCACCCTCATTGGTGGTCTGAAGTTTATGCAATTAAAACTTAGTCTTTGATTAAATTTTCTTTTTAATATACTTTTAAATTAAAGAATTTTATTGGGGCGTCGCCAAGTGGTAAGGCACGAGTTTTTGGTACTCGCATTCGCAGGTTCGAATCCTGCCGCCCCAGCCAATTAATTTAAAATCCAAATATTATAAGTTAATAATGAAGCGTACATAACCCAAAATAAATATGGTAATAATAAATATGCGGCGATCTTTTTAATTTTTAAAAAAAATCTAATATTGATTAAAATTAGTAGGATTAAGAATAATATTTCTATTAGACTTAAACCTATTTTTTGAATTCCAAAAAAAAGATATGTCCAAAAAATATTGAAAAAGAGTTGTAACCAAAAAATTTTAATCCCAATAGATCTCGTATTACTTTCTTTTTCTTTCCAAACTAACCAAACTGAAACACCCATTAGAATATAAAGAGTTGTCCAAACTGGTCCAAATACCCAATCTGGAGGATTAAAATTTGGTTTATTTAATGTTTGGTACCAACCTTCAACTGATATAAAGGTAAAGTAACCACCTAAGCCATTACCAAAAATAAGACAAATAATTATGAATGTAAAAAGCCAAATTATATTTTTTTTATCTAAATTTACCATCTATTGACAAATTACCAGCGCCTTTAAGAAAAATTGCAAATGTTATAATTCCCCACATTAATGGGTATTCATATCCTTCCTTGCTCCAAAAAAAACCATGTGGGAAATGATATAAAACAGCAAACATCATAAATATAGTTACTGATAATGCAGCGATTCTAGTGAAGAAACCAAAAGCTATGCAAATTCCTCCTATAAATTCTGTTAATGCAATTAAATATGCTAAAAAAACACCAGTTAAAACAGGGTTTGAATATTCTTTATCTAAAAAATTTATAAAATTATCAAGATTACCATTAAATCCTTTATACAATTTACCATAACCATGAGGTATTAATAAAATACCTGTTATAAACCTTATTATTGGGTATGAAAGATATTCGCCAATTGAGTCTAAATTTCTTAAAAATGGGTTTATCATAAATCTTTTTTTATTTTATAATTAATTATATTTCATTCTAATCACATTGAAGCAAAAAAAAAATATAATAAAAAAATTTCCTATAAAAATCAAATCCAATGGAGAATGGTTTTATAAAAATAATTTAATTCAAAAAAAAGCTTTAATAAAATTGTTTTCTTCAGTTTTAATTGCTGATGAAAAAGGAAATTTCTTTTTAGAGACTCCTGCAGAAAAAGGCGCTATAGAAGTTGAGGATTTTCCTTTTATAATTACAACTTTTGATGTTAAAGGAACAAGTAAAAAACAGGAAATAATTTTTAAAACAAACATAGATGAAGAAGTGATTCTTAGTAAAAGGAATCCAATCTTATACAAGAAATATAAAAAAAGTTTAGTACCTTATATTGCTCTTAGAAAGAACATAAATGCCAAACTATCTAGATCTGTTTATTACCAATTAATAAATAAATTTTCTGATAAAAATACAAAAAAAAAATTGAAAATAAAAAGTAAAGGTTTCAATTTTATATTAAAATAAAAATCTTATGAAGATTAATATAAAAAAGTGGACATCAAATAAAAATATAAGTTTTTTATTTAAAATCCTAGAAAAGAAGGACGAAGAAACAAGATTTATAGGAGGGTGTGTTAGAGATAAGATTTGTAAAAAAAAGAATTATGATATTGATTTAGCAACCACAATCGAACCAGTTAATATTGTCGAAATTTTAAGTAAAAAAAAAATAAAAATAATTAAAAGCGGTATAAGTCACGGAACAGTTATAGCGATAATTAATAAAGAAAAATTTGAAATAACTACTTTAAGAAAAGATATTAAAACTGATGGCAGGCATGCAAAAGTAGAGTTTACTAAAGATTGGGTATCAGATTCAGAAAGAAGAGATTTTACAATAAATGCTATATCATGTGATTTTAAAGGAAATCTTTATGATTATCACAAAGGATTGCAAGATTTAAAAAAAGGAAAAATTAAATTTATAGGCGATCCAAAAAAAAGAATTAGAGAAGATTTTCTAAGGATATTGAGATTTTTTAGATTTTATGCTTATTATGGAAAAAATATTATTACAAAATCAGATCTTAAAATATTTAAGAACCAAGTTTTAAATTTAAAGAAATTATCAAGCGAAAGAGTTTATTCGGAGTTTAAAAAGATTTTAACTTCCGAGAATCCTTATAAAACTTTAAATTTAATGAAATTTTCTGGTGTTTTAAATTACATAATATTTAGTTCTAAAAACTTAGAAAAAATAAAATTAATTAATAAATTCGATAAAATTAATTATTTAATAGACTTTACTACAAGATTAGCGATTTTAATTGATAAAAAATTTTTGTTAAGAGTATCCAATAAATTAAAATTATCAAAAAATGAAAATAATAAAATTAAGAAAATCTTTCATTTAGAAGAAAATTTTAATTTTAAAGATTTTGAAAAAAATAAAATTAAATATATTTATTACTATGGTCATGAAATTTGTGAAAGTTTATTAATATATAACTTTATAAAATTACATGGAAATTATAAAATTGATAAGTATTCAAAAATTATATCTTCTATTAAAAATATAAAAACACCCAGGTTACCAATATTTGGTAAAGATTTAATTAAAATAGGATTTCAAGCTGGACCGAAAATAGGTAAAATATTAGAATTAGTTGAAAGTTGGTGGATTTTAAGAAAATTTAAACCTACAAGAAAAGAATGTTTGAAAAAATTAAAAGAATTTGACTAAATCCATTTTGCCTTTGGAGGCATTGACATTAAAATTGCGTCGACATTACCACCAGTTTTTAAACCAAACTGTGTTCCTCTGTCATATAATAAATTGAATTCAGCATATCTACCTCTTTTTATCAACAACTTCTCTCTATCTTTTTTTGTCCATGTTTTATTTATATTATTTTTAATTATTTTAGGATAATTTTCTAAAAAACATTTGCCAACATTTTTTGTAAACTCAAAATCTTCTTCCCAGTTGTTTGTATTAATATAATCAAAAAAGATACCACCGGCTCCCCTAGTTTCTTTTCTGTGTTTTAAATAAAAATATTCGTCACACCATTTTTTAAATTTTGGGTAATAATTCTTATCATGCATTTCGCATGTTTTTTTTAATGAGTTATGAAAAAGATTTATACTTTTTCTATCAGGCATAGTAGGAGTTATATCAGTTCCCCCACCAAACCAAGATTTTGTTGTTATAATATGTCTCGTATTAAAGTGAGCAGCAGTTATAAAAGGCGAATATAAATGAGCAACAAGAGAAATACCACTTGCCCAAAATTTAGAGCTTTTTTCACATCCAGGTACTTGCTTTCTAAATTCTTTTGAAAAATTTCCGTATACTGTTGATATATTAACCCCAACCTTTTCAAAAATTCTTCCTTTCATTATAGAAATTTCACCTCCACCACCTTTATTATTTTTTATTCTTTTCCATTTTTTTCTAGTAAATTTCCCAGGTTTTTTTTTTATTAACTTATGTTGGAATTTATTTTCAATTTCTTCAAAAGATTTACATATTTGGTCTCTGAGATATCTAAACCACATTTCCGTTTGTTCTTTATTTTTATTAGTAGTCATTATTTAATAAAATTTTAAACTTAGAATTGATTAATTAAAAAAAAGAAATATTTACATTATTATTACTTATTATTTAACATTGAATTATTCTATATTAAAATTAATTGATTAATAAAAAAAAAATATCCAATTTGACGAAAGATAGAAGAAGTTTTTTAAAGCTAACGACTACATCTATGGCTGCTCTGGGTTCTGCATTTGCAATTTGGCCATTTATTGATTCAATGAATCCATCTGCAGATGTTTTGGCATTAAGCGTAAAAGAATTTGATCTTTCTAATATAGAAGAAGGATCTTCTAAAACAGTAAAATGGAGAGGCAAACCTGTTTTTATAAAACATAGAACAAAAAAAGAAATCGACGAAGCAAGAGAAGTTAATTTAAGCGAATTAAAAGATCCAGAAAAAGATGAAGATAGGGTCCAAAAGCCTGAATGGTTAATAGTGGTTGGTGTTTGTAGTCATTTGGGTTGTATACCGTTAGGACAAAAAACTTCTGATGCTAAAGGTGAATTCAACGGATGGTTTTGCCCATGTCATGGATCACATTATGATTCTTCTGGTAGAGTAAGAAAGGGACCGGCACCAAAAAATTTGCAAGTTCCGAAATATAAATTTATAAATAAAAATAAAATACAAATAGGTTAATGACAAAAAAATTTAAAAATAAAACACTAGAATGGTTAGATTATAGGCTTCCAATATTTAGCGTTTTAAGAGAGGCATTGGTAGATCATCCAACTCCAAGAAATTTAAATTATTGGTGGAACTTCGGATCTCTTGCTGGAATTACTCTAATAATTATGATTGTTTCAGGTTTGTTATTGTCTATGCATTATGTAGCACATGTAGATTTAGCATTTGATAGTGTTGAACATATTATGCGAGATGTAAATTATGGTTGGTTAATCAGGTATATACATAGTGTTGGCGCATCTATGTTTTTTCTAATTGTATATATTCATATTGGCAGAGGTTTGTATTACGGCTCTTATAAATCACCAAGAGAAGTATTGTGGTGGCTTGGAATTATAATTTTTCTTTTAATGATAGCAGCTGCATTTTTAGGTTACACTCTACCTTGGGGTCAAATGAGCTTTTGGGGTGCAACAGTTATAACAAATTTATTTTCTGCAATACCATTAGTTGGCGATAATATTGTTACATGGCTTTGGGGTGGATTTTCAGTTGATAACCCAACTCTAAATAGATTTTATTCCTTACATTTTCTTATACCATTTTTAATTGTTGGAGTTGTATTTTTTCATATAATTGCTTTACATAAATTTGGATCTAATAATCCAACTGGTATAGATTTAAATTTCAAGCAAGAAAAAATACCGTTTCATCCTTACTATACCATAAAAGATTTTTTTGGATTCGGCATTTTTTTTATTATTTTTTCTATTTTTATTTTTTTTCTCCCTAATGCACTTGGGCATCCTGATAATTATATACCAGCTGATCCACTAGTAACGCCAGAACATATAGTTCCTGAATGGTATTTTTTGCCATTTTACGCGATATTAAGGGCAATACCTTTTAAATTATTGGGAGTTATTGCAATGTTAGGTTCAATTTTTATATTATTTGTTTTACCATGGCTAGATACGTGCAAAGTTAGAAGTTGTAGATTTAGACCAATTTATAAACAATTTTATTGGATATTTATATTTAATTTTATTGTACTAGGTTGGATTGGATCAAAAGTTCCAGAAGGGCACTATTTAATTATTAGTAGAATTTGCACTGCATACTATTTTATGCATTTTTTATTTATTTTACCAATTCTTGGTATGTTTGAAAAAACTTTACCTTTACCAACTAATATATTTAAAGATTCAAAAAAAAAATAAATGCTAAAAAAAATTTTTTTTATATTATTTACACTTTTCTTTTTTATTCCTAATTCTTTTAGCAAAGAAGATGTTAAATTAAAAAAACAAAATTGGAGCTTTCAAGGTATTTTCGGAAGGTTTGATAATTCAACTTTACAAAGAGGTTTGCAAGTTTATCAAGAAGTATGTTCAGCATGTCATGGTGTAAAAAGGTTAAGATTTAGAGAATTAACAAATTTAGGTTTTACAAAAGAACAAATAGTAAATTATGCTAAGACTTTTGAAATTTTAGATGGACCTAACGAGTTAGGTGAAATGTTTATTCGTCCAGGCGAACCAACCGATACATTTGTATCACCATATAAAAATAAGGAAGAAGCCATAGCAATTAATGGTGCTTACCCACCAGATTTATCATTATTAACAAAGGCAATGAAAAATGGACCAGATTATATTTATTCATTACTGGTTGGATATGAGGATCCGCCAAATGACTTTGAATTACCAGATGGTCTTTACTACAATCCCTATCATGATGGCAGTGTTATTGCAATTCCCCAACCCTTATACGATGAGGCAATCGAATATATTGATGGAACAAATGCCAGCATTCACCAACTTTCTTACGATATTGTTAATTTCTTAAGTTGGGCAGCAGAACCAGAATTGCAAAAAAGAAAAGCTTTAGGTTTGAAAGTTTTGATATTCTTAATTGTTCTTACCGCGCTTCTTTATGTTACAATGAAAGAAATATGGTCAAGGATTGAGAAATAATGAAAAAAAACTTTTTATTAGCTTTTATTGGTGGAAGTGGTCTTTACCAAATTGAGGATTTAAAGAATCAAAAATGGATAAAAGTTAATACACCATGGGGGGCTCCTTCAGATAAAATTTTAACAGGAATCATTGATGGGATTAAGGTTTTATTTTTGCCTAGACATGGAAGATTTCACATATATAACCCCTCAGAAATAAATTATAGGGCAAATATATATGCTCTAAAAAAACTTGGTGTTACAGATATAATATCACTTTCGGCATGTGGCTCATTAAAAGAAAAATTATCTCCAGGAACATTTGTATTAATAGATCAATTTATAGACAAAACTTTTTTAAGAAAAAAAACTTTTTTTGAAGGTGGAATTGTTGCACATGTTCCTATGGGAGATCCAACAAGTAAGTCTTTAATAAAAGCGTGCGCTGAAGTTTTAAGAAAATTAAAAATAAAGTATCAAAATAAAGGAACCTATATTGCAATGGAAGGACCACAATTCTCAACAAAAGTAGAATCTGAAAGTTATAGAAAACAAAAAATTGATGTAATAGGTATGACAAATATGCCAGAGGCTAAATTAGCAAGAGAAGCAGAGATAAGATACGCATCAGTATCCATGATTACAGATTATGATTGTTGGCATCCTGATCATGAAAACGTAGATGTTCAACAAGTAGTGAAAGTTTTGTTAGGTAATGCTGCTAAAGCAAA
>PBIP01000013.1 GCA_002720895.1 Pelagibacteraceae bacterium
AAGCTATTAAAAAAAAGAAATTTGATAAATTCTATAAAAACTATTTAAAATATCAAGCAAAAAAAAAATGAAAAAAATTAAATTAAATTATTTAGGTAGAAATAAAAATTTATTTAATGATCCAGATAAATGTCTTTTAGATCCAATTCCAAATAAAAATTACAAAAAAGATTATATTGTTAGATTAACGATCAATGAATTTACATCTCTCTGCCCTGTAACAGGACAGCCTGATTTTGCAAAATTTATAATTGATTACTTGCCAAATAAATCTCTTGTTGAAAGTAAATCATTTAAATTTTTCATACATTCATTTAGAAACCATCAATGTTTTCATGAAAACTGTACAATTTTTATAGCTGAGAAATTACTAAAATCTATAAAACCTAAATGGATTAGAATTTCAGGTTATTGGTTCCCAAGAGGAGGTATACCTATTGATATATTTTATGAAAATAAAAAACCGCCCAAAAATCTTTATATACCCGACACTGGTATTAAGCCTTATAAAGGTAGATAAAATAAAAATGTTATTAGTAAACAAAATAAGGAATTTTTTAAATTCAAAAAAAATCTTAACGAAGGAAGAATTTAAAAAAAAAACTAATAATGGATTAAGATATGAAGTTTCAAAAAATAAATTGAAGCACGACATTGAGCAAATTCATTATTTAATAAAAAAGAAATTAATATCTAAAAAATTTAATAATACAATTAAAGATTACAAATTGGTTTACAACGCTTTACCAAAAAATTCTGATCTTACTGATATTTTTACATTATCAAAAGACTTTACCAATAAATTAGGTCCTACTTTTAATAATTTAATTTATTATCAACCACCTGATATAATGGATAAAAAAATAATTAGTGATAAAAGAAAAATCGTAAGTGAAAATTCAAACAAAAAATTTAAGTATATTGTTATTGATGATTTCTTAAATAAAGAAATATTAGAAACACTTTATGAATATTGTTTAACAAATTCTATATGGAATGAATTTGATTACAAAAATGGTTATATCGGATCCTTTATTGAAAATAGTTTTAATGCGCCATTGATACTCCAAATAAGCGAGGAATTAAAATTGCACTTCCCTGAGATTTTCCAGAATTTTCCACTTACTAAAGCATGGGCATTTAAATGTAATAACCAAATGAAAGGAATAAAAATACACGCTGATTTTGCAGCTATTAATGTAAATTTCTGGATTACTCCAGACAAAGCAAATTTAAATAAAAAGACTGGTGGTTTGTTAATCTGGGATAGAGAGGCACCAAAGAACTGGAATTTTGATAAATATAATAATAAGGACCAAGAGATTACAAAATATCTAAAAAAAACAAAATCTAGAATGAAGAAAATCAAATATAAATCAAATAGAGCAATTATTTTTAACTCTAATCTCTTTCATGCATCTGACAATTTTAATTTTAAGAAAAATTATGAAAGCAGAAGAATAAACATTACTTTTTTATATGGAAAAAGAGAAGATACAAAAAGATATAAATAAATAAGTAATAACTTGAATTTTTCTTAATTTTTTTTATAGTTACTTTTTTAATTTTTTAGATAAATAACAATTGAATATTCACGAATATCAAGCAAAAGAATTATTAGCAAAAAATGGTGTTAATGTTCCAAATGGAAAAGTTGCTTTTACTACCGAAGAGGCTGTAAAAGTAGCAAAAGAATTAGATTCTGGGATTTGGGTTGTAAAAGCACAAATACATGCTGGAGGAAGAGGAAAAGCTGGTGGAGTTAAAGTTGTAAAATCACTTCAAGAAGTTGAAATCGCATCAAAAGAAATAATGGGCAAAACTTTAATTACTCCTCAAACTGGCCCTCAAGGAAAAATTGTTAAAAAACTCTATGTTGAAGAAGGATCAAATATTGAAAAAGAGTTTTATATTTCAATGGTTATAGATAGAGAAACAAATGGAATAACGGTGATAGCTTCAACTGAAGGTGGAATGGAAATTGAAGAAGTTGCAAAAAAAACTCCTGAAAAAATCATAAAACATAAATTAAAACCGTGCGCTGATATGGAATTAAACGAGGCTAAAGATATTGCCTCTAAATTAGGTTTAGAGGGTAGCTTGGTTGATAAAGCAGCTAATTTTATTGTGTCAGTTCATAAAACAACTGTGAGTCTCGAAGCTTTAATGGTTGAAATTAATCCAATGGTAATTACAAAAGAAAAAGATGTATATGCTTTAGATGCAAAAATGGGTTTTGATGAAAATTCTTTTTATAGACATGAAGATATTGCAAATCTCAGAGATGAGGATGAAGAAGATCCTTTAGAATTAGAAGCAAAAAAACATGATCTAAATTATGTCAAATTAGATGGGGAAATAGGTGTGATGGTTAATGGTGCTGGTCTTGCAATGGCAACTATGGATTTAATAAAACAAAACGGTGGAAAGCCTGCTAATTTTATGGATATAGCTGGAGCCGCAACTCCAGAAAGAGTAGCAGCTGCTTTTAAACTTTTATACTCAGATAAAGATGTTAAAGGAATTTTATGTAATGTTTTTGGTGGAATGATGCGAACAAATTCTATAGCAGAAGGCCTGGTTACTGCTGCCAATGAAGTCAAAATGGCCAAACCCGTTGTAGTTAGATTAGAGGGAACAAATATTGAATTAGGTAGAAAAATTTTAAAAGAATCTGGATTGCCATTTATAAATGCAACAACTTTTGGTGAAACTGCAAAAAAAATTGTTGAGGCTGTAAAAAAAGAGGGAAAATAAATATGTCTATATTGGTTGATAAAAATACAAAAGTAATATGTCAGGGATTTACAGGCGCCCAAGGAACTTTCCATTCTGAACAGGCAATTAAATATGGTACAAATTTTGTTGGAGGTGTTACGCCAAAAAAAGGAGGGCAAACTCACCTTGATTTACCAGTTTTTGATACGGTCAAAGAAGCAATGGATAAAACTGGTGCAAACGCAACAACTATTTATGTTCCTCCTCCATTTGCTGCAGCTGCAATAATGGAATCTATTGATGCTGAAATGCCATTAATAGTGGCAATAACTGATGGCATCCCAGTTCACGAAATGATGAAAGTTAGAAAACACCTTGAAGGAAAAAAATCAAGATTAATTGGCCCAAATTGTCCTGGAATTATAACAGCTGGTGAAGCAAAATTAGGTATTATGCCAGGCTATGTCTACAAACCAGGAAAAATTGGAATTATTTCTAGATCAGGAACATTATCTTATGAAGCAGGAAAACAAACTACTGATGCAGGTCTTGGCCAAACAACAGTTATTGGTATCGGAGGAGATCCAGTAAATGGTATGAAATTTGTTGAATGTCTCGAATTATTTATGGCAGATGAAAAAACGGAAGGTATTGTTATGATCGGTGAAATAGGTGGAACTGCAGAAGTTGATGCAGCAGAATTTATTAAAAAAGAAAAAAGTAAACCCGTTGTTGCTTTCATTGCGGGAGCAACCGCCCCTCCAGGAAAAAGAATGGGCCATGCTGGTGCAATAGTATCTAGTGGTGCTGAAACTGCTCCTGAAAAAATTGAAGCATTAAGATCTGCTGGCGCATTTATCTCAGAATCTCCTGCTGAACTAGGGACAACAATGATAGAAGCGTTGAAGAAATAAAATTATTCCCACGGACTCTTTTCCTTTTCAACTAATTTTTTTTTTCCTAATAAAAAAATAACAAATAATCCAGCAATAAATCCTCCTATATGTGCCCACCATGCTACACCTCCACCTTCTCCTGAAGATTTAAAAACGCTTATAAATTGATAAATGAACCAAAAAATTAAAACTATAGATGCTTTAACTCTTAGTATTGTAACAATTCCAAACCATACTAATAATTTTACTTTTGCTTTAGGATATAATATTAAATATGCACCTAAAATACCTGATATAGCTCCACTTGCTCCAACTACAGGAATTACAGAATCAAAATCTGAAATAATGTGAATTGTAGTTGCGCAAATTCCACAAAATAAATAAAAAATTAAAAATGATACATGGCCTAAATAATCTTCAATATTGTTTCCGAAAATCCATAGATAAGCCATATTGCCAATTAAATGCATCCAGCTTCCATGCAAAAACATTGAACTGAAAATTTTATAAATATATATATCAGAAGGAACTAGGCCAAAATCATTTATACCCATAAGGTAATTCTCAGGCAGAGAGATTTGCCATATAAAAATAAAAAAACATAACCCAATAATACAATAAGTTATAAAAGGTACTTTTGTAGTAGGGTTTTCATCACCAATTGGAAAAATTTTTCCTCACTTTAAAAAAAAAAAAATAATAAAATTTACAATGCTATTATACAAATTATACCATTATAAAAATAATAGAATATTAGCAAAATAAGCAGTGCATTTCTTTTTAAAAAAATATAAGTTTAGTATCTCTCTGATATCAATATTGGCTTTTGTATCTTTAATTTTTGAGTCATTAATTGTTTTTCTAATTCCAGGAATCCTAATATTAAAAAAAAATGGTAAAAATATAATAACTATAATATCTGAAATAATCGCTATTTCATGTGCATTCTGGATAATATCTTTTTGGTTTCTTGAAAAAATTCAATTAAATTTTAATGAAATAAAATATTTCTTAATAATTTTAACAATAAGCGCCTCAATAATATTGGATTCAAAAATAAATTTTAAAAAAACAAACATAAACACAAAAAATTTATTAACCGCTTTGATATTTTTATTATCAATTCTTCTTTTCTTTTTTTTTCCAACATTTCTTATATTAACACCTGCTGGTGGAGATATGAGTATGCATACATATATATCGCGTATGATTATTGAAGCCCAGGGCATGCCTAATACTTATTTTCCAATCATTGATACTGTTAAATTTGATAATTATCCTATTGGTTTTCATGTTTTAATTTCTTTTTTTTCATTTTTTGAAAATATACCTGTCTATACAAGTGCAAAATTCATAACTTCTTTTTCTTATTTTTTTTTAACAATTTCTTTATTTAACTTTTTAAGTAAATTTTTTGATTTTTATAAAAGTTTATATATCGCTATCTTTGCAATTTTTTTTTCTCAAATATTAGAATTTATAGGCTGGGGTGGAAACCCAACAATATTATCAATTGCTTTCTTTGGAATGTTTCTTTCTAAATTCTTTTCTGATGAAAAAAAGATATTAGATATTTTTATGATGAGTGTCTACTTTTGTGCCTCATTTTTTACAACTTTTATAATTACTTATGCTGGATGCTTTATATTTGTCTTACCTTTTATTTTTAATTTAATAATAAAAAAAGATATAAAAAATATAAAACTAATTGTTTATTTTGCTTTATTTTCTTTTTTCTTACTTTCATCATTTTTTTTAAATATTTCGGAGCTTGATGAAATTCAAATTAAACAAATGACAAGATGGATTAGAGACTTTGATCATTCATGGAGTGGTAATTTAAACAATTTTTTTTACTCCATACCTTTTTATTTTAATGAAAGAGTCGGTAAGTTTTTTATGATAATTTCTTTAATTTTTTTATTTTATTTTTTTTCAAAGAATAGGAAAATAACAAACATAATATATTTAAATATACTCTATGTATTTACCACGTTCATTCTTGTATTAAATACCAAGTTTTTCCTTTTACCATATTCTTATATTCTTTGGCCAGAAAGATTCACTATGTTATTAATTTTTCCCTTATCTATATTTATCGGTTACGGGTTAAATGTATTAAATTTTAATAGTAAAAAAAAATTTACAAAAAAAATATTTATATTTTGCATAATAACATATATAAGTTTGCTTACTTTTGAGAGGAAACTACCTTATAAAAATTATATTAGGAAATATATTGAAATGAGCAATGTTACTAACGATGATTTAAAAGCAATTCTATGGCTTAAAAATAATACATCAAAAAATGACATAATTAATAATAATTATGGTGATGCTGGTATATGGATTCCCGCAATAATTTTTAGAAAAATTACCAGACCTCATTTAACCTCTAAATTAGAAAAAAATTATTATGAAAGTATTAAATTTACTGATAGAAGAATTATGGATGAAAATAAAGCTGATTATATTTTTATTGGTTAGAAGTGTGTTTATAATTGCCCCATTAAAAAAGAAGATATTAAATTGGATAAAAGATATAAATTAATTAAAAAATTCAATGAAACATTAATTTTTAAAAATATTAAATAATAAAAGTTAGCTAATTAGAATTAATTTGGTAAATTACACCGTTAATATCATCTGAAATTAAAAGCGATCCATTTTTTGTAACACCTAAACCAGCGGGCCTGCCACAAACATTTGCTCTATTAGCATCAGATACCCAAAAACCTGTAACAAAAGATTCATAGTAGCCTAAAGGTTTGTTATTTTCAAAAGGAATTCTAACAACCATATATCCTGACGGTTTACTTGAATTCCAAGAACCATGAAGAGCTACAAATGCATTGCTTTGAAATTCTTTAGGAAATTGTTTTTTATTGTAAAATATAAGATCTATAGGGCCAGAATGTGATTTAAATAATACCTCAGGTTTTTTTACTAATTTATTTTTTTTCTGTTCTATATTTTTAAAATAAAAATAATTTTTTTCTAAATTAGGTTGCTCGTTATGGCCTAAATAAAAAAATGGCCAACCAAAAAAATCTCCTTCTTCAACTTGAGCAAAGTAATCAGGGACTAATTCATCTCCCATACCATCTCTCTCATTAACAACTGTAAATAATTTTTTTGTAACTGGGTGTACATCTAGTCCAATTGGATTTCTTAAACCAGTAGCAAAATTTTTTTGTTCGTTAGTTTTTAAATCAAATTCTTGTATTGTAGCTCTTGGATAGTCTTCAACGCCTATATTTCCACGACTTCCTATTGCAATATAAATTTTATTATCCAACAAAACAATATTTCTTGTTCTATGGCCATTTATATCTCCCAAAGCATTATCTTTTGTTAATTTAATTGGATCCTTATCATTCTTTAATTGGCCTTCTTTATAGGGTATTTTCCAAACAAAATCTAAATCAGCAACATACAAAAAATCAGAAGTTATTTCAATTCCGAAAGGATAATTAAATCCATCAGCAAAAACTTGCTCAATGTCAGAAATTCCATCATTGTCATTATCCCTTAAAATCTTAATTTTTCCTGGATTAGACTCAACGATAAAAACATCTCCATTTCCAGCTACTTTTATATTTCTAGGATGTTGTAAATTTTTTGCGAAAATATTTACTTTGAATCCATCATTAACATTTAATTTGCATAATTCTGAATCCAGTTTTTTATAAGTATTTGCAACACTTTTTGTAGCATATGGCTCTGCAAGTTTATCAATATCAACAAAATATTTCTCTCCAGGTTGAGGGATTGCTAAAGAATACTCAATAATTAATAAAAAAAATAAAATTTTATAAAGTAATGACTTCATATAAATAAAATAATATTATTCATAGATTACTAATTTATTTCAAAAACATTAAATGATTATTTTAACAAATAAAAATTGGTTAATTGCTAAAAATAATCTTATAAAAAAAGATAAAATTTTAAAAAAAATAATCACTAAATATAAAAAAGATAAATTAAAGAGTAAAAACGATGCTTTTTTAACTTTATCAAAATCAATTGCTGGGCAACAGATATCTGTTAAAGCTGCAAATTCTATTTGGAATAAACTCGAAAAAAGAATTAAAAAAGTTAGTTCAAGAAATATTTTAAAATTAAAAAGAAATGAAATTGCAAAATGTGGTTTTTCAAAACAAAAAATTACTTATTTGCAAAATTTAGCAATTTTCTTCGAAAAAAATAAAAATATAGAAAAAAAATGGAAAAAAGAGGAAGATGAAAAAATAATCGAAGATTTAATAACAATAAAAGGCATTGGTAGATGGACTGCAGAAATGTTTCTTATTTTTTATCTTTTAAGACCGAATATTTTTCCATGTGCAGATGTAGGTTTACTAAAAGCTATATCGATAAATTATAATTTAAAGTACCCTTTAAAAGATTCTCAAATTATAAATTTTAAAAAAAAATGGTCTCCGTGGTCAACTGTAGCAACTTGGTATTTGTGGAGAAGTTTAGACCCAATACCAGTAAAATATTAAATATTTTTATTTATAACAAATAACAAATAAGAAAAATTTAAATGGATGTTTTAAAAGTTTATCTTCAAGTTTTTGAATAAAATTAGGAAAGGACCAACCAAATACAGTGAAAAAAGGGGATAAGAACATATTTGTAGTAACTGAAATACTTTTATAACCCAATTTATTCAAAAAATTTATCATTTTTTTTTTATTAAAAAAAGTAATATGTTGCTCGTCATACTTAACCTTACCTAATAAATTTACAATTTTTTCTAAAATAATCCACGGACCAAAATAATTAGGAGTTGTTATAATTAGTTTCCCATTAGGTTTTAAAACCCTATTTATCTCATTTAGCAATTTTTCATTATCATTGAATGATAAATGTTCCATTAATTGTAAATTTGTAACAACATCAAAAGAATTATCGTCAAACGGAAGTTTATTATTTTTTATTAAAAAAAATCTATGCTTTTTTGTTTGATATTTTTTTTTTGCATATTTTATTTGATTTATTGATATATCTGCGCCATAAGAAAACTTGTTCTTATCTAAAAAATTAACAAATGTTCCTCCTGCGCAACCAACATCTAAATGTTTTGTATATTTACCTATAATTTTTTTTACTAAGCTATAGTGTATATGATGCCATTTGCTTTGTATTCCCGATTTTTTATTATAAATTTTGTCATAAAATCCAACAGGAATATCTTCATAATTAAAAATAATTTTTTTTTTATATTTTTTTTTCATTAAAAAATTTAAGAAAAAACAATGTTATTATTAATACATTGAATATACTTTATTTTAAATGATATTTAAAAATAATAATAACTTTGATTTGTTCTCAAAAAAAAATTTCGACTTTTCTTTACGTTGTATTTTTTCATTAGTTATACTTGCCTTTTTTTTAAAATCATTAAATGTTTCATTTTTTTGGTTTGAATATTTCAAAGCATCTTACAACGGAATTATTAATGAAAAGATTTTTTGGGATTTCGAAGTATATAAATGCGCTGCAAGTAAATTAGCAATAGGGTCTAATCCTTATGTATTACTTACCGATTGTATGCCTAGTAAAAAACCATTTATACACAATTACCCTATATTAAGTACCTTTATTTTTTTACCTTTAGTGCCAATAAGTTTTTTTTGGAGTAAATTTGTCTGGGGGTGCTTGCTAATACTTTCTTTTATTTTTTTTGTTTACTATCAAAAAAAATTATTTAACACGAAAATACATTATTTATTTTACTCTTTCATAGTATTATTTTGTTTAGATAAAACAGTAATTTATAGTCTATTTACAGGAAACATAAGTTTTATACTTCAAATTCTTTTATCCTGTAGTTTTTATTATTTATATAAAAAAAAATTAAATCTATTTTTTATCACTATTTTTCTTGTCTCTTGTTTTAAGTTTTATTTTTTAATATTTGCTTTATGTCCTTTTCTTTTATGGGGGCTCAAATATAAAAAACAAATTCTATATACTACTTTCTCTTTATTTGTTTTTTATTTAGCCAATTATTTATACGATCCAAATTTATTTAATCATTGGGTAAATAATATTTACAAAATAAGTGTTGGTAAAAATTATTATGACAGCTTTGGAATAGGATCTTTTAAATATATTATTTTTATAAATAACTTTCTTGAAAATCGCAATATTCTGGAACTTAATTATCGAGAATACTTAGAAATTTTATTATCTTTCGGGTATTTTATAATAATTCTAGTTCTTGGTTCTTATTTTTTAAATATTAAAGAAAAAAAAGAAAGAGGGAATTTTCGAGCCAGATTGGCTTTAAGTATCTTAATTATTTCAATAAGCATTCCAAGATTAGAAGTTTACGAACTAATTGTATTTATAGCTCCTATCATATTTTTAATTGAAAGATTTTATGATTTTAGAAACACTAATAAAAAAATTATTATTTTTTTGAGTTTTTTATATATTTCAATATTTCTTTTAAATGGAGATAGTGGAATTACATACCCATTTTTAGTAATTTTTACATTTTCAACTTTATTCTTCTTTAAAAAAAAAATAAAGACATAAGAAATCTTGGTGCCCTCCCCCGGACTTGAACCGGGACGGATTTTGCAATCCTCAGGATTTTAAGTCCTGTGCGTCTACCAATTCCGCCAGGAGGGCATATAAAATAATATTTTTATTCTATAAGCAAAAAATGGTATTACAAAAATTTTATTTAGAATAAAGAAAATATCACCATATAATCTCTTTTGAAATGAAAAAAAAATATACAATTTGGATTGGACTTCCTGCATTCAATGAAGAAAAAGCAATTGAAGATGTATTAATTTCTATTGAAAAATTAAAAATAAAAAATACAAAAACATTGGTTTTTAATGATGGATCAACAGATAAAACAGTTCTTAACTTAAAAAAATATAAAAAAAGGATTAATCTAAAATTGATTGATAATAAAAAAAATCAAGGTCTGGGAATTGCTGTTTATTCATTAATGAAAGTATTTAAAAATAATGCAAAATCTAATGATAAACTTGTTTTAATTGATTGCGACAATACGCATGATCCAAAACAAATTTTAAGAATGATAGAAAAAACTAAAAATAAAAGAAATTTTGTTGTTATTGCCTCAAGATTTCAAAAAGGTAGCCTGGTAAAAAATGTTCCTTTTTTAAGAGTAATTTTATCTTATTTAGCATTTATTGTTTTTAATACAATCTTTAAAACTAAAAATGTAAGAGATTTTACATGTGGATATAGAATGTATGATAAAGATGCAATAAAGAATTTTTTTAATATTATAGGATCAAAATACAAACCAACATCTGGTTTTGAAATGCAAGTTGAAATTATACTTAAACTAAGAGATATTACGACAAGCTTTTTTGAAATTCCAATATATTTAGATTATAAAAAAAAGCCGTCAGAAAGTAAAATGAAGGTAATAAAAACTATTTTTAATTATCTAAAATTAATTGCTAATAGGATTTAAATGATTTTTTAGAACCTTTACTATCTTTGAAGAAGCATTACCATCTCCATAAGGCTTACTCTTCCATATTTTATTATTCTTCTTTTTTCTTGCCCATATAAGAGTGTTTGTTAAGTTTTGATTATTAAACTTTGTTAGCTTAGCTATACCTACTTTAATCGCCTCTATACGCTCAGTTGTGTTTCTACAAATTACTGTGGGTATGCCTATTGTTGCGCATTCTTCTTGTATGCCTCCCGAATCTGTTATTACAAATGATGAACTTTCAATAATTTTGCATGTTGTCAAATAATCAAAAGGTTTGGATGTATAAACATTTTCCAAATTTTTTAAATTTTTTTTAAAATCTCTTAATGCATAGCAATTTGGATGCAGGGTTGTTATTAAAAGTATGTCTTTATTTTTCTTTAAAAAAATTTTAAGTAAACTAAATAAATTTTTAAAACTTTTTCCCACACCCTCTCTTCTATGAGCTGTTAAAAAAATAATTTTTTTAAATTCTTTATTTTTTTTTGAAATAATTCTTTGAAATTCTTTCGAATCTTTTTCTTTTAAAGTTTTTAAAAAATTATCTATACCAGGATTCCCAACTACAAAAATATTCCTTTTATCTATGCCTTCGTTAATTAAATTATTTTTATTAGTTAAAGTTGGCGCTAAATGAATATCGGAAAAAGATGTTATAAATCTTCTATTTAACTCTTCAGGATAAGGATGTTTATTATTATAGGTTCTTAAACCTGCTTCATTATGTACAACTGTAATATTATTTAAAAAAGCTGCATAAGCACAACCAGCTGCAGTTGTTGTATCACCCTGAACAACAACCATCTTGGGCATAATTCTTTTAAATATTTTAAAAAAATTATCAATAGAATTTAATAAGTTTTTTTTTAGAGAACTTGTGGATTCATTTTTTTTTACTGTTAAATCAAACTTAATATTTTTTTCTTTAATATAAAAATCTAAAAAATTCCTATGTTGTCCTGAATTTATCAATAATGTTTTTGCTTTTCCAAAAATCTTAACACATTCGTAATATACGGGTAACTGCTTTATTAATTCAGGTCTTGTACCAATAACAAAACAAATTGATTTTCGTTTTAAATTTTTCATAAACTTTTATAATAAAATCTACCACATTTCGAAGATGTAAATATTTTATTTTTTTAATTAATTTCAAATTGTAATACATATTGATATGAATTTTTTAAAATCTAGGAAAATAAAAGAAAATATATTTTTAATATTAATTTTTTTATCATTATTGATTTCATCTTTTAATATCATTAATAATTTTTTTGAAAAAGTAGTATTTGGTGATAGACAAGTATTTGGTGATTTTATGGTTTACAGATGTGGCGCGATAAGCTTTATAAATAATATAAATCCTTACGAAGCAAATGCTTTATCTAAATGTTTTAATACATTAGGTAATTCATTAGATTACTTTTACCCACCGCATACACTAAAAATATTTTCTTTTTTTTCAAATATTAGTTTAAGCAATTCCATTATTTTATGGGCTTTAATAATAATTCCAATTTTCATGTGCCAGGTATTAATGATAAAAAGAATATTTTTTAAAGAAACTAATCTTATTCTTGTTTTCGCTATTTATCTTTTTTCATTTGGAGGTCTTAATTTTACAGGTTTGTTAACAGGAAATATCACTGTATTAATGTATTCTTTACTGAGTATATCTTTTTATTATTCGATTATTAAAAAAAATACGATTCCTTTATTTATTATTTTAACGTTGATGTGTTTATTCAAAATAACATATTTAGTTTTCTTCATTTTGATTTTCTTAATTAGTAAAAAAAAATTTTTTACTAATACATTAATATCTTTATCTACAATTATAATTTTTTATTTATTTTCATATTTCAATGACCCAAATCTTTTTATAGATTTCTTAAATCATTTAACTTATTTAAGGTCTAATGAATTTTATAACTTATATGGCGGAGGTTTTGGCTTATATTCAATAATTAAAGAAATTCCTGAATATTATTTTCCTGAACTATCAAATACGTATAAAATTATTTTTCAAATAGCATGGTTTTCAGTTTGCGGTTTATTTATTTTATCAATATTTTATTTATTTATAGATAATAAAAGTTTTTCAAAAACTCATATTTTAGCAATTGCACTTTTGATAATAACTATTTGTTATCCCCTTATAAAAGACTATGAAGGATTTCTTTTAGTTGCGGTAATCTATTATTTGATTTTAAATATTAATTGGAAATTTTTTTTACAAGATACAAAAAAAATTAAATACTTATTATTTTTTTTAACCTTTTCTATTCACGACAAATATATGCTGATTTTAATATCTATGATTATCTATCTATCAATTCTTTATTTGGATTATAAAAAAAAGAAAGTATTTATTAATAATGAGAACTTTTAATAAGTTAAAAAAAATTAATATAGCTGTAGTTACTTCCGATGATCAAAATATCCTACTTCCAACATGGGATAAAACTATAAAATTTTTTAAAAAAAAAAACATAAATATTAAAGGTCTAGTACACTCAAAAAAAAAAATAAAGAATTTCTCTTCAATTAATTTATACTTGTGGTATTTCAAAACACTTAAGTTCAAAAATTTTTTTTTACTAATATTATTTTCGTTAATTACAAAATTTATAAGAGTAATTAAAAATTTGCCTACTTCATTTATAAATTTAAGTAAAAGAAATAATATTGAATTCATCAAAGTAAATAATTGTGAAGATAAAAGATTAATTAATTGGATAAAAAAAGAAAAAATTGATGTTTTATTAATAACAACAGAAGACATTATTAATTCTGCCTTAATTAAGAGTGTAAAAAAAGGAATAATAAATAAGCATGCAAGTATTTTACCAATAAGCAAAGGATTATGGCCATTTTTTTGGAATGTAATAAATAAAAATGAGCAAGGAGTTACCTATCATTTAGTTTCAAAAAAAATAGATTCAGGAAAAATATTATTACAAAAAAAATTAGTTGAAAAAAATTCTATGATTGGTTTTTATTTAAAGATTTTTAATAATTATCCTTCAGATATTTATTCATCTATTCAAATACTTTACAATTTAAAAAAAAGAAAATTAATTAAGAATGATATTGCAAGCTACAACTCATTACCTAAAGAAAAAGATTATATAGAATTTAAAAAAATGGGAGGAAAAATAATTACGTTTAAAGATATTTTTAATACTCTAAGATTTAATCAATGAATAAAACAAGCCCTATATCAATCTCTTTAAACTTTGATAGCATTAATGAATCTTTGGGATTCCCAAATAATTTTTACGACCCCAGTTATTTTGCTGGTTTTGATAGAGTTATCAAAATATTAAATAAATATAATATTAAAATATCTATTTTTGTTATTGGTAAAGATTTAAAAAATAAGGAGGTGTTCGCCAGAGTCAGGGATTGGGCAAGCTATGGTCACGAAATTGGCAATCATTCATGGTCCCATTTCCATAATTTAGGCTCATTAAAAAAAAATGATATTGATAACGAAATATTAAGATCCCATGAAATAATCGAAAAATGTACAAACAAAGAGCCTGAGGGATTTATAGCCCCTAGTTGGAACACATCAAAAAAAGTTGTGTCAAAACTAATTGAACTTAACTACTCATATGATCATTCTATATTTCCATCTTTTGGCTTACCTGTTTTATATTTAAAAGATGCTTTAAATCATATTGGCTCTAAAAGATTCTTTAGAATTATTGATAGAAAAGATTGGATGTATCATTTTTTTTCTCCAAAAAAACCATTCTTTGTTGATAGCTATATGAAAAAAATTGAAAAAAAAGAAAAAAAAAAATTATTAATTATGCCACTTCCAAATAACTCAAAATTTTTTATACCTATATGGTATACACTAGGATTTATATTCGGATGGAAATTTTTTTATAACTATCTCAATAAATTTTTAAATAACAACGAATACTTTTATTTACTATTTCACCCTGCAGACTTTACATCAAATGAGGATATCCCAAAAAAATATAATAATTATCTTCAAAGATTTAATATTTCTGTAGAAAAAAAAATTTCAATTCTTGAAAAAATCTTTCTTATAATATCAAAATCAAAAAGAAAATGTGTCACAATGAAAGAGTTGGCAAGACAATATATAAAAAAATGAAAAAAATAGTTATATGCTCTCCAACCTATAACGAAGTTGGAAACATAGAAATACTTTGCACGGAAATTTTTAAAGTTAATAAAAATTTTCATGTTCTTATAATTGATGATAATTCTACAGACGGGACATTAGAACTTATTAAAAAATTAAAGTTTAAATTCAAAAATCTTAATTTAATTAAAAGAAAAAAGAAATTAGGAATAGGTTCTGCATACAGAGTTGCTTTTGATTATGCTTTTGAAAAAAAACATGATGCATTAATAACTTTAGATGCTGATTTATCACATAATCCTAAAGAGATACCGTTATTGTTAAAAAAATTAAAATCAAATGATTTTGTAACAGGCTCGAGATATATTAAAGGAGGAAAATCTGATTATAAAGGTTATAGAGATTTTATAAGCAGATTTGCTAATAAATTATGTAGATTTTTATTAAATATGCCTTTTTTTGAATTTACTACATCTTTTAGAATTTATAACTACAAATGTATAGAGCTGTTAAGAAATAAAAATTTAGATTCCGATGGTTACTCATCTCTAGTAGAATTCTTTTTTTATATATATAAAAGCGGATTTAAATGTTCTGAGGTTCCTATATATTTTAGAGTTCGTCATAAAGGTGATTCAAAAATACCCAAATTGCAGGTATTTTATAGTAGCATGAAATTAATTGAACTTTTTATAAAAAATTTATTAATACAAAAAAGAAAATAATGAATCTTAAAACTAGTCTAAGTTTAAATAATTTTAATCTTATAAATTTTATTTCATGGTGTGTTTTTGCCTTACCCATTATACTTATTTTTAGCAATTCTTTAGCAGATATAATTGTTGTAACTGCTTCAATTTTTTTTATTTTTCAATCTATAAAAAATAAAAAATGGGAATGGTTAAATGAACCATGGATAAAGATAGGTTTTTTAATTTATTTATGGCTAATAATTGCAAGTTTTTTTGCTTATAATCAAGAATTGGCATTATCCAGATCTTTGCCATGGATTAGATTTATTATTTTTTCCGCATCATTACAATTTCTTTTTTTAATCAAAAAAAAAAATAGAGACAGGCTATTATTATCTGTTTTTATAGCAATAATTTACGTCGGAATTGAAATGTTGACTGAATATTTCACTGGCACATCTTTATATAGTAAAATTCGTTTTAATTTTTTTGATTCACTTTATTTCAGCGGAGGGCCGCATAGAATTTCAGGACCATTTAAAGATGCTCCAAAAACAGGTATTTTCCTCGCATATTTTGCTTTACCTGCAATATTAGGTATTACTAAATTTATATCTAAAAAATATTCTACATTATTTATAATACTTTCCTTAACTATTAGCTTGTTTTTAATTTACATCAGTGGTCATCGATCTTCTATATTATCAATTTTTTTATCGTTAATTTTTCTATCGATGTATTTCTTTTGGAGTAAAAAGAGAATTATTTTTTTATTTTCTTCAATTTTATTGTTTGGAATAATTATTTATAACTCTATCCCTAACAAAACAGAAAATATTTATATAAAAACTTATAAAGAATTAAAAAATTATAATAATTCGCCTTATGGTTCTTTATCTATAACTGCTTTAAAAATGTTTAAAGAACATCCTTTTTTTGGTATAGGATTGAAAAATTACAGGGTGGCATGTGAAAATGATAAGTTTTTATCAAAAGGTCATCTTGGAACTGGATATGGTGTATCTCCATGGAAAGGACATTACAATGAGGGATTAAAAAAATATTTTGAAGCAACCTGCTCTAGTCACCCTCACAATCTTTATTTAACATGGCTAGCTGAAACAGGCGCAATTGGCCTTATTCTTTTTACTGTTCTTATTTTTATATTTTGCAAAGATATTTTTAGTCAAAGAAAAATTATTATTAATCAAATTGTTGCTTTGGGAATTATATCATCAATTTTTCCTAAATTTTTACCAATGATGCCTTCATTAAATTTTTTTTCTAATTGGAATGCTATATGTGTTTGGCTTTTAATTGGATGGATGTATAGTTTGATAAAAATAAAAAGAGAAAATTTATAAATTTTTTAAATTTATTTTGATTTCATTTATAGCTTTTTTAATTTGGTTTTTATTTTTACTTCTTAAAACAATATTTACACCTTTTGATTTATTATTGAAAAAAGGATAGCTTCCAACTTCAACTTCATTAAATTTTTTTTCAATTTTTAATAAATCTTTTGCTATATTGCTTTCAGGAATTTTAACTAATATTGTTTTAGATATGAAAGGTGTTCCTTTTTTTAAGCTTTTTATTATTTTTTTAAACATTGCAACCATTATTTCTGGAATTCCAGCCATCACATAAACGTTTTTTATACGAAAACCCGCTGCTTTTGTAACAGGATTATGCAAAAGTTCTGCTCCTTTTGGAATAAAAGCCATTTTTAACCTAGCTTCATTTAATTCATTATTAATAGAAAAATAGAATTTTTTTAGAATTTCTACGGCCTTCTTATTCTTGATTAGTTTTACTTTAAATGCTTTTGCAATCGATAATGATGTTAAATCATCATGGGTAGGGCCTATTCCTCCTGTTGTAAAAACATAATTATATTTTTTTCTAACTTCATTAACAACTTGTATAATTGCTTTTTCATCGTCTTTTATAACCCTAGCCTCAATTACATCTATTCCATTTTTTGTTAATTCTTTACATAAATAATGCTTATTAGTATCAAGTGTTCTGCCTGATAAAATTTCATTTCCAATAATAATTACACATGCTGTTGGATTTTTTATTTTTTTCATTAGAATATTATTTTTAGTTATCACAATATGACAAACCTTGAAATTAAGTCTAATTCAAAAAAAGAAAAAATAAATATCTATAATTCAGTAGATTTTAAGTCTATGAGAAAGGCTGGTTTACTTGCAGCGCAAACATTAGATTATATAACTAGTTATATAAAGCCAAAAATTACCACTGATAAATTAAATCAATTATGTCATAATTTTATTATAGAAAATAACGCTATACCAGCGCCACTAAATTATAATGGATATCCGAAATCAATTTGTACATCAGTGAACCATGTTGTTTGTCATGGGATTCCTTCAAATAAAATATTAGATAACGGAGACATTCTAAATATAGATGTAACAGTTATTCTTGATGGTTGGTATGGTGATACTAGTAGGATGTATATCGTAGGAAACAAAACAAGCATTAAAGGTGTTAAGTTAATTCAAACAACCTATGATTGTATGATGGATGCTATAAAAATAATAAAACCTGGAATATGCCTCGGAGATATAGGAAATAAAATAGAAGTAAAGGCAAATAAGAATAATTTTTCAGTTGTTAGAGACTTTTGCGGACATGGTATAGGTAAAGAATTTCATGAAGCACCGAGTGTTTTGCATTATGGCAATAAAGGGGAAGGTTTGATGTTAAAAGAAGGAATGATATTCACTATTGAACCGATGTTAAACGCAGGTGTAAAAGAAGTAAAAATATTAAGCGATGGATGGACTGCAGTAACTAAAGACAGACAATTGTCTGCTCAATTTGAGCATACTATCGGGGTAACTAAAAGTGGTTATGAAATTTTTACATTATCTCCAAAAAATTATGACAAACCACCTTATTGAAATGATAAAAATAATTACAATATAAAATAATGATACCTAGATATTCCAACGAAAAAATTTCTTCCATTTGGTCTGATAAAAATAGATATGAAATATGGCTTAAAATAGAAATAGCAGTATGTGAAAAACTGTACATCGATAAAAAAATACCAAAAAAAGATTTTTTACTTATTAAAAATAAATCAAAAATTGATGTTAAAGATATTCAAAGATTAGATGAAAAAACCCAACATGAAGTAATAGCTTTTTTAAATAGTGTTTCAAAAAAAGTTGGTAAAAGTTCCAGATATATACATCAAGGAATTACTTCTTCTGATATTATTGATACGGCTTTTTCTGTACAACTTAAACAAGCGACAGAAATAGTAATAGCTGATTTAAATAATCTCCTAAAAGTTTTAAAAATAAAAGCCAAAAAGTATAAAAATACTATTTGTCTTGGAAGAACTCATGGAATACACGCGGAACCTACAACTTTTGGTTTAAAATTAGCAAGCTTTTATGCTGAAATGGAAAGAAATTTTAATAGATTAAAAGTAGCATTAGAAGATATATCAATCTGTGCAATTTCTGGAGCAGTGGGAACATATGCAACAATAGATCCTAAAATCGAAAATTTTGTAGCTAAAAAATTAAACTTAAAAAGTGAAAAGATTTCTACACAAGTAATACCAAGAGATAGACATGCGCATTTATTTTCAATTTTTGCAATTATAGCAAGTTCTATTGAAAGAATTGCAGTAGAAATAAGACACTTGCAAAGAACAGAGGTTAGAGAGGTTGAAGAATTCTTTTCTAAAACACAGAAAGGGTCATCAGCTATGCCTCATAAAAAAAATCCTGTTTTATCCGAGAATTTAACTGGCCTATCAAGATATATAAGATCTGCTGTTGTGCCTATGCTTGAAAACATAGCTCTTTGGCATGAAAGAGATATATCACATTCTTCAGTAGAAAGAATTTTAGCGCCAGATGTGACAATAGGTCTTAATTTTGCAATTAACAGGCTTACTAAATTAATTTCAAACTTAAAAGTTTATCCAGAAAATATGAAAAAAAACTTAAATTTATTAAATGGTTTGGTCTTTTCACAAGCTTTATTGCTAGAAC
>PBIP01000014.1 GCA_002720895.1 Pelagibacteraceae bacterium
ATCTCATTGAAATTATTTTATCTGGATCCTGGACCATTCCGTTAGGGCCCTCTCCTCTTTTTATTTTGTCAACAAATTCCATTCCTTTTGTAACTTGTCCCCAAGCAGTATATTTACCGTCTAAAAATGAAGATTCTTGAAAACAAATAAAAAATTGGCTGTCAGCACTATCTGGATCTTGCGCTCGTGCCATTGACACAGTTCCTCTTACATGCGGTAAAGAATTAAACTCAGCGGGTATATTTTGTCCAGACCCACCTGTACCATCTCCTCTTGGATCTCCAGTTTGAGCCATAAATCCGTCTATAACTCTATGAAATTTTAAACCATCGTAAAATTTTTGACTTACTAATTCTTTTATTCTCTTGATATGTTCTGGGGCCATATCAGGCTTCATTTCAATAGTAACAGTACCATCTTTTAATTCTAAGTAGATTATATTTGATAAATCTTCAGCCATAGCATTATTTATAAAAAGTAAAAAAAATAAAATTTTAAAAAAGGATTTCATTTTTGTAATTTTGAAATATATTATAGTTAATATTATATTTTTTTCTTAACTTTTTTTTGGTTTTATAAAATGAATTTTACTAAACTTATATCTTTTTTATTCTTAATCTTTCTTTTTAGTAATAATGCCTTTGCTGGCGATGCAGCAAAAGGTAAAAAATTATTTACAAAATGTAAAGCATGTCATAATGCTGAGAAGCCTCAAAATAAAGTAGGACCGCATTTAGTTGGAATTGTAGGAAGAAAAGCTGCGTCCGCTGATGGTTATAAAAAATATTCTAAAGATCTGAAAGAAGCTGGAATAGTTTGGGATGAAGCTAATTTAGACAAATGGCTTGCCAATCCTAAAGGAATGTATCCAGGAACTAAAATGATATATCCTGGATTAAAAAAAGCAGAAGACAGAGCAGATTTAATTGAATATTTAAAAACTAAATAGCTTTTGATTGATCTAAAAAAGTATATTGATACCCATCCAGACTTTCCTAAGCCGGGTATTTTATTTTATGATATATCTTCGCTGATGATTAATAAAGATATATGGCAAGAAACCATAAATCAATTCTCGACACTTGTGAAAAAACATAATCCAGAGGTATTGGCAGGAATAGAATCGAGAGGTTTTATTTTTGCATCTACAATTGCTTTTAAGTTAAATTGTGAAGTTATAATGATTAGAAAAAAGGGTAAATTACCAGGACAAACTATATCACATACATATAAATTAGAATATGGGGAAGATTGTTTAGAAATTCAAAAAAGAGAGGATTTAAAAAATAAAAACGTGATACTAATAGATGATTTATTGGCAACAGGTGGAACTGCAAGTGCTGCTATTGAACTTCTAAAAAAAACTAGTGTGAATGTATCAGCTTTTTTAACTTTGATTGAACTTACAAATTTGAAAGGTAGGAAAAATATTGCAGTACAAACTGAATCGCTATTATCATTTGATGAATAAATTTTTAATTTTTATATTATTCTTTTTATATTCATCTTTTCATTTTGCTTACATTGTTAATTCAAAAGAATTTAATGGAGAAGCAAGAATCATTGATGGCGATTCCATTGAAATAAACGATCATATGATAAGATTAATAGGGATAGATGCTTTTGAAATAAAACAAGAATGTTTTAAAAAAAATAATGCTAAATATAAATGCGGTGAACAATCTGCTTTAATTCTTGCAACAATAATTTCTAGTCAACCAATTCATTGTACAGCTGAAAAAAAAGATCGTTATAAAAGATGGTTAGCTGCTTGCTATATTGGAAAACTTGATATTAATGAAAATATGGTTCTTTATGGATATGCATTTAGTTATATGTCAAATAAATATAAAAATAGTGAAAAAGAAGCAAAAAAAGTAAAAGCGGGCGCATGGTCAGGTAAATTTATTTATCCATGGGAGTGGAGAAAATTAAATAAAATTGGTAAATGAAGAAATTAAAAATCTTTTATTAGAAGCTGCTAATCATCATAAAAATGGTAATTTATCAGCGCTAGAAGAAATTTTAAAAAAAATTATACTTATTGATCCTAATTTTCAAGAAGCATATTATAATCTTGGAAAATTATCAGAAAATAAAAAAGAATATCAAAAAGCAATAACTTTTTATAAAAAATCTTTAGAACTAAGTCCAAAACATTTAAATTCTATAATTAATTTAACGAATTGTTATGAAGATATTAATAAAATAAATGAAGCTATAAAATTAATAGAAAAAGCATGTGATTTATATCCTACTAAATCTGAAGTATACTTCACCAAAGGACGATTACTTCATAAAAAACAGGAAATTGACAAGGCTTTTTATGCTTACAAAAAGTCTTTAGAAATAAATAACAACTTTGATTTAGCTAGATTGGCAATGGCCCAAATAGAAAAAAATAGAGGTAATTTTAAAGAAGCAAAAAAAAATTTTAAAAAACTTATTAAATCTGATCTTTATAAAGGAAGAGTTTATTATGAGATTATTGATTTTTTAGATAAAAATGAAATAGATGAAGGAATTAAAGAACTTAAAAATTTTGAAAATAATATCGATGAAAATTCTGATGAAAAAATTTTTTTATATTTTGCTTTAGGTAAAATGTTTGAAAAGATAAAAAAATATGACGAAGCTATACATTCATACAATTTAGGGAATAAATGTAAAAGTGAAAAAATAAATTATTCGATTAATTTTGATGAAGAAAGATTTAATTATCTAAAGAAAGTTGTAAAAAAATTTATAAGTATGAAAAATAGTATTGGTCATAGATCATGCAAGCCAGTTTTTATTATTGGCATGCCTCGATCTGGCACAACATTAATTGAGAGAATAATTTCTTCCCATAGTAAAGTTTTCGGATGTGGAGAATTAGTTTTTTTTAGTAGTTTTTTAAAAAAATTAAATCTAACTGGTAAAAACATTCTTGAAGATTTTAATAATTTAAGTTCCAAAAATTTTAGTAATATTGGAAAATTATATGTTGAGGAAATAGAAAAATTTTCAAAAAAAAGCAAATACATAACTAACAAATTACCGCAAAACTTTCTAGATCTTGGTTTAATTAAATTAAGTTTGCCTAATGCAAAAATAATTCATTGTGAAAGAAATTCTATTGATACATGTTTTTCTTGCTACAAAACTAATTTTACTGAAGGAAATTACTATAGCTATAAATTTGAAGATTTAGGTTCCTTTTATTTGCTTTATAAAAAACAAATGGAGTTTTATAAAAAAAATTTTGGAAAAGACATATTAAATATAAAGTATGAAAATGTGATAAATGACCTCGAAGTTGAAACAAAAAAAATATTAAAGTATTTAGATTTACCATTTGAAAATAATTGTATTGAATTTTATAAAAATAAAGATCCTATTTATACCGCAAGTTTAGTACAAGCAAGAAAGCCTATTTATAAAAATTCTATTGATTCTTGGAAGATATACAAAGATTCTTTAAAACCATTAACAGATATTATAGGCTAAATAAAAAAATTTAGTGTTTTAAGAAGTTTGAAAAAAACTTTATAAATCTAAAAGCTCTTTTTTAAAAAGATCTTCAGCTAATTTTATTGCTTCTTCTAATTTTTTTATTTCTTTATTAATTTTTTTAGATTTTTTTTTATTTTTAAATTTATTATCTTTTATTTTCTTTAATTTATTAATAATAACCGCTAACTCTGTTGTTTTACTTAGATTCTTAACGTTTTTTAAATTTAAATTATCATTATTATTTTTATCTTTTTCTTCAAAAACCTTTTTGCTTTTTCTTACTGTTTTATTATCTTTAGCTTTAATCTTTTTTGTAAGCAATATGACATCATCTTTTTCATTCTTTTTTGAGATAGGTTTTGTTATTTTTTTATTTGCCTTAAACAAATTTGATAAACTAGATATTTTTGTATTATCTTTTTTTAAAGAAGAATCTTTTTTATCATTAGATTTATTAGTTATTTTATTTTTTTTTTGAGACTCAAGTTTTTTTTCTATCATTTCAAGAGATTCTTCAATTGTTGGCGTATTATTTTTATTATTCATAATTTAATATTATCAAAATTTATTTTTTTTTTTATAAAAATTATAAGGGCGATGGGGGAATCGAACCCCCGACACATTGATTAAGAGTCAATTGTTCTACCCCTGAACTAATCGCCCATATTCATCAAATATTATGAAGTTTTATATCTCGATAATTATACCCACTTAGTATAATGCCAAAACCTATAAAATTTGAAATTATTGCCGAACCTCCATAAGAACATAATGGCAAAGGTACGCCAACCACGGGAATAAGGCCTGTAACCATTCCAATATTTACAAAAATAACAAGAAAAAAAGATGTTATAAAGCTAATTCCAAAAATTTTAGAAAAGAAATTTTTTGAATTTAGGCTTATTTTAATTGTCCAAAAAATAAGAATAGAATATAAGAAAAATAAAACCATTATTCCTAAAAAACCAAATTCTTCTCCTAAAACAGAAAAAATAAAATCAGTTTCCATTTCAGGAATAAAATTTAAATGGCTTTGTGTGCCTTGCAAAAAACCTTTTCCAAAAAAACCACCTGAACCTAAAGCAATTTTAGATTGTGTTATATGATAATTTGCCCCTAGAGTATTACTATGCTGATCTAAAAAATTTAAAATTCTTGACTTTTGATAATCTTCAAGAAAAGTCCAAAATAAAGGTAGTAAACTTACAGCTCCTATTCCAGAAATAAAAAATGTTTTAATTTGAACACCTGATAAAAATAAAACAATAATACCTGATGAAAAAATTAATAAAGCAGTTCCAAGATCTGGTTGTTTAAAAACTAAAATTGTTGGTATAGATAAAACTAATAATGGAAAAAAAATTTTCTGTTTTATATCGTAACTTTGAAATTTAATTGAATGAAAGTATTTTGCTAAAGCTAATATCACTAAAATTTTTGTAATTTCTGCTGGTTGAATAGTAAAAAAATATAAATCTATCCATCTTGTAGCTCCACTTACCTCTTTTCCTATTATAAAAGTTAAAGAAATTAAGAAAATACTAAATAAATATAAAAGATTTGTGTATTTATA
The DNA here is from genome assembly GCA_002720895.1 of Pelagibacteraceae bacterium. GTDB lineage: Bacteria > Pseudomonadota > Alphaproteobacteria > CAYOOR01. The sequence goes on from PBIP01000014.1 coordinate 5,069, forward strand.
AATAGAGTTTATTTTTATAAAAGATATTGTGATTAAAAGAGTTATTCCTATTAAAATTCTAAATATTTGATTTAATGCCCATGGTTCCCATGATCCTCCCGCAATTGAATAAAGTAAACCTACTCCGATACAAGGAATAATCATTAATAGAATTAAAAAAAACCAATTAATTCTGTTTAGAATATTTATAAAATTCATAATAATTTAAGATAAAACTTTACTAAAAATTTTCTTTGCAATTGGTGCTGCAATTTTTGAACCACTTCCCCCATGTTCAATAACTACTGATACTGCTATTTTTGGATTTTTATATGGTGCAAAACCAACAAAAAGTGCGTGATCTCTTTTATTAAAAGGTAAATCCTTATTTGAAATAATTCCAAATTCCCTTTCTTTTTTTGTAATTTTTCTAACTTGCACCGTTCCTGTTTTCCCAGCAAAAATTGGTTTAGTTGTTCTTGAACCATAAGCTGTCCCATAAGGTTTGTTTACTGCAGAAAACATACTGTTTTTTATTATTTTAAAAAATTTCTTTTGATTAAGAGTCTGAGTGGTAAATATCTCATTGTCAGTTGTAGTTTGATTTTTTTTTAAAAGTGTAGGGAATATTTTTTTACCACTATTTGCAAACATTGCGGTCATTACTGCAAGCTGTATAGGAGTTGTTGTTAAAAACCCCTGACCAACACCTGTTATCATTGTTTCTCCTATTTTCCAACTTTTTTTATACCGCTTTTTTTTCCAGGATTTGTTAGGAACAAGTCCATATTTTTCGCCATCTAAATTTACACCACTTTTAGAACCTAATCCAAAGTTTCTTGCGGTTTCAACTATTCTTTCTATTCCAATTCGCTTTGCTAATTCATAAAAAAAACTATCACATGATTGTGCAACTGCTAGTTCAGGTCCAACATATCTTGTTCCTGTTTGAGTTGCAAAACATCCTGTTTTCTTTTTATGGCACCAACAATAAAAGTTTCTATCCCCATATTCAGTTTTACTTGAACAATTAATTTTGTCATTAGGTTTAATAATATTATTTATCAAAGCAGAATATAAAACTATTAACTTAAAAGTTGAACCTGGAGAATATTCCCCTGAAATAGATTTATTAACCAGTGGAGACATTGGATTTTCAATTAAATTTCTCCAATCTTTCTCTGAAATACTTTTTGTAAATAGATTTGGGTCAAAACTTGGAGATGACTCTAAACCTAGTAATTCACCGTTATTAACATCAATAACTACAATTGAACCATTTTTATCTTTTAACAAAGAATGAATATGTTTTTGTAAATTTATATCTATAGTTAATTTAATATTTCTTCCTCTTACACTTTCTTCTTTACTAATTTCTCTTATTTCTCTACCCTTCGCATTTACTTCTAAATGTTGTGTTCCTGGAAATCCTCTTAAATCTTTCTCAAAACTTTCTTCTATTCCAGAACGTCCTACATCTGTATCAATCATTTGTAAAATTGGATTATCTTTTAAATCAGATTTCTTTGGGTTAGCCATATAACCCACTATATGTGCTGCAAGATTTTTAAAAGGATATTCTCTTTTTACACCTTTTTCAATAAAGACATTTGGTAAATTCATTAAATTTACATTTAATGTAGATAACTCATTCCATTTTAAATTTTTTTTTATAAAAATAGGTAAATCTTTTTTACTTTTTTTTTCTAAATTATTATTAAGACTTTCTATTTCAAATTGATTTAAAAAAATAACTTCGCTAACTTTATTTAATGTTTTTATAATTTCTGATTTATTTTTTGTATTTTCTATTAACAAATTATAACTATTCTTATTTAAAGCTAGAATCTTATCATTTCTATCAAGAATATTTCCTCTTAAAGGAGGGATAAATCTAAGACTAATTCTATTTTTTTCTGCTAATACTTTATACTGGTCAGTTTTATATAATTGTAAGTACATTAGACGTAAAAGAATTGAAGTAAACAACGCCCCTTTACCTAGTCCGAGTAAAAAAGCTCTTCTTGAAAGTAGTTTGTCAATATTTGGATATTTATACATATTAAAATTTTTTCTCTAAATTTAATTTTTTTAAAAGGATATGTAAAAAGAAATAAATAATTGGAAAAACAAGTACATTTAACAAAATTTTATAGAAGAAATTTATATTTATTAATATAAATTCTAAACTTATTAAAGAATTTATACCCCAAAAAATTATTGACCCTATTATGAAAAGAGCTATAAAAACATAAGTTAATTCAAAAAAAGACGGTTCTAAAAATAACTTATTATATTTTTCAAATAAAAAAATAAGAAGTAAGAAAACTAATCCGGTTGTACCAATTGGTGTTAAAAAAATTATATCTTGAACTATTCCAGAAATTAAAATTATATAAATAGGTAAAAGTGATGGCGTGTATAAAAGCCAGAAGAATATAGCTTGAAATACAAATAATTGTCCGAAATCAAAGTAATTTTTAGAAACAAAAAGGTTTAAAAAAGTTAAAAAAATTATAGTTATAGTTGGAAAAGAAACTTTTAATAATAATTTAATATCATCTAACATTTTAAAAATTTTTAAATTGATTTATATAAACGCTAATATATTGAATTTCCGATAAATCATTAAATGGTTCAACAAAAACATAGTTATTTTCTTTTGCTAAATTGCCTATAGGAATTCCCGAATTAAAATACCCGCCATCTCCAGAAGTATAAACTAAATCGCTTTCCTCTAAATTAACATTATCTTTCAAATATAATATATCAACTTTGTCACTATTATTTCCGCTTATAATAGCTTTTACGTTTTTTTCACCAATTCTGACTGGAATTTTTGAGTTAATATCAGTTATTAATAAAATACGAGAATATGTATCATAAACATCTATAACACTGCCTATTAAACCTTTTGATGTTAAAGCTGCATCGCCTTTTTTAATATTCATATTATTACCAGCATTAACTATTATAGTTTTTTTATATTGAGTTTGTGTGTCTGCTGTTACTTTGACCAAAATATAATTTTCTATTATTGGTGGAAGTAAAGCTAATTCTTTTCTTAATATATCATTCTCAATTTCTAATTTTTCAGACTTTAGCTTATATAAATCACTTTTTTTGAGTTCTTCTCTTAAATATTTGTTTTCAAATATTAAATCTTCTTTTGAATTGAAAGAAAATTTTATAAAATTTACTTCTGGAATATTTGATGTAACGAGTTCTTTTGTATGTAGAATTACGTTAATTGTTTTTGAACGAATAATATCTGATTTAATAATATTTTGAGTGTCAATTATAATGAAAAATATTGAAAGCATAATATAAAAAACAAATGAAAAACTTGAAGTTAAAGTTTTTTTATTTCTTATTTTAAAATTTAAAAAAGATGACAATCCGCCAATTTGCATATTAACTGAATGATATAAAAAAAATTGAAGGAAATAAACGTCTAATACGCAGAAGTTAATAAATTTTTAACTTTATCTAAGTTGTCCAAACATTGGCCACATCCTAAAACCACCGAATTTAAAGGATCTTCAGCAATTGAAACTGGCAAGCCGGTTGATTTTTTTATTACAGAATCTAAATTTTTTAACAATGAACCACCACCGGTAATAACTATTCCAGTATCTACAATATCTGCTGCTAACTCTGGATCTGTGTTTTCCAAAGCATCTTTAATGGCTTCAATTATAGTTGCAACTGGTTTAGCCAAACCTTCACATAATTGCAATGTGTCAATTTTAATCTGTTTTGGAATACCGTCATGCAAGCTTCTACCTTTTATATGAAAACTTTGTCCATTCATACCCCTCGTTGCCATTGCAGAACCATATTCTTTTTTAATATACTCTGCAGTAGATTCTCCTAGAAGAAGATTATACTTTTCTTTGATAAAATCTACAATTGCTTGGTCAATTTTATCTCCTCCAACTCTTACAGAATTTGTATAAACAATTCCACCTAAAGATAAAATTGCAACTTCAGTTGTTCCGCCGCCAATATCAACAATCATTGAACCTCTTGCATCTTGTATAGGCAATCCTGCACCAATAGCGGCAGCAATTGGTTCTTCTATTAAATAAGCTCTCCTAGCTCCAGCTGCTTCAGCTGATTCATGAATTGCTCTTTTTTCAACTGGAGTTGCACCAGAAGGAACACAAATAACGATTTTTGGACTAACAAAACTTTTACGATTATGAACTTTTCTTACAAAATATTTTATCATTTCTTCAGCAATTTCAAAATCTGCTATTACACCATCTCTTAAAGGTCTAATTGCTTTGATTGTACCAGGGGTTTTACCTACCATAGTTTTAGCTTCAGCTCCTACAGCTAGAACTTCTTTTTTTCCTTCCGCTGTATCTTGAATAGCAACTACTGATGGTTCATTTAAAAGAATCCCCTTACCTTTAACATATACCAAGGTATTTGCTGTACCTAAATCAATTGCCATATCTGAAGACCAGCTAAAACTTAATTTATTTAATTTTGATAAAATCATTATTTAATTTAATTTTTTATAATTAACCATTTAAAACACTTTTTGATAATTTACTTTCACTCTTTATATATATTTTATTTAATGAATGCAAGTATGCTTTAGCAGAAGCGACTAAAGTATCTAAATCCGCTCCTTTTCCAACAAAAGATTTATCATCTTGTTCTAATTTAACAGTTACTTCTGCTTGTGCGTCTGTTCCTTTTGTAATTGCGTTAACCTGATATAAACTTAATTTAGCTTTATTAGGAACAAGCTTGTTAATACAATTAAAAACTGCATCCACTGGTCCTTGCCCATTAGAAGAAGTTTTTTTTATATAACCATCAATTTCAATTTCTAATATGGCATTTTGTATACCGGTTGAACCACAATGTACATCGAGAGAAATAAATTTTATATGATTGTTAACTCTTATAATCTCATCTTCTACTAGAGCCACTATATCTTCTTCATAGAGATCTTTTTTTCTATCAGCTAATTCTTTAAAACTATTAAAAATTTTATCTATATTTTTTTTATTTATTTTATAACCCAATTCTTGAAGTTTTACAGTAAACGCGTGTTTTCCTGAATGTTTTCCTAGAACAAGTTTAGTTTCTTTCAATCCTACTGAATCTGGAGTCATAATTTCATATGTATTTGAATGTTTAAGCATTCCATCTTGGTGTATTCCAGATTCATGTGCAAAAGCATTAGCTCCAACTATAGCTTTATTTGGCTGAACTTCAAAACCAGTAATTTTAGAAACAAGTTTTGATGTTTTTGTAATCATTTTTGTTTCAATTCCAGTACTAAAAGGCAATAAATCATTTCGAGTTTTTAAAGCCATAACAATTTCTTCCATTGATGCATTTCCTGCTCTTTCTCCTAAACCATTAATGGTACATTCTACTTGTCTTGCCCCTGAACTAATTGCAAAAATTGAATTTGAAACTGCTAATCCTAAATCATTATGACAATGAACAGAAATAATTGATTTATCAATATTTGAAACATTATTTTTAATATCTTTAATTAATTCTGCAAATTCAAATGGGATTGAATAACCAACTGTATCAGGAATATTTATAGTTTTTGCTCCTGAATTAATTGCTAATTCAATACATTGATATAGAAAATCTCTATTTGATCTTGAAGCATCTTCACAAGACCATTCAACATCATTAGTATATTTATTTGCTAGCTTTACACTTGATTTAATATGATCAAGAACTTGTTTTTCATTAAGTTTTAATTTGTATTTCATATGAAGTTTGCTAGTAGCAATAAATGTGTGAATTCTAGATTTTTTTGCTTTAGAAATAGAACTACCAGCAATTTCTATATCTTTTTTTTTTGCTCTAGCAAGAGCACATACTATTGAATTTTTTACTTCTTTCGATACTAACTGTATTGACTCAAAATCACCTTTTGAAGCTACTGGAAATCCGGCTTCAATAATATCAACCCCCATTATATCTAGAGCTTTCGCAATCTTTATTTTATCATCAATAAACATTGAGGCTCCTGGTGACTGTTCACCATCTCTTAAAGTGGTATCAAAAATTCTTATATAATTATCTTTTTTCATAATTATGAATCAAATTATACTTTATAATATAGTATCAAAGAAAGAAATATGTATGAAAAACGATTAACTTACAATTTTATTTTTTTCAATCCAAGGCATCATTTTTCTAAGATTTTTACCAACCGCTTCAATTTTATGGTTTTGACCTAATTTTCTATATTTATTAAATTTTTTTCTACCTTTTTTATTTTCTTTCATCCATTCTTTTGCAAACTTTCCACTTTGAATTTCTTTTAAAATTTTCTTCATTTCTTTTTGAACTTTTGTATTAACTATTCTAGGGCCTCTGGTGAAATCTCCATATTCCGCTGTATTTGAAATAGAATATCTCATATTTGCAATACCGCCCTCATAAATTAAATCAACTATTAATTTTATTTCATGTAAACATTCAAAATATGCCATTTCAGGTTTGTATCCTGCTTTTACTAAAGTTTCAAAACCTGATTTAATTAAAGATGTTATTCCGCCACATAAAACTACTTGTTCGCCAAAAAGATCTGTTTCACATTCTTCTCTAAAAGTTGTTTCTATTATTCCTGTTCTTCCACCTCCGACAGCTGAAGCATAAGATAAACCAAGATTTTTAGTATTATTGCTCACAGATTTTTCAACGGCTAAAAGACATGGGACTCCTCTTTTATTTTTATATTCAGATCTTACTAAATGCCCAGGTCCTTTTGGCGCAACCATAAAAATATTTAAATCTTTCCTTGGTTTTATAAATTTAAAATGAATACTAAAACCATGGGCAAATCCTAAATATGCATTTTTTGCTATTTTTTTTTTTATTATTTTTTCGTAAAGTTCAGTCTGAAGTTCATCTGGAATTAATATCATCACAACTTCTCCATACTCAATTGCTTTTTCTGGCGAAAGCACAGTAAATCCAGCTTTTTTTGCTTTAGCAATTGATGAAGAACTTTTTTTTAAACCTATAACAATATTTTTAACGCCAGAATCTTTTAAGTTCATAGCATGAGCATGACCTTGACTACCAAAACCAATTATTGAAACTTTTTTATCCTTTATTAAACTTTTATCGCAATCTTTATCGTAATATACTTTCATAACTTAATTCTTTAATATAGCTATTAAACCTGTCCTTGAAACATCAATAGATCCAATTTTATTGAGTTCAATAATAAACGAATTAATAATATCTGGAGAATTAGTAATTTCAAATGCATATTTGTTAGAATTATTAAATATTAATTTAGCTTTATATTTTTTAATTATTTTTTTCATCGAATTAACTTTATTTTTTTTTGGAAAAATTTTAATTAAAGCTAATTCTTTTTCATTTGTTGAATTTTCTGAAGTTAAATCAATTACTTTCTTAACTTGAATTAGTCTTTCTAAAGAATGAATAATTTGTTCAATAATCATATTTGTTCCTTGAGTAACGATTATAATTCTTGAATATTTTTTTGACAAATTGACAGGAGCAACTGTTAAGCTGTCAATATTGTATCCTCTACCTGAAAACAAACCAATTACTCTTGCAAGAGCTCCTGGTTCATCATTAACTAATACAGAAATTGTATGTTTTTCTTTTTTTTGATTTGACAATTTCCCTAAACTAAAACCATTCCTTCTTCATTAATTGTTTCATCTGTTTGATCTTCTGGACCAAGTAAAATTTCATTATGAGCTGCACCAGAAGGTATCATAGGAAAACAATTTTCTTTCTGATCTACAACCATATCTACTAAGACTGGTTTTTTAATTTCAATCATTTCCTTAATCACTTTATCTACTTCAGAACTTTTTTCTGCTTTTAAGCCTTCTATTCCAAAGGACTCAGCAAGTTTAACAAAATCTGGCAGTGATTCAGTATAACTTTCAGAATATCTTCCACCATGAATTAATTCTTGCCATTGTCTAACCATGCCCATCCATCTATTATTAACAATGAAAATTTTTACTGGCAATTTATATTGACATATTGTTGATATTTCTTGCATTGTCATTAAAAATGACGCCTCACCATCTATATCAACAACTAATTTTCCAGGATTGGCAATTTGGGCTCCAATAGCTGCTGGAAGACCGTATCCCATTGTACCTAATCCACCTGAGGTCATCCATCTATTTGGCTTATTAAATTTGTAATATTGAGCTGCCCACATTTGATGCTGGCCAACTCCCGTAGTAACAAAACAATCTTTTGTTTTTGTTAATTCGTAAAGTCTTTCAATTGCATATTGTGGTTTAATTGGGTAATTATTTTTTTTATAACCAAGACAGTTTTTTTTTTTCCAATCATTTATTTGAGCCCACCATTTTGTAACGTTATTAAATTTTAAAAGATTTTTATTTTTATTTAATTCTAAGTAAATAAGATTAATAATCTCACTAACATCTCCGATCAAAGCAACATCAACTTTAACATTCTTATTTATTGAAGATGGATCTACATCAATATGTACTTTTTTTGCGTATGGAGAAAATTTTGATAAATTTCCTGTAACTCTGTCATCAAATCTTGAACCAACAGCTATAATTAGATCGCTGTCATGCATGGCTAAATTAGCCTCATAAGTTCCATGCATTCCTAACATGCCAACAAATTGTTTATCAATAGCTGGAAAACAACCCAAACCCATTAATGTATTAGTGCATGGAAATTTAGTTTTTCTAATTAACTTAGTTAAAATATTTGAAGCTTTAGGTCCGCTATTAATAACTCCGCCACCGCAATAAAAAATAGGTTTTTTTGCTTTTATAATAAGAGATACAACTTTCTTTATTAAAGATTTATTCAAAATGGGTTTATTAATTTTAGTCGTAATTAATTTTTTTCCTTTATAAATATATATTTCGTTTAAAATATCCTTAGGTAAATCTATTAATACAGGTCCTGGCCTTCCTGATTTAGCAACATAAAAAGCTTCTTGCATTATTTTTTCAAGGTCTTTTACATTTTTAACTAAATAATTATGTTTTGTGACTGGGCGTGTAATTCCAGTTGTATCTGCTTCTTGAAAAGCGTCATTACCTATAAGTTTAGTTGGAACTTGTCCAGTTAAACAAACTATTGGGATACTATCCATATATGCATCAGCCAGACCAGTTACACAATTTGTTGCACCTGGTCCAGATGTAACACAAACAACTCCCACCTTACCACTTGATCTTGCATATCCTTCAGCGGCATGCACGGCTCCCTGTTCATGTCTTACTAAAATATGTTTTAATTTTTTTTGTTTAAAAAGCTCGTCATATATTGGTAAGGTTGCGCCACCAGGATAGCCAAATATAATATCCACGCCTTGATCGACTAAAGAATTTAAAACTATTTTTGCACCATTCATAATACTTTTTTTAAAAACTATAACTTAAATCTAATTATCATTTATTAATTGGTCAACAATTTGTCATTAATTTCTTTTAAAATATATTTTTTTGTTTTTTTATCATAATTTTTTTTTAGAGTAACATTAGCTTTAAATTGATGTCTAAACCAGGTAAATTGTCGTTTTGCATAATTTCTTGTTGCTTGTATTGCAAGTTCTGATGATTTTTCAATATCATTGTTTTTTTTTATTAAAAAGTTTTTTATTTGCTGAAATCCTATAGTTTTAATTAAGTTCTTTTTTTTTAATTTAACTTCTTTTTTCATTAATAATTGAGTTTCTTTTATTGCTCCTGATTTAATCATGTTTTTCCATCTTATTGAACAATTTGAATAAATTTTTTCTTTTGAGGGAAAAATTAATATTTTAAAAAAATCATACGACTTCAATTTTTCAATATTTCTTTCTTTATCAATCTCAAATATAGATTTCTTTGAAACATTAAATATCTCCCATGATCTTAAAAGTCTAATTTTGTCATTGGGATTAATTTTATAAACACATAATTTATTTTTCTTTTTCAACTCTTCATAAAACTTTTTTGGTCCTATTTTTTTCATCTTTTCTCTTCCTTTTTTTTTTAATGAAGTTGGTATTTTTGGAAATTTTTTTATACCATTAATAAGTGTATTCAAATACATGCCTGTTCCTCCAACAATAATAGGTAATGATTTTTTCTTTTTTGCTTTTATTAACTCTCTTTTTACCAAATTAAACCATTGTTCAACAGAAAATCCTTGGTAAAAATTTAAAAAACTAAATAATTTATGAGAAATTATTTTATAATCCATTTTATTTGGCTGTGAGGATAATATAGGTAGTTCTTTATATATTTGCTGACTATCTGCATTAATAATAATTCCATTATACTTTTTTGCTAAATCAATTGCTAAAGATGACTTCCCTGATGCCGTTGGGCCTGCAATAATAATTACTTTGAAATTATTTTCTTTTTTTTTAAGCAAAATTTTAGAAAGATAATACAGTTTTAATCATCTATTTTTAGAGGAACATATCCTGGGGTACTTTTCAAGCCTTTCACATAAAGTAATAGTATTTTTTTTTTGTCTTTTTTTAACTGTGAAATTTTATCAATAATTTCTTTTGGTGTAGATACTTTTTTATGTGTTTGTGAAGCATAATTATCAACAATAGCTAAGATTACATCTCCGGATCTTAAACCTCTTTCATATGCTATACTGTTTCTTTCTACATTTAAAATAGCAACACCTCTTACATCTTTTGAGATATTATATCTATTTCTAAAATTTTGAGTAAGTTCTGTTAATTGTATTCCAAGTTTTTCTATTTTGTTTGGTGATTTTTTTTTATCAATTGATGCTTTATTTTTTTTTTCAAAAGTTTCTAACTCTCCTAATCTAACTTTTAAATTTATAATTCTATTTGTTCTCCAAATTTCTAAAGATACGTTTTTTCCTACTTTAGTTGCTGCTACAATTTTTGGCAGGTCTCTATCTTTTTTAATATCTTTTTCATCAAATTTTAAAATAATATCACCAGGTTTTACTCCTGCATTAAAAGCAGGACTATTGGTCTCAACGCTTGCAACTAACGCCCCTTTAGGAGTATCTAGACCATATGCTTCAGCAATCTCATCTGTAACTAATTGAATTCGAACTCCAAGCCATCCTCTGCTTGTTTTTCCAAAATTTTTAAGTTGTTCAATTACATTTATTGCCATAGTTGATGGTATTGCAAAACCTATTCCAACGCTCCCACCTGAAGGTGAAAAAATTGCGCTATTAATTCCAATAACTTCCCCATCCATGTTAAACATAGGTCCGCCAGAATTACCTTTGTTTATTGAAGCATCAGTTTGAATAAAACTGTCATATTGCCCCATTTGTATATCTCTTGATTTGGCTGATATAATACCCGCAGTCACAGTTCCTCCTAAACCAAATGGATTTCCTATAGCTAAAACCCAATCTCCTACTTTAGATTTTGTAGAGTCTCCCCATTTTAATACTTTTAATTTTTTTTTTGGTTCAACTTTTAAAAGAGCAATGTCAACTTTTGGATCTTTACCAACCAATTTAGCCTTTAATTTAGTTTCATCTTGAAAAACAACTTCAATTTGGTCAGCTTCGCCTATAACATGATTATTCGTAACTATATATCCGTCACCATCTATTACAAAACCAGATCCAAGAGAGGTGGCTTTTCTTTGTCTTGGTGTATTTCTATCCCTTTCAAAAAAATCTCTAAACATATCTTCAAAAGGAGAACCTGGGGGGAATTGAAACTCTGGTCTATTATTATATTTATCTTCAATTAATTGTGTTGTAGAAATATTTACAACACCAGGTAACAATTCATCAGCTAAATCTGAAAATGTTTCAGGAATACTTTGTGAATTACTTGCTGGTGCAACTAAAGCAAATAAAAAAAGAATACTTAAAAAATACGATATTTTTTTAAAAATAAAGTTTATTTTCATTCTTATTTTCCACTTTTATTGTCAAAATATTTAAAAAAATCACTGTCAGGAGACAATATTAAAGTTGGTTCATCTTCAAATGCCTTTTTGTATGCTTCCATAGATCTATAAAATGAAAAGAAATCTTCATCTTTTTTGAATGTATTAGCATATATTTTTACAGATTCTCCATCGCCTTCACCTCTGACCGTTTGAGATTCTTTATTTGCCTCAGCTATTATTACAGTTTTTTCTTTATCTGCTTTTGATTTTATTCTTTGACTTTCTTCAGAACCTTCGGCTCTAAATTGTCTAGCTTCTTTTTCTCTTTCAGCTCTCATTCTTGCGAAAATTGCTTCGCTATTAGCTTTTGGTAAATCAGCTCTTTTAATTCTAACATCAACCATTTTTACTCCAAAATTGACTGCTTCATTATCTATCTCTTCTTTAATTTTTTCCATTAATTGCGATCTATCTACAGATAAAACTACTTCTAAAGGATCGCTGCCTAATACTCTTCTCAAGCTACCAGAAAGTATGCCTCCAACTCTAGCTTTAAAGCCATTTTCGTTACCTACTGATTGATAAAATTTTAAAGGATTTGTAATTTTATATCTAATAAAAGCATCTACGAGAAGTCTTTTTTGGTCTGATAAAATAACTTCTTCCACTTCTGCGTCAAAATCTAAAACTCTCGTGTCATAAAAAATTGCATTTTGAATTAGTGGTATTTTTACTTTTAGCCCTGGTTTTTTTATAACTCTTATTGGGTCACCAAATTGTAAAACTAAAGCTTGTTCGGTTTGTTTTACAATAAATAGAGAAGAAAAAAATATTATAAAAATAAAAATTATAGGTAAAAATATTTTTTTATTGTTCATTTTGTTTATTCTCCTCTTTTAAAACGTTATTTTCTTTTTTTTCTTCTTTAGTTTTTTTTTTAATTTCAGGTAAAGGTAAATATGGTAAAACTCCAGATCCTTGCTTTGTATCAATTATTACTTTGTTAGCATTCTGTAAAATTTCTTCCAAAGTTTCTAGATAAATTCTGTTTTTTGTAACGCTTTCATTGTTTTTGTAAGAACTTAAAATTGAATTAAATCTATTAGCATCTCCTTCTGCTCTTGCAACAATTTCTTTTTTATACGCTTGGGCTTCTTGAACTATTTTAGCAGCCTCTCCCCTTGCTTTAGGTATAATGTCATTTTTATAGGCAATAGCTTCATTTATAGACTTTTCTTTATCTGCGCGAGCTCTTTGAACATCTCTAAATGAATCAATAACTTGATCAGGTGGATCAACTTTTTGAAGCTGAAGTTGGGTAATTTGAACACCTGAACCATATTTATCTAGCACTGATTGTATTGCTTGGATTGATTTTCCTTCTATATCTTTTCTACCTTCTGCTAAAACTGAGGCAATTCTACTATTTCCTATAACTTCTCTCATCACACTTTCGGAAACAGATTTTACTGACTTTTCTGGGTCTCTTAAATTAAATAAGTACTTTCCAGCATCTTTAATAACCCAAAAAACAGAAAAATTAATATCAACGATATTTTCGTCACCAGTTAACATTAGGCTTTCCTCTGAAAGAAGTCTTTTTGACTCTCTAAATGTTCTAAAACCAATTTCTGTTTTATTAACTTTTGTAACTTTAGGTGTTTTAGCAATTTCAACAGGGTAAGGTAAATGATAGTGAAGTCCTGGTTGAGTCGTTCTTACCCATTTACCAAATCTTAAAACCACTCCTTGTTCATTCGCATTTACTTTATAAAAACCAGAAAAAATCCATATAATCAAAAGTAATAACCATCCGAACATAAAGTTTTTTTTATTGTTTGGTGAATTAAAAAAAGTTTTTTTGATTTTAGAAAAAAAATCAACAAAAATACTATCAATATTTAAATTTGAACTTTTCTTTTTAGAACCATTTGAAGATTTATCTTCTGGGCTACCCCAAGGTTCATTATTATTATTTTCTTTCCAAGGCATAATTTTATTACACTAATCTAACGTTTTATATATATTATAGTTGAAACAAAAGTCTATATTTAAAACCATATTTTTTAAAAAAAAAAAATGGAAGATTTTTATCATTTAGATAGTGTAAAAAATATAATTTTAGTTGCTTCAGCAAAAGGTGGGGTTGGTAAATCAACTACTGCTATTAATATTGCAACTGGGCTAAATCAATTAAATCATAATATTGGTATATTGGATGCGGATATTTATGGGCCATCAATACCTAAGATGTTAGGAATTAAGGAAAAACCAAAAATTTCAGAAGATAAAAGGTTTATTCCAATTGAAAAATATAATATGAAAACAATGTCTATTGGTTTTCTTGTAGATCAAAACACCCCTGTTATTTGGAGAGGACCAATGATTATTAAAGCCTTGAAACAAATGCTAAGTGGAGTTGTCTGGGAAGGGGTGGATACTTTGGTGATTGATCTACCTCCAGGTACTGGTGATGTTCAATTAACACTTTGCCAAAAATTAAAAATATCCGGGGTAGTTGTTGTCTCAACACCACAAGAACTTGCTTTAATAGATGCAATTAAAGGAATTAATATGTTCAAAAAATTAAATATTCCTATTATTGGTATTATTGAAAATATGAGTTATTTTATTAATAAATCCGGTGAAGAAATTGATCTTTTTGGTAAAGGATCGGTTGAAAAATCTGCAAAAAAAAATTCTATTAATTTCTTAGGCGAAATACCAATAGATAAAATGATAAGCAAAAATGGCGATAATGGTGTTCCTTTTTTAATAAAAAATAATGAAACTGAGGCAGGAAAAAAAATATTAGAAATTGCTTCTTTTATAGATAAAAAAATCAAATAATTTATTTAAATTTAAACTTAAAAGATAATTCATCCCATTCTCTTTTACTTAAACCGCTTTTTTCAAAAGTAATCTTTTGGCCTTTTAACTTCTTTTTTATAATTTCTATAGCAGTTTTTGATAAATTGTAACTTTCTAATTGGAACTCTTTAAAAGCACTATAAGTATGAGGAACCCATTTTTTTACAATTTTATTTAATATAATTTCAGCATATGCCTGAATTTCATATTGCGCGTGGGCATCTTCTCTTAAATATAAAAAATGCAATAAGTTGTGTAGGTCAATTTTCCAATACCACTGAGTATATGTATTTAGTGTCAAGTTTATTCTAGCCAATTCTCTACTTAAACCTTGCTTATTATCATCCTTAACTTCTCCACTCTGGTCCTCGTTTAGCATTTCTTCATAATGTTTGTAGTTTCTTTCTGCATCATCTTTAAGAATGTTTAAAAACTTTTCTGTATCTTTTCTTGATAAATTTAAACCTCTTCCCTGTTTATTAGTTGTAGATTGACCGGACATATGTTGAGGTTTTGGAATATAAAATTCTTTATCTAAAATAGAATATCTTGCTGAATATTCATTAACATTTGCAGTTCTATGTCTAATCCATTGACGAGCAATAAATATTGGAAGTTTTACATGGTACTTTATTTCACACATTTCAAAAGGAGTCGTGTGCCAATGACGCATTAAATATTTGATCAGACCACTATCTGTTGATACTTTTTTAGTTCCCTTGCCATATGAAACTCTTGCTGATTGAACAATTGACGTGTCATCTCCCATGTAATCAATCACTCTAATAAACCCATGATCAAGAACTGGTATTGCTTCATAAAGAATTTTTTCAAGCTCAGGAGCGGTAACTCTTTTAGTTTTATTTTGTTGAGATTGTTGATCTTTAATCTCTTGTGATTGTTCTTTTGTTAGTTTCATGAATATTTTATTAGAATCTCTTCTATTTGGTTTTATATTATTGTTTAATAATAAAATATCAAATTCTATAATTTTTTAAGTAATTAGCTAATCTTAATGATAATTTAACTATAGTGTAAGTTGGATGGCAATGTCCGCCTGTTCTAAAAACTGAACTTCCATTAACAAACAAATTTTCAATGTTATGAACTTTTAGATTCTTATCTACAACCGAGTCATTTTCATAACTCCCTATCCTTGTGCCTCCTAATTGATGATTTCCCGCACTATAACCATATTCTTCTGAATCATTATATAAATGTTTATTTAAAGCTATTCTGCCAATATCTTCATCAACAAATATTTTGCCTAATTCTTCTGCTATTAATCTTGCACTTTTTATTTCAGATAAAGATCTTTTCCAAAATATTTTAGATAATGGCGTGTTGAGTGGATCAAAATCAGAGCTTAAATTAATATAATTATCTTTGTCGGGTTTTTGCTCCTGCATAGTTTCAATATTAATTTCATAAACTTTTTGTGCCTTTAAATTTTCATATATATTTTTAAAATATTTTGGTGCTACACATCTTAACTGTTTAAATATACTGTTATATTTCCAAGCAACTTTAAAATTTAAATAGATTCCTGAATTAAGTATATTGTTTTTCGTAAGAAATTCTTTGTTGGCAGAAAAATAAATTTCATTTTTACAGGTTATTAATGGTTTGTTCTTAATTGTGTTTTTTGAAAAATATGAAACATATTTTTCATGAACCATTACTCCTTCGCCGATTGAATAAGCGGGGTGGTTCATATAATATTTTCCTATTGGTAAATTGTCATTGAATAAACTTTTATTTTTTTCTTTTGACCATAACATCAGTCTTGAGTTTTCTATTCCACCACAACATAAAATATAAAATTTTGATTTTAATTGATAAAAGTTATTATTTTTAAAACAAGTGATTGAGTTAATTTTTTTATCTTGTCCATTAAAGTTTAGAAAAGTAGTATTTAATGACAAAAAAATATATTTTGATTTTTGAATATGTTGAAAATATTTTTCCCCAAATCTAACATTTGACCAAACTAGATTGTATAAATTTAAATTTTTACTAAATTTTTCATTAAAAAAATCTTCTCTAAGATTAAGTATTTTCATAGCTTGAGATGAATATTCGTCTAAGTCGCTTAAACTAATCGGCCAACTAACTAAATCTTCTTTTATCATTGGGTTACAGTTTCCTCCCCAATGACCTGAAGTTCCTCCAAATTGGCGCAATCGTGTTGATGACAAATCTGGATATTCACCACCGACCACTTCGCCTTTGAGGAAAAGAGATGAATCAGAATCAGTTTCTTTTCCTCCAGCTTCCAATATCAGTGATTTAATATTATTTTTCTCTAATTCCAGTGCTGTAGATATTCCTGCTGGTCCGCTTCCTATAATTATAACATAAAAATCATTATTGATTATTTCTGATAAATTATTAACTATCATTTTTTCCTAATATCCAAATTTTAGAAAATTTTTTTTTAAAAAATTTATTTTTAATTAAATTTTTGTTATTAGAAATTAAACTTCCAACGAAAGTCGTTGAAAATAACAATAAAACAATGCTTTTAAAAAAGTTCCTTTTTTTTTTATTTATTTTGTTATTTGACAAGATTTTTATTGTAAGTGTTAATTATATTATTATATTAATTCAGTTGGTTTTCCAACTATGACGATAAACGAGTTTCGTAATAAGCATTGCGGACGTGGGGGCAGTACCCACCACCTCCACCATTTATAACTTATGGGGGTGAAATAGAATCGACGGGTGTCTAAAAGTTATTCTTTCGTTCGGTATGGTACCGCCGTAATGGACTAAATTATAAATGCAAATAATAAATTTGCACTTGCA
>PBIP01000015.1 GCA_002720895.1 Pelagibacteraceae bacterium
AAAAAAATATCTAAAAAATTCATTCATGCACAATTATATTTATATAATAATTTGTATAGAAGTGAAATTAATAAGCTTTTATTTCCTATAAAGTTTTTTTTTCCAAAAATTATAGAAAAATTAATAAGTAGACTTGTAGTTTTGCAAATTTATTTACCTTCGTCACAATCATCTAAAATAACTTTTAAATATAATGCATCTAATCCTTACGTGTTTGATTTGGAGGAAGAAATAAATAAAAATACACCAAAATTAATAAAAAAAGTTCTAAAAAAGATTAAAATGAATAAAAATATCACTGGTTTATATCCATTAACTTTTTTAAATAAGGTATTGCCTACAGGACAAAGTTTTCATTCTGGAGGTACACTGCCAATGAGTAAAAAAAAAAAAAACAAAATTATGCTCTGATATTTTAGGAAGACCTAATAATTTAAAAAGAATACATTGTATAGATGCTAGTGTTTTGCCAAGTATACCTTCAACAACCGTAACACTCACAGTAATGGCAAATGCATTTCGAATTGGATCTAAAGCATAGTTTTGGTGACCCCTACGGGACTCGAACCCGTGTTGCAAGAATGAAAATCTTGAGTCCTAACCGCTAGACGAAGGGGTCATTAACTTTAAAATATATTTATTAAGCTATTTTATAAATATTATCAACTATATAATATCTTTTTCTAAAACTCCATCTTCTATAATTATTTGAAATTCCTTTTTATTTTGCCAAAAAGATCTCTTAATGACACCGGCCAAAGAGAAGAAATTTCCCTTAAAAGAATTTAAAATAGTTTTGCCCAATTCATTATCTAACCCATTAAAAAAGATTGCTTTTATAGTTTTTTTTGTACCATCACTAACAAAAAAAGATATATGTTTTTTTGTTTCGCCAACTAATTTAGGTTTTATAATTTTGACTTTTTGAAATAAAAATATTGGTTTTGGGTTACCTAATCCATAGGGCCCAATTTTTTCTATACCTTCCATCAAATCTTCATTTACTGATTTTATAGTTATTACCTCATCTATATTCAGAATTTTTTCGCGATTACTAACTTTGTGGTTTTTTTTTACAAAATTTTCAAAAAAAGATTCAAAAGTTTTTAAGTCGTTCTTATTAATTGATAAACCTGCAGCCATTTGATGCCCTCCTCCATTTAAAATTATTTTTTTTTGTTTTGCTTGTAATATTAGAAAACCAATATCGATACCAGAAACAGATCTTCCCGAACCTTTAAAAATATTATTGTCTTTTTTTGTTAATATTATGACAGGTTTGTGATATTTATCCTTAATTCTGCTTGCAACAATACCGAGAACTCCTTCATGCCAATTTGAGTTAAAAATAAAAATAGAATCTTTTTTAAACTTTTTTTCTTTAATTATTTGGTTAATAGATTCATTATAAACCTTTTCCTCTATTAGTTTTCTTTGGTAGTTTAGTGTATTTAGTTGATTAACTAATATCTCTAATTCTTCTTCATTATTTGTAATTAATAATTTTTCACCAATATCGGATTTACCTACTCTGCCTCCTGCATTTATTCTTGGCCCAAAAAAGAATCCTAAATCCTCTTCATCAGGTTTTTTGCTAAGTAGGCTAATGTCGCTTAACATTTTTAAACCAATATTTTGACGTCTCGATAAAATTCTAAGACCTTGAAAAACAAAAGCTCGATTTAATCCAATTAATGGAACAACATCACATACTGTTGCAAGAGCAACTAAATCTAGCATGTTATTTATATCTATCTTATTAGAAGATTTATAATTTTTTAATTGAAATATTTTTTGTAAGTAATTTATAAAAATAAATGTTAAACCAGTAGAACAAAGAAAACTGTGTTCAGATTTATCGTGAATACTATTTGGATTTATAAAAGCAAAAACATTTTTATGTTCATCATTAGATTTATGATGATCAATGATTATTAAATCAATTTTTTTTTTTTTAATATAAGAAATTATATCGTGTGAATTAGTTCCACAATCAACCATTATAAGCAAAGATGTTTTTTTTGATTTGATAATATCTATAGCTTTCAAATTGGGGCCATACCCTTCATTTATTCTATCAGGTATATAAGAAAATGTATTAACGCCAAAAAAGTTAAAATATTTTTTTAAAATAGCTATTGAAGAAAGTCCATCTACATCATAATCACCTAAAATTGAAATATTCTCCTTGTTTTTGATAGCATTAAAAACCCTCACACTAGCTTTTTTTAAATCATTAAAAATTGTAGGATTAGGTAAATATTTTTCTAACGTAGGTTCAAGAAAATCGTTAACATTGTTTGCATCAAATATTCTTAAAGATAATAAATTAGAAACAATATTGTTTAATGAATATTTTTGAGAAATATTTAGGGATAATCTTCGATTGGGTTCATTTTTCACCCAAAAGTTATTTAATAAAGAATTACTAATTCCAAAAAAAGATTTTTCTTTTTTAAATTTTAAATTCACTTTTTATAAAATTAATTTTTTTTGATTTTGAAGAAACTAATAATGAATGTGTAATAAATTTTTTTTTATTTTTTTTAACTCCATTTAATAAATAACCATTGGTAACGCCCGTGGCAACAAAAATAGAATCTTGTTTTATAAGATCTTTTATTTCATATTTTTTTTTTAAATTTCTTATACCCATTTTTAACGCCCTTTTTTCTTGTGATTTGTTATTGAAAATTAATCTGCACTGCATTTGCCCACCTAATGATTTTAATACTGAAGCTGCAAGCACACCTTCTGGGGCCCCACCTATTCCAACATATATATCTATATTAAATTTTTTTATTGCTGTTGAAACAGCGCCAAAAATATCACCATCTGGAATAAGAAATTTCTTACATTTCTTTTTTTTTATCACTTCAAAAATATTTTTATGTCTAGGTCTATCTAAAACACAAACTACTATTTCGCTAACACTTTTTTTTTTTAATTTAGCTAGTTTTTCTATTACATTTTCAAATGGTTCGTCTAAATCTAAGAAATTATTTGGTAAATTAGGTCCGACTGCTATTTTTTCCATATACACATCTGGCGCATATAAAAAGCTATTTTTATTTCCCATTGCAATAACTGTCAAAGCATTTTTTTTATTATTAGCTGTAATTTTTGTTCCTTCAAGAGGATCAAGGGCAATATCAAAATTTAATTTACTAGATCCATTTCCTACTTTTTCACCAATATAAAGCATTGGTGCTTTATCCCTCTCTCCTTCACCTATAACTATAGTGGCATTAAAATCTAATTTATTTAATTCTGTTCTCATTGATTCAACTGCAGCTCTATCAGCAGAAGTTTCATCTTTTTTACCAATATAATCATAAACAGCTATAGCTGCTAACTGAGAAACTTTTAATAATTTGGAATTGTAATGAAATATTGTTTTTTTCACATTTTGATTTTACATGATTATTTTATACATGTAAAACCTGCATAATTATTGAATCTTGTTTAACAAATTTACAATTATTCAAATTTGATGCAGCTAAATTTATGAAACTCTTCTTACATTTATGAGTAAGAATTACAACGTTAAATAGTTTTTGATTTATTTGTTCTTGAAATAAAGATTTTATTGAAATTTTGTAATTTTTAAGAATTGTTGTTATAGCTGCTATTGCTCCTGGTTTATCATAAATTTGTGCTCTTATAAAAAAAAGATCTTTATTTGATAAGTTATTAGAAATTTTTATTTTTCTTAAATTTTGATATTTTATACCATACATAAAATCATTTTTATCTTCAAAATGTATATTTAATATATCAGAAACAACTGACATTGATGTTGGGTCACCGCCTGCTCCTTCTCCAACAAGTATAGTTTTATTATTATTATTTGAATCAATAATTATTGCATTTAAATTATTATTAACATTTGATAATTCTTTTTCTTTTGAAATTAGAAAAGGCTCAACAACAAGCTTTAATTTATTTTTTTCTAGATAACATATACCAAGTAATTTAATTCTATATCCTAATCTATCAGCGTAAAAAACATCGTCTTTCCTTAAATTATTAATCCCAGAAAATACGACCTTTTTTAAATCTATTTTTTTATTGAATGCAATTGTAGATAAAATTAAAATTTTATGTAAAGTGTCTAAACCATTTAAATCATCATCTGGTTTTTGTTCAGCATATCCTAATTTTTGTGCCTTCTTTAAAGAATTTTTGAATTGATTTTTTTCTTCAAGCATATTTGTTAAAATATAATTTGAAGTTCCATTTAAAATTCCTGTTATTTTATTAATTTTTATTCCATTAAAATTTCTTTTTAATGTTGAAATAATTGGTATTCCTCCTGCAACAGAAGCTTCAAAGCCAATTTTTACTTTATTTTTTTCAGCTAATTTAGCCAGTTCGTAGCCATCATTAGCTATAAGAGCTTTATTGGCAGTAATTAAATTTTTATTATTTTTTAAAGCTTCAAAACATATTTTCTTTGCTATACCCTTATCTCCACCTATTAATTCTACTACAGTATCAACATCCTTTTGTTTGATCATTTCCAATGGATTAGAAAACCATTTATATTTATTTTTTTTGAAATTTCTTTTTTTAGATTTATTTTTTGCGAATATTCCAACTATATTAATTCGTAAACCTGACTTCATTAAAAAAATATTTTTATTTTTTTCAATTAAATTAATTGTTGAAGAACCAACTGTGCCCAAACCTGCAATAACAATGTTGTAGTTTTTTATCATTGTAGAAAGGTCTTAATATTTGATAAAAATTTCAGCTCTTCTATTTGCAGCTTCTAAACTAGGCATAATTTCAGCATACAAAGGTTTTGCATCTGACATGGCTACAAGTTCAATATTTTTTGAATTTAGACCTATAGAAGAGAATTGTCTCATAACTTTTCTAGCTCTTTCAAGTGAAATATTAAAATTTACTAAAGCATGTTCTGTCAAATCCATATCATAGTTGGTTCTGCTACTTGCATGGCCAACAATAACAATTTTTTTTCCTTCATTTTGTATAAATAAATTTGCTACATTTTTAATTTTTGAAATATCATCATTTGATAGTTGAACCGAGCCATGGTTGAATGTCACTCTTGCAACAGGGACTTCTCTATCACCTATAGTTGTTTTTGTAATTTCTGTTTCTTTATCTATTATCACCTGTTTTGATATCTCCTCATTGACATTTTTTTTCTTTTTGATTGCAACTTCTTCTTTCTTAATTATTTTTTCTTTTTTTATACTTGAAGATTTTAATCCTAAAATTTCATCAATATCTTGAGGGGTATAATATAAATCATTCTTTTTTATTTTTTCCTCAACTTTATCTATTTTTTCTTTAGTATCTATATTTTTTAATTCTTTTGCCAAAGCGTGTAATTCATATTCTTCTTGCGTCATATTTGGGTCATTTGTACTAGGCGCGGGTTTAAAATTCTCAATTTCATTTAATTTTGAATCTAAAATATTTCTAATAGAAGAGTCTGGATCTTTATATAAATTATTCTCAAAATTTCTTTCTTTAGTTTCATTAAATGATGTTTGCACATCAGGAGCTTGAATTTCTTGTGTTTTAACAGAAATATTAGGCATTGGTTCTAATTGAGATTTACCTTCAATACTTTTTATTATCTCATTTTGTTCTTGTTCAGAAATAGTTGGATCAGGTCTATTTGGTACATCTGCTAAATTTGGGTAATCTTCTATATTGCCTTGATTTTTTATGTCTCCTTGTAAACCTTCTTGTGATGAAATATCTTTCTCATCTTCAATGTAAACTCTTTCCATAACAATATCTTGTTCTTTTTCCTGTTCTTGTTCTTCAGAGTTATTACCTTCGATATTTTCATTCTTTTTTTCAGATCTTGAAATGAGTTTATCGTTTACCAATGAACAATTGGTGAATAAAAAAACTGAACTTAATAATAATATTTTTAAAAAATTCATAAAGATTAGTTAATAATTTTTATTCAAATTTACAAGATATTCTTGAGATAATTTATAGTATCTGTCTGCTGATTTCCTTATAAATCTTTTTTCATTCGAAGTTAGCATTCTTAAAAATTTAGCAGGTTTACCAGCCCATAATTCGCCTGTTTTTATAACTTTTTTTTGAGTTAAAAGAGATCCAGCTGCAAGCATAGAGTTTTTTTTAACAATAGCTCCATCTAGAATTGTTGAAGACATCCCAATTAGTGAATTATTCTCAACTTTACAATCGTGTATTACGCAATTATGTCCGATCGTAACGTTAGATCCAATTTGGGTACCATGGCCTTTAGTAGTACAATGTATCATTGTTAAATCTTGTATATTGGTATTTGAACCAATTGTAATTTTTTCAACATCTCCTCTTATAACCGCATTAAACCAAATATTTGTTTTATTTCCTATTTTTACATCGCCAATTATGTAAGCTCCAGGAGCTACAAATATCTTTTTTTGTAAATTTGGTAATTTTTTTTTATAACTTAAGAACATATTAATTAATGTAATAAATTAATAAATATTTATTAATTATTGATTATATTGAATTTATGGAAAATTTGGGTTAAATTCTAAACCTTCATTTTCTTTAAAATTATATTTTAAATTCATATTTTGTATAGCTTGTCCTGCTGCTCCTTTAATTAAATTATCTATAACAGAGATTATTATTATTCTACCTTTAATTCTATCTGGAAAAATATTAAAAAAACAGTTATTAGTTCCAACGACATCTTTAATTAGCGGAATTTGATTTTTTTTAAGTATTTTTAAAAAAATAAAATCTTTTTTTTCAAACAATTTTCTTATAGCTTCGATTTTCTTTCCTTTTTTTAACTTAACATAAATATTAGATGATATTCCCCTATTTATAGGTACAACTTGGGGTGTAAAACTAACATTTATTTTCTTTTTTCCTGAAATTTTTGCAATGCATTTCTCAATTTCAACTAAATGTTTATGATTTGAAATTTTATATGGTTTTATCGAGTTACTCAATTCGCTAAAAAGATTTTCGGTAACACTCTTTCTTCCTGCTCCTGTGATCCCTGATTTCGAGTCTATAATTATATTTTCTAATTCTATAAAATCTTCCTTTATTATGGGTGTTAAAGGAGACAATATTGATGTGGGATAACATCCAGGATTTGAAATATTCTTTGCTTCTCCTGTTATATCGGAGTCATCTAAATGATCTGCTAGTCCATAAATCCATTTTCCATTACTTTTAATTAAAGAATTCTCTCTAAAATCATTTGATAGATCAATTACACACACACTGTTTGGAATTTTTTTTATTATTTTTTTACTTTCACCTGAGGGAAGACATAAAAAAATAACATCTATATTTTCCCAATTAACTTCGGAAAATTTTGATAATTTTGGGTAGTTTTTGAAATTCAAACCAGGGTAAAAATCGGATATTTTTTTTCCATAATTTGATTTGGAAATTAAATACTTAATCTCTACTTTCTTATGAAAAGTTAAAAGTCTAATCAGTTCTATACCTGTATACCCTGTAGATCCTAATATTGCAACATTTAGTCTAAATTTCATAATACCTTTTACTTAAAATTAATTCAGATATAAGCTTGTTTTATAAAAATTTAAGGAAAATTTTTATCGTTTAGAAAATTGAAAACTTCTTCTAGCTTTTCTTCTACCGTATTTTTTTCTTTCTACTACCCTGCTATCCCTTGTGAGTAACCCATTTTTTTTTAAAGCAACTCTAAATTTAGGATCGTAACTGACCAACGCTCTAGATATAGCTAATTTAATTGCACTGGCTTGACCTGATAAACCACCGCCCTTTACAGAAACCTTAACATCAAAATTATTATTATTTATAGTTTCGAAAGGTTTGTTAATTAGCATATTAAACAATGGTCTTATAAAATATTTATTCAGTTCTTTTTTATTTACCTTTATATCACCTTTACCGTTAGGTATTAACCAGACTCTTGCAATAGAATTTTTTCTTTTTCCAGTTGCATAAAGATTATTTTTCGGCTTTTTTTCTACCGTTTTTTCAATTGTTGTATGTTCTGTTTCAATCATTTTTAGTTTCTTAGTTATTGTGTTCAATGGTTACTGGATTATTAGCAGTATGCGGATGTTTCTCACTAGAATATATATAAAGGTTTTTTAGTTGTTTTCTTGATAAAGGACCTTTTTTTAACATTCTTCTTACCGCATCTTTCAAAACTAACGTTGGGTTTTTACTGTTTAAAATATCTTTATAAGTTTTGTTTTTAATACCTCCAGGATATCCAGTATGCCAATATTTTTTTTTATATAATTTCTTTCCTGTAAGGATTATTTTTTTTGCATTTATAACTATAATCTTATCTTTAATACATTCATTATCTGTATATGAAGGTTTGTGTTTTCCCATTAATCTTATTGCTAAGAACGAAGATAATCTCCCAAGTATTTGATCTTTAGCATCTATTAAAAACCATTGATTGGTAAGATTTGGATCTGATTCAACTGTATTTTTTTTAATTTCTTTGTTAATCATTTTAATTTTCAGAAGTATGACATAATAAATTTATCTGTCAATTATGTAATATTAAAAAACTAATATTAAATTGTATTATTTTTTACCCAGTTTCTAAAAGCATTATTTGTTTCATATGTTGGTAATGCAATGATAGAAGGGCATTCATATGGATGATTTGACTCTAAAAATTTAATTAATGGTTTAACATTTTTTTTATTAGTTTTAAAACTTAATTCAATCTCTTTTTCATCACATATCTTGTTTTTCCAAATAAATATAGAATTAATATCATTATTTATATTAACGCATGCTGCTAACTTATTATTTATAACTTTTCTTGCAATTTTTTTTGCTTGGGTAATATTTTTATAAAAAGAATAGACAATATATATTGCCATTTTATTTAATGCTAAAATGAATTTTTAATATTTCTTAAGTCGCTTAAAAGTTCTTTTAATATTTTTTTGTTTTCGTTATTTAAATTAGTCGATGAAGTTTTATCAGAAGTTTTTTTCTCAGCTAAAACATTTTTCTTCTTTAAAATAGGGTCTTTGCTTTTTAAAATTTGATTAATAGTTTGATTTCCAAAAATTTTTTGAACCCCTTTTATACTTATACAATCTTCATGAAGTAAACTTTTTATATATCCTATCAATTGCACATCAATTTCTCTATAATACCTTCTCTTGCCAGATAATTTCATAGGAGAAAGTTGCTTAAATTTGCTCTCCCAAAACCTTAATACATGTTGTGGTAATTTATAGTTCAATGCTACTTGATTAATAGTTTTAAATTTTTTAATTGATTTCAAGACATTAACCTCTTTATCAAATATCATACATAAATATATGATAATAACAAATATTTTTATCCTGAATTTACTTTGTTTTTAAGTATTTTGGAAGCTACAAATGATATGGTATTTCTAGCTGAAATAGTATGTTCAACGCCAGTTTTCGGATTTCTACCCACTCTTTCTTTTTTATGCCTCATTTTTAAAGTGCCAAATGAAGATATTTTTAGCATTTTTTTTTCAATCAATGATTTAATCATTTCATTTACGATAGTATCAACAAAATAAGAGGCTTCTGAGCGAGAAATTCCCATTTCTTTATTTAAAGCATTAGCTATCTCTATTCTAGTTAAATTATTATTCTCTGACATTCATTGATATTCTACTTAATATTTTAAGATAGAGCAACCCCAAGTTAGTCCACCACCAATTGCTTCAAAAACAATTATATCGCCTCTTTTTACAATTTTTTTTGACAATGCATGGTCTAAAGTTAGTGGTATAGAAGCTGACGAAGTGTTTGCATATTTGTCTACAGTAACTAAGACTTTGTCTTTAGAAATTCCCAACTTATTAGCTGTCATATCCATAATTCTTTTGTTAGCCTGATGAGGAATAATCCAATCAATGTCATTTTTCTTTAAATTATTTTTTTTTAAATTTGTTTCAATACAATTAGTTAGTTTTTCAACAGCATGTCTAAATACTTCTTTGCCTTTCATTTTAATATG
Source organism: Pelagibacteraceae bacterium (assembly GCA_002720895.1). Taxonomy (GTDB): domain Bacteria; phylum Pseudomonadota; class Alphaproteobacteria; genus CAYOOR01. The sequence goes on from PBIP01000015.1 coordinate 9,997, forward strand.
TCCCGCTTTTTGATTAGATGCTACGCCTCCATCAACATATAAAAGATCATAAAATCTTCCATCTGAATATAATTCTGTTGATATAATACCGGAATTTTTTTTTCTTCCTGTTAAAACAATAGCTCCAGCACCATCTCCAAAAAGAACACATGTTGATCTGTCATTCCAGTCTAATATTCTTGAAAAAACTTCAGATCCAATTACTAAAGCATTTCTTGCTTGTTTATTTTTAATATAATTGTCTGCAATTGAAATTGCATATATAAATCCCGAACAAGCAGCTTGAACATCAAATGCAAATCCTTTTTTTATTCCCAATTTACCTTGTATTTTTGTGGCAGTAGATGGAAATGTATGATCAGGCGTCGATGTTGCGACAATAACTAAATCAATTTCTGTATTATTTATTTTTGAATTTTTTATTGCTTTTTTTGCTGCTTCAAATCCCAAGTCAGAATTTAATTGTTTTTTATTAGCAATATATCTTTGACAAATACCTGTTCTCGTTTTAATCCATTCATCTGTAGTATTTAATTTTTTCGGAAGATCATTGTTAGTTATAATTTTTTTTGGCAAATAACCTCCGCAACCTAAAATGTAACTTGAAAACTTCATTTTATTAAAAATTTTTTTTTATTTCTGAAATAATTTTTTCATTAAAATTATTAACACATAAATCATATGCCACTGATATAGCGTTCGAAAAACCTTGATCATTTGCTCTGCCATGACTTTTAACAACTATCCCATTTAAACCTAAAAACATTGCTCCATTATATTTGCTTGGATTTACTTTATTCCACAAATTTTTTAAAATTGGTAATGAAATAATAAATGCAAACTTAGAGTAGATGTTATCATTAAATGAATTTTTTAAATAGTTAGTATAAAGTTCAGCTGTACCTTCAGCTGTTTTTAAAGCAATATTTCCTGTGAAACCGTCTGTAACAACAACATCTACAATGCCCATTGGTATATCATTTCCCTCTACAAAGCCATGAAAATCAATATTTTTTTCTTTTTCTAATTTATTTGCAGCTGATTGAACGATTAAATTACCTTTTAAAATTTCAGATCCAACATTTAATAAACCAATTTTTGGTTTTTTTATTCCCAAAACAGTCTTAGAAAAAATTTTTCCCATAATTGCAAAATCTATAATATTTTTTGTATTACATTCAATATTTGCTCCCAAATCTAACATTACCGTTCTAGATTTTTTAGTTATTTTATTATTAATTTTAGTTGGAAACATACTTGCTATTGCTGGACGATTTATACCTTTAATAGTTTTCATTAAAACTGTAGATATAACCATTAAAGCACCTGTATTTCCACCGCTTACAACAGCATTGGCAAGTCCTTTTTTAACAGATTCTATTGATTTAAACATACTGGATTTCCTAAAATTTCTCAATGCGTCTATAGGTTTTGTATTATTTGTTATTATTTGAGTTGTGTGGAAAATTTCAAATTTATTAAGAAAGTTATTTTTTTGTAATAATGGTTTAATTACTTTTTCATCACCAAAAAAAATAAATTTTACTTTTGGTGTCTTTTTTGAAGCTATATAAACGCCATCAATTACACTTTGAGGACCTAAATCTCCTCCCATAGCATCTACAGCAATTGTAATTTCCTTAGAATTATTCACAGAACAATATTTTAAAAAATATTATTTAGTAGGATTAATAATTTTTTTCCCCCTATATTCGCCTGTAGATTTATCTATATGATGAGGTCTTCTTAATTCGCCTGAATTTTTATCTTCGATATATTTAATAGTGGATAATTTTCCTTTAAGATGCGATATACGCATTTTAGATTTTGATTTAGAAGTTTTTTTTTTTGGTACTGCCATTTGATTATAATTATTATCATTTAAAAAATAAAACACAAATAAATTATTAAAAAAATATTAATTTATTCGTGAAAAAAGTTTTTTATAAAAATTTCGTTAGAAGTTGAGTTATTTAGTTTTTTATGATGCTTTAAAATATAGTTATAAAAATTATTTAAATTTTTTTGCTTAATATTATTGTTATATATATTCTTTTTTATTAATTTTTTGATATTTACAAAGTCACTTTCTGTAATTTTTTTATATTGTTGCATTCTAAAAGAAAAAATTTTAGCCAAACTTTTTACTTTTTTTCCAACAGAAAGATCTCCTGTGCCAATTTCTCTTAATGAAAAATCTATGTATTCGAAAAAATAATTATAAAGTAACTGCATTTTTATTTTATCTATTTCATTTTTAAATCTAATATGTAAGAGAAAAATTAATATTAATATAATTTCATATTTGCTATTAAAAGTATTTGGAATATTAAACTTTTGATTAAATATATTAGAATTAGATATTTTAATTATATTATTAAGAATATCTTTTATTTTTTTTGTATTATAATTTTTCTTTTTGAAAAAAATTTTTTTTAAACTATTTAATATCATTATAAAAATATGAATTATATAAAAATAATTTTAAAAATAGTTTTTACCACACTTTTTTTGCAATTAACTTCTTGTGGGTTAAAAGTTGTTGAAAATCATGGCCAAATATATGAAAAAAATGTTAAATTTGAAGAATTAGAAGTAGGAAAAATAAAAAAGGATGAAATTCTTAATATGCTTGGTTCCCCGTCAACAACAAGTAATTTTGATAAAGAACCAAGCTGGATATATATAAGTTCTGAATTTAAAAAATTTGTTTTTTTAGATGGCCAAAATACAGATCAAAAAATATTAATACTTTCCTTCGACAAAGAAACTTTAACTAAGAAGGAATTACTATCAAAGAAAGATATAAACGATATAGAATACGAAGATACAATTACAGATAGTCGTGGCAAAAAAATAAATTGGCTTAGAGAATTCTTCAGTAATTTAAACCCTGATCCATATGGAAATAAAAAATAATAGTTAATGAGCTATAAAGCCTAGAAGCAATAATGCAACAATATTGGTAATCTTGATCATTGGATTTATAGCTGGACCTGCTGTATCTTTATAAGGATCTCCAACTGTATCTCCAGTAACAGCAGCTTTATGAGCATCTGAGCCTTTTCCTCCTAAATTGCCATCTTCTATATATTTTTTTGCATTATCCCAGGCGCCACCTCCTGCAGTCATTGATATTGCAACAAACAAACCTGTAACAATAATACCTAATAACATGGCTCCAACTGATGCTAGAGCGGAACTTTGATCGGCAACTAGTAGAATAAAGAAATATAAAATAATTGGTGATAAAACTGGTAATAATGAAGGTATTATCATTTCTTTAATAGCAGTTTTGGTAAGCATATCTACACATTTTCCGTACTCTGGTTTTGCTTTTCCTGACATAATACCTTTTATGCTTTTGAATTGTCTTCTCACTTCTATAACAACTGCTGACCCAGCTCTGCCAACTGCTGTCATTCCCATTGATGCAAAAAGGTAAGGTAAAAGACCGCCGAAAATTAAACCTACGACAACATATGGGTTTGATAAATTAAAATTAATATTTTGAACATTAATGAGATTGTTTTCTATAAAATAATTTAAATCAGCAGTATAAGTGGCAAATAATACTAAAGCTCCTAAACCGGCTGAACCAATTGCATATCCCTTTGTAATTGCCTTAGTTGTGTTACCTACTGCATCTAATGCATCTGTAATTTTTCTAATTTTTTTATCTAGTTTGGACATCTCTGCTATACCACCAGCATTATCCGTAACTGGTCCATATGCATCTAACGCAACAACCATTCCTGCTAGTGCAAGCATTGATGTTACTGAAATTGCTATACCAAATAGACCGGCTAATTTGAAAGATGTTATTATTCCTATACAAATAATTACAGCGGGAATTGCTGTTGCCTCTAAACTTACAGCTAATCCCTGTATGATATTTGTAGCATGTCCAGTTTCTGAGGATTTAGCAATACTTTGCACTGGTTTAAAATTAGTACCTGTATAATATTCTGTAATCCATATGAGCAGACTGGTAATTACTAATCCTGTGACTCCGCAATAAAATAAATCGAGTCCATTAAAATTTTTATCATTGACTAAAAAATTCTTATCTAAACCTATAAACCAATCCGTTAAAAACCATAAACTTGCTATCGATAAAAAGGCCGTAACAAAGAATCCTTTATATAAAGCTCCCATAACATTGTTAGATTTTCCTAGTCTTACAAAAAATGTTCCAATGATACTTGTAATAATACATGCACCCCCAATAGCTAATGGATATGACATAAATGCTAAAACAAGATCTGTTTGCTGATTAAAAAAAATTGATGCTAAAACCATTGTTGCAACTACTGTGACAACATAGGTTTCAAATAAATCTGCTGCCATACCTGCGCAATCACCAACATTATCTCCTACATTATCTGCAATCACAGCAGGATTTCTAGGATCATCTTCTGGTATTCCTGCTTCAACTTTACCAACTAAATCAGCACCAACATCCGCACCTTTTGTGAAAATTCCACCACCTAGCCTGGCAAAAATAGAAATTAATGAAGCTCCAAAACTTAAACCAACTAATGGTTCAATTAGTCCTCTTCCGTTTACACCTAAATATAATAAAAATGAATAATACCCGCCAATTGACAACAATGCTAAACCCACAACTAGCATTCCTGTGACTGAACCTGCCCTAAATGCAACTTTAAGGCCTTCGGATAATCCTTTCGATGCTGCAGATGCGGTTTTTACATTTGATCTAACAGATATGTGCATACCTATGTAACCTGCTAAACCAGATAAAACTGCTCCTAATAAAAAACCAAAAGCTACTTTAAAATCAAAAAAATAAAAAATTAAAACAAATATTGTAAGGCCAACATAAGAAATCGTTAAGTACTGTCTATTTAAATAAGCATTTGCCCCTTCTTGAATAGCAAGAGATATTTCTTGCATTTTTTTATTTCCGGAATCTGAATTAAGTATACTTCTTGTAGCTAAAAAACCATACAAAATTGAGCTTAGTCCGCAAATAATTGAAAACTGTATTGGATCCATATCATAACAGTTTTAATTACTTTTTATTAAAAAATCAAATTAAAAATGCTTAAAACCCAAACTTTTAAATGATAATTCTTTATTATTTTGGTCTAATACAATAAGTTTTTTTTTTTTTAAAATACTTCCAATTTTTGTAATTTTTAATAAATGTTTTCTCGCTAGTGAAATAATTTTTTTTGAATTTTTTTTGTTTGCAGTAAATATTAATTGATAATCTTCACCACAAGTAATTAGATAATTTGTATTAATTTTATTTAAATTTAACAATTCTTTTGTTTGTTTACTAAACGGAATTTTTTCAATGTTAATCTCGGCGCCACAATTTGATGATAAAATAATATTATTTAAATCTGCTAGAAGCCCATCAGAAATATCAGTTGCAGAATTTATATATCTACCTAGTTCTTTTGAAAATTCAACTGGGGGATCAGGCAATTTATGCTTACGAATATAAAAATTATTTAGTTTTTTATTTAAAGATAATTTTTTTAACAAAATTTTATAACCAACTCCGCTATCACCGATATTACCTGTAACATAAATATCATCCGATAATTTTGCATTTGACCTTTTAATAAGTTTTTTTTTTTTATAACCAAATAAAGTAATAGATAATATTAACGGTCCACTAGTAACTACTGTGTCTCCACCTATTAAAGCTAATTTGTATTTTAATTGATCTTCTTTTAATCCTTTTGCAAATAATTTAATCCATCTATTTAATTTTTTTTCTTTTAACTTATTTGGCAGTGATAAATTTAAAGTATATCCAAAGGGTTCGGCGCACATAGATGCTAAATCAGATAGATTCGCTCTAAGTAATTTCTTTGCAATTAGTGAAGGATTTTTTTCATTTTTTTGAAAATGATCGCCTTCAACAATTGAATCTGTGCCAACTACAATTTTTTTTTTATCAGGTAATACAGCCGCGTCATCATCTAGGTTTAATGATAGATTGTTTGAAGAAAGAGGAGAAAATATTTTTTTTATAACTTCATATTCATTCATTGCTAATACTATTTGCTAGTTGATGTAAAATTCCATTAATAAGTCCAACTTCATTTTTATTTAAAAAAGAACTACTAACTTTATTATATTCAGCAATAGATATTTTATGTGACAAATTTTTAAAATAAATAATTTCACATGAACCAAGTTCTAAAATTACTTTGATTATTGTCTCCATTTTTTCAAAACTTTTTTTTTTTACTATAGTTTCAATTCTTTTATCTAAATTTTTTTTATTTTTAACCGTCTCATTAAGTAACTTAAAAAAAAATTTTCTATCTGGTGAATTTCTAGTTTCACTATCTTTTAACAAGTTTTTTTTCACAACAGAAATCTCAATTTTTTTATTATAAGATAATTGGTACATTGCTTGCGTTGCAAGTACCCTTGACCAAGATCTTGAACCTTTATTTTTTTTTATCATTTTTTTATTAAGAGCATAAGTAATGTTTCTACTGCATGTTGGGTACACTTATCTAATTTATTCTTTGCCTCTTGCATATTATTTGCATTAAATATCCCATTACCAATAGGTATAATATTTTCGATACTAATTCTTTGTAAATTTGTAAAAATAGATGTTGATATTGCTTTGTGATTAATTGTTTTACCCTTAATTATACATCCTAAGGCTAAATAACCTGCGTATTTAGGTTGCTTGTTTAAATTAAGCTGGCTCAATTTAGAGATCTGCAATATATTATCTCTAATTTTTTTCTTATCTTTTCCTTCAAATGTTCCAAGTTGTTTTTCATTATCCTTTGTATCTTCTTTAATACTACGAGCAATTTCAAAGGGTATTTCAAATGAACCGGGCACTTCAGAAAAATCATAATCGATCTGTGAACTTTTTAGTTTTTTTTTACATATATCTAACATCTTAGATGTTATTTCATCTAAATAATAATTTGAATATATTATTTTTATTTTAGTTTTCATTTTATTGGGATAGTGTTAATTACTTTTAATCCATAACCTTCAAGACCAACAATTGTTTTTTTACTATTTGATATTAAAATCATATTTTTTATCCCTAAATCAATTAAAATTTGCGCTCCTACCCCATAATCTCTTAATTGTAAATTTTTTTTATCATCTGTATTTGATTTAATCCTTTGAGATAAAGTCCATGATCTTGGTTCCCTTATAATTACAATAACTCCGTTTTTCTTTTTTGATATCATTTGCATAGATTTTTTTATTTGATTATCTAGAAAAGATGATGTTCCTAGAATATCATCTAAAAAATTTAAAGCGTGAACTCTGACTAATACTGATTTTTTTGAATTAATTTTTCCTTTTACTAAAGCAATATGTTCAGCGGGTACAATTTTATTCTTGTAAACTATTAAATTAAATTCTCCTCCATATTTACTTTTAATTTTAGTTTCTAATGTTCTTTCTATAATCTTTTCTTTTTTTCTTCTATAAGAAATCAAATCTGAAATAGTTGCAATTTTTAATTTATGTTGTTTAGAAAATTTGAAAAGGTCATCTCTTCTTGCCATCGTTCCATCATCATTCATAATTTCACATATTACCCCTGATGAATTAAGGTTTGCTAAAGATGCTATATCTACAGCTGCTTCTGTATGTCCTGCTCTAACTAAAACGCCTCCGTCTTGAGCTCTCAATGGGAAAATATGCCCAGGAGTAGAAATATTCTGTGAATTTGATTTTTTATTTATTGCTACTTTTATAGTCTTTGCTCTATCTTTAGCAGATATACCTGTAGATATGCCTTTTTTTGCTTCAATAGATATTGTAAATGCAGTTTTTCTTCTTGGAGCATTATGTTGAGGCATTAAAGGAAGATTTAATTCTTCTATTCTTTTTCCCGATAAAGCAAGACATATAAGTCCTCTTCCATATTTAGCCATAAAATTAATTTTATCAGCATTAATTTTTTCAGCTGGCACGATAAGGTCACCTTCATTCTCTCTATTTTCATCATCAACCAAAATGAACATTTTTCCTTTTTTCGCATCTTTGATAATTTCTTCTATTTTTGAAAAAAAGGTCATAATTTATTTACATCAACATAATTAGAAACATATCTTGCTATCATATCAACTTCTATATTTAATAATTCTTTAATACTTACATTGTTGAATGTTGTAGTTTTTAAAGTATGAGGAATAATATTTACTTCAAAAGCATTACTCGATACATCGTTTATTGTTAGAGAAACACCGTTAATAGATATCGAGCCTTTAGAAGTTATAAATTTTTTTAGATTGAAAGGGATTTCAATTTTTAATATTAAACTTGAACCTTGATATTTTTTAGAAACTATTTTTGCTGTTTTATCTATATGACCAAAAACTAAATGTCCTGAAATTTCATCTCCAACTTTTAAAGAGGTTTCAAGATTAACTAATGCACCAACTTTAAATGAATTTAAATTTGATTTTAATAGCGTTTCTTTAGAAGCGCTGATTACAAACCAATTATTTTTTTTCTTTTTACCTTTTTTTATAATTGTTAAACAAATACCATTACAACTTATTGAAGAACCAATTTTTAATTTTTTATAATTAATTTTAGTAGAAATATAAAATTTAGTATCACCATCTTTTTTGATTCTAAAAATTTCTCCAATATCTTCTATAATCCCGGTAAACATTATTTTTCATATATTTTTAAAACATCATCTTCATATTGTCTAGATGATAAAGTTTTAAATTTTAATTTTTTAATATTTGCCTCCATTAATTTTTTTTCTGTGTCTAATACTTTTGAATTAATGAAATTTTTTGATTTAAAATAATAAATCTTATCAATAAGATTATTTTTAAAAAATGAAGCATTTAAATTAGGGCCAGCCTCAACCAACACATTATTAAAACCCATTTTTGTCATTTCTAGAATTACATCTTTAAGATTTAATCTTTCTTCTCTGTTTTGATTAAATATTTTTATTTTCAATCCTAATCTATTTAATTTCATAATTTTTTTTTTTTCATTAGAAATTGTAAATACATAAGTCTTAATTTTTTTAGCAGTTTTAATAATTTTTAAACTTTCTCTTATTCTTAATTTGCTATCTAAAATAATCCTAACAGGAGAAAGATTAATCATGCCTTGATGTCTGCAATTTAGTAAAGGATTATCATAGAGGACAGTATTAATTCCTGTAATTATAGCATCATATTTTGCTCTTAAAAAATTACCATATTCTCTGGAACTTTCTGAGGTAATCCATTTTTTTTTATTATTTATCATTTTACCATTAATACTAATTGCAATTTTTGTGCTAATAAAAGGTTTTTTATTTTTTATTTTATTAAAAAAACCTGAATGAATTTTTTTAATTTCATCTTTTAAAATTCCTATTGTTACTTTAATTTTTTTTTTTTTTAATTTATCAATTCCTCTCCCATTAACCTTTGGATTCGGGTCTTTTAATCCTATAACTACACGTTTTATTCTTGATTTTATAATTTGATTTACACATGGCGATGTTTTTCCATAATGCGAGCAAGGCTCAAGAGTTGTATACAAAGTTGCGCCAGGGTATTTTTTTTTTTTAATACCATAGTTTCTGCATGAGGTACTCCTCCTGGTTGAGTCCAACCTCTATTAATAATTTGATTATTTTTTACTAGCACAGCGCCAACAGATGGATTAGGCCATGTATTTCCTATGCCTCTCAAAGATATATTTAGAGCATTTCTCATAAAATATCTATCTCTAATAGAACTTGTTCGCTCCATATTTTAGATTTTTAAATTAATTTAGAATAAATAGGGAATTTTTTACACAAATCTAAGACTTTGCTTTTGACCTTTTTTTCAGTTTCTGAATTATCGTGTAAATTTTTTTGCAAACCATCTAGAACATCGCCAATTAAATTTCCAATTAATTCGAATTCTTTTTCTTTAAAACCTCTAGTTGTACCAGCTGGTGTGCCTAATCTAACACCAGAAGTAACCCAAGGTTTTTCAGGATCAAAAGGAACGCCGTTTTTATTACATGTTAAACCCGCTCTTTCTAAACTTGCTTCTGCATCTTTACCGGTTAATTTTTTTGGTCTTAAATCAACTAAGGCAAGGTGGGTATCAGTGCCTCCTGAAACTATATCTACGCCTCTTTTTATAAGAGTCGAAGCTAGTATTTTTGCATTCTTGATTACGTTAATAATATATTCCTTAAATTCAGGTTGAAGAGCTTCTCCATATGCAACAGCTTTTGCCGCAATAACATGCATCAAAGGTCCGCCTTGCATGCCTGGAAAAACTGCTGAATTAAATTTTTTTCCTAATTCTTCATCATTAGATAAAATCATTCCTCCTCTTGGACCACGTAATGTTTTATGTGTGGTTGTTGTAACGACATGTGCATGCGGTATTGGGCTTGGATACTGATCACCAGCAACACAACCAGCAAAATGTGCCATATCAACTAGAAAAAATGCATTAACCTTATCTGCTATTTCTCTTATTCTTTTAAAATCTATTATTCTCGGATATGCAGATCCGCCGGCAATTATTAATTTAGCTTTATTTTCTACAGCCAGCTTTTCGATTTGATCATAATCCAATAACGCATCTTCTTTTTTTACACCATATTGAATAGCGTTAAACCATTTACCTGAAACATTAGGAGCTGCACCATGTGTTAAGTGTCCACCCGCATCTAAAGACATTCCGATTACAGTATCATGTGGCTGAACTAAAGCTAACATTACTGCTTGATTGGCTTGAGAACCAGAGTTAGGTTGAACATTAGCATATGCGCAATTAAAAATTTTCTTAGCTCTATCAATAGCCAAATTTTCTACAGTGTCATAATATTCACATCCGCCATAATATCTTTTACCTGGATAACCTTCGGCGTATTTATTAGTCATTAAAGATCCTTGTGCTTGTATAACAGCAAGAGATGCTATATTTTCCGAAGCAATTAATTCAATTTGATTAGTTTGTCTATCATATTCATTTTGTAAAGCTTTAGTAATTTCAGGATCTATAGAATCTAAATTATCTTGAAAAAACTTTTTTTGAATTTTTATATTTGTGTCAATACTCATTAATCAATTATTTAAAAAGTTAATCTATCTTTTCAATACGTTTTTGATGTCTTCCACCATCAAAAGATGTATTTATAAATATTTTAAAACAATTTTTTGCTTCGTCTACATCTATTTGTCTTCCTGCAAATGTTAATATATTTGCATTATTGTGTTGCCTAGCAAGCTTTGCATCTTCTGTGGTTCTACATAAAGCTGCTCTAATACCTTTAAATCTATTAGCGGTTATCGACATACCAATTCCAGAACCACATATTAAAATAGCAAACTCACTTTTTTTTTTTAAGACATTATCTACTGCTAATTTTGCGTAATCAGGATAATCAACTGAATCATTGGAATTTGTACCACAATCTAGAACTTCAAAACCCATTTGCAAAATCTCTTTTATTAAAGCTTCTTTTAAATCATGTCCAGCATGATCAGATGCTATAGTAATATTTTTGCTATTCATAATTAAAGTTTATATCCATGATAAAATTATAAAAACTTTTTTTTATATTTATTTAAGTCGTTTTTTAATTCGGAGGCTAGAAAATACATTCCTATTACATTAGGAAATGCCATTGCAAAAATCATGGCATCAGAAAAATGTATCACGCTATCTAATTCAGATGCGGCACCTACTATAACAAAAAAACAAAAAATAATTTTATAAAAGTTTTCAGCAAAAATATTATTTCCTACTAAATATGTCCAGGCTTTCATACCATAATATGACCATGTAATAATTGTTGAAAAAGCAAATAAAATTACAGCAAATGATAAAATATATGGAAACCAAGTAATATCTTTTTCAAATGCTTTAGAAGTTAATTCTATACCTGAAATACCTGAAGAAGGATCGTATGCTCCTGAAATAATAATAACTAAGGCTGTCATAGTACATATTATAATCGTATCAAAAAAAGGTTCGAATAAAGAAACAAAACCAGCAGATAAATGGTTGTCGCTTTTTACAGCAGAATATGCTATTGGGGCTGAACCAATTCCAGCCTCATTAGAAAAAGTTGCTCTTTGAAAACCAACAATAAGTACTCCTAAAATTCCTCCCATTCCTGCTTCTGGAGTAAAGGCCAATGTAAATATGCTTGCTATAGCACTAGGAAGCATCTCGTAATTTATAAAAATTATAATTAAAGCTGCTAAAGAATAAATTCCTCCCATTAATGGAACTACTTTTTCAGTTACTTTTGCAATACCTCTTATTCCTCCAATAATTACTATGCCAACAAGAACTGCTAGAAAAAAACCAAATAACCAACCATATCCATAAAATATACTTGCCTCCCCACCAGTGGCATTGAGTAATTGTCTAAATGATTGATTGGCTTGAAACATATTGCCGCCACCAAAAGAACCTAGAACAGCTGCTATTGCAAAAAAAGTAGCTAAAAACTGCCCGGCTGAAGGTAATTTTATTTTAAAGCTAGTTGGGAATGCAGTAATTTCTATTTTTTTTTTCGGAAGACCTCGGCTTAAATAATACATTGGCCCTCCTGAAACTGTGCCATCTCGATTAAAAGTTCTATATTTTAAACCTAAAGAACATTCAACGAACTTTGCTGCCATAGCTAAAAAACCCGCAAAAATCATCCATAGTGTTGCTCCTGGTCCACCTAAAGAAACTGCAACTGCTACACCTGCTATGTTCCCCAAACCTACTGTTCCGGAAAGTGCTGCTGTTAATGCTTGAAAATGTGTAACTTCTCCTTTTGCTTTATCAAATCTATTTTTAAACTTTCCAGAAATAAGATCTATAGAATGTTTAAATCCCCAAATATTTACAAATTTTAAATAAAAACTAAAGAATAAAGCAGCTAAAAACAACCAGACAACTATCAACTTTATATTTGCTTCACCGTATTTGATACTGTAAAAAATTACATTAGAAATAAATTCTGATACGGGTTCGAATTTTTCATTAATTATGTGATCTAGTCTCATCTAATTTTTTTAATCCCTGATAAATTATTTTATAAGAATATTTTAATTCTTTTTTTAGAATACAATATGGTGGCATAATATAAATAACATTTCCTAATGGTCTTAATAATAATCCTTTATCTAAAAAGAATTTTTTAATTTTCATTGGAATAATTGCTCTATATCCACTTCCAAATCCTTTTATATTAAAAGCAATTATAGTTCCACAAATTCTAATTTTTTCAACTATTTCTAATTTTCTTAATTTTTTTGAAAATATATAATGTTGTCTTTCAATATTTTTAATTTTTTCAAAAACTTTTTTAGATTTAAATAAATTTAATGATGCAATTGAAGCTGCGCAACCTAAAGGATTGGCTGTAAAAGAATGTCCATGAGCTAATGCTTTATCGAAGTTGGTGCCTAAAAAATTTTTATAAATTTTATCTGTAGTTATTGTAAGAGATAATGGAAGAAACCCACCTGTTAAACCTTTTGATAGACATATTATATCAGGTTTAGTATTTGTCTTTTTACATGCAAAAAAATCACCTGTTCTTCCAAAACCTGTCATTACTTCATCAAAAATTAAAAGATTTTTTCGTTTATTAATAACTTTAGCTAGTTTTTTAATAAAAATTTCTCTACAAACATTCATCCCTCCAGATCCTTGTATCAATGGCTCTATAATTATCCCTGCTATATCATGATTATTTTTTAATTCTTTATCAATTTTTTCTAGTACTAATTCTTCTTTTTTTTCTATTTTATTATCGCCTTCCCATGTAGAAGGATAATCAAATAATTTTATTTTAAAAAAAAGATCTTTAAATGTAGAAAATAAATCTGATCCGCTACTTAAACTCATAGCACCAACTGTGTCTCCGTGATATGCATTTTTAAAAGCTATAAAAGTTTTTTTTTTTTTATTTTTATTGAACCAATATTGATAAGCAATTTTTAAGGCTACTTCAACAGCAGTAGATCCATTATCTGAAAAAAAAACCTTTTTAAGGTTTTTAGGTAAAATTTTTATAATTTTTTTTGCTAATTCAATTGCAGGCTCATGAGTAAAACCTCCAAATATAACTTGTTCTATTTTTTTTGATTGTTTAAATATTGCTCTTGCAATATAAGGATGACAATGTCCATGAACATTAACCCACCAAGAAGAAATTAAATCAATGTAAGAGTTACCTTTTTCATCTTTTAATTTGGTCATCTTTCCAGAAACTATTTTTATGGGTAAAGGAGAAATCTTATGTTGGGTAAAAGGATGCCAAATATATTTTTCGTCTTGCTTTATTGATTTAGTAATTGTCATAATTTGAATACATTAAATGATGTTTTTTTCGATAATGATATGATCTTTTTTTTATTTAAATCTTTAAAAAATGAAATTTTTTCTAAAACCTTAACATTGCCATATTGTTCTATAGATTTAGCATGATTATCTCCTTCAATTTTATTTTTTATATTATTTAAAACAATTCCGAAAATATTTATTTTATTTTTTTTTAAAATTTCAATTGTCATTAAAGTATGATTGATTGTTCCTAAAACAGAATTGGAAACAATAATTACAGGAAGTTTAAATTTTTTTATTAAATCAATAATTAAATTATTTTTATTTAAAGGAACAAGGATACCACCCGCGCCTTCTATAATCATGGGTATTTTTGAATTAGGTTTTTTTATTTTTTTCATATTAATTGATTTTTTTTCATAATTAGATGCCAAATGAGGAGATAAAGGTTTTATAAAAGAATAAATTGGTTTATGAAATCTATTTTTTATAGTTTTGGTATTTTTTTCAATATGTAAAGTATCGTTTTCCAGATTTTTTCCGGTTTGTATAGGCTTCCAATAATCATAATTAAATTTTTGAATTAATATAGATGAAAAAAAAGTCTTGCCGACATTTGTATCAGTTCCAGTAATAAAAAAACCTTTTTTATTCATATTATCAATTTATATTTTTAAATTTTTTAATAAATTAAACAATTTTTTTATATCATTTTGACTGTGATTACTTGAAATAGAAATTCTTAATCTCGAAGTGTTTGAGGGAACAGAAGGTGGTCTTATTGGTACAATATATATTCCTTTTTTTTCTAATTTCTTCGAAATTAAAATTGTTTTATTGGTATTTCCAATAATTATTGGAATAATATTTGTTTGAGAATTACCAATATTGAAGTTTTCTTTTTTTAGCATGTTTCTAAAAATAAAAGAATTTTTTATTAATTTTTTTCTTTCATTATTTAATTTTGGAATAATTTTTATAGCTGAATAAATAGATGCTAATAAGCTAAAAGGTAAAGAGGTTGAGTATATAAAGCTTGGACATTTATTGATTAAAAAAGATTTTAAATTCTTTCTACAACTTATATAGGCTCCAAAACTTCCAAATGCTTTGCTAAATGTTCCTGTAACACAATCAATATCGTTTTTAAACTTTGTAGAAAAACCAAATCCTTCATTGCCATAAATTCCAGTTGCATGTGCTTCATCTAAAAATAAAAAAGAATTATATTTTTTTTTCAAATAAACAAGATTCTTAATGTCTGCAAAATCTCCGTCCATACTAAACACGGATTCAGATAGAATAAATTTAGGATTTGACTTTAATTTATTTTTTTTCAACAAATATTCTAAGTGATTCATATCATTATGTTTAAAACGTAAAAAATTAATTTTTTTATTTTTACATCCTTCATAGATGCATTGATGATTTAATTTATCTGAAAAAACAATTGGGGTTTTTGTAAATACATCAGAACTAAGTATTGAAGATAAAACTGAATAATTTGCAAGGTAACCTGTGCTAAAAATTATAGATGACTGTGATCTCTTTTTTTTGGCTAATAAGCTCTCTATTTTTTCATGAAAATCAAAATTTCCTGATACTAAACGTGAAGAACCGCTACCTATACCATGTTTTTTAATTACCCTAATTGTATCATTCTTCATAATTTTATTTTGTGATAAACCTAGATAATCGTTTGAAGAAAAATTAATTAAGATTTTATCTTTATATTTAACTTTAATAGAGCTGATTTTTTTTAGTGATTTTAGGCTTCTATCGAGGTTTTTTTTCCTTAATTCTAAAATGGATCTTAAAAAAATTTGGTCAAAATTGAATTTTTTCATTTAATTTCTATGATTTTTTACAATATATATTCTATTAAACTGTGTAATTTTTTTTATACTTTATTTTAAGTATAAAAAAATTTTTTTTGGGATCAAATTTGGGAATATGAATAAAAGATTTACAATTGGTAAATTTCCTCGTACAAGGTTAAGAAGAAATAGGCAGTCTCCGTGGTGTAGAAATTTAATTTCTGAAACAGAACTAAGTGTCAATGATCTTATTTACCCTATGTTCGTTACCAATGGAAAAAAAATTACCGAAAATATTAAATCTCTTCCCTCTGTCAAAAGATATAGTATTGATATAATTCTTAAAAAAATCGAGGAAGTTAAGAAACTTGGGATACCTGCTATTGCTCTTTTCCCTTATGTAGAAAAAAAACTAAAAACATTTGATGGAAAAGAGGCGCTTAATAAAAATAATCTTATTTGTAAATCAATAAAAGAAATAAAAAAAAAATTTCCTGATCTAGGTTTGATATGTGATGTTGCACTTGATCCCTATACAACTCATGGGCATGACGGAATTTTAAGAAATAATTGTATTGTAAATGATGAAACAATAGAAATTTTATCTCAACAAGCAATTATACAAGCAGAAGCAGGGGCTGATATAATTGCACCCTCAGATATGATGGATGGAAGAATCGGCGTGATAAGAGATAGACTAGATAATGAAGGTTTTGGCAATACAATCATATTGTCATATGCAGCAAAATTTGCTTCTAATTTTTACGGACCGTTTAGAGATGCAGTTGGATCATCAAAATCATTAGGCAAAACAGATAAAAAAACTTATCAAATGAATTTTCAAAATTCAAATGAGGCGATTAGAGAGGTATCAATGGATATAAACGAAGGTGCTGATATGGTTATGATTAAACCTGCGCTTCCATACCTAGATATAATTTCAAAAGTTAAACGAAAATTTAATATTCCGATTTTTGCATACCAGGTAAGTGGCGAATATTCAATGCTAAAACATGCTGAAAAAGAAAATTCTTTGAATTATAAAAAATGTCTGTATGAAAGTTTAATTTCTATAAAAAGAGCAGGTGCATCTGCTATTTTTTGTTATGGAGCCATTGATATTGCTAAAAACTTAAAATGAATAAACCTACAAAAATATTAAAAAATTTAAACTTTCAAAGATCTTTACCTCGACCATGTCCTTATATTCTTGGGAGAAAAGAACATTTATTGTTTACCGATTTAACAAAATTTGTAAGTAAAAAAATGCAAGAAAAACTAGTATCTGAAGGATTTAGAAGAAGTGAAAATATTTTTTATAAACCAAACTGTAAAACATGTAAATCATGTTTGTCGACTAGAATTGTTGTAAACGATTTTATATTTACTAAAAATTTTAAAAGAATTTTAAAGAAAAATTATGATTTAAAATATAAAATAGAAAAACCGCAAACAAATAGAGCTCATTATAAGCTATTTAAAAATTACATAAATTCGCGCCATTCAAAAGGAGATATGATGGATATGACATACCTAGATTTTAGAACTATGTTAGAAATTTCTCCTGTTAAAACAAAAGTTTTAAACATATATAAAAATAATAAATTCTTTGGGGCAATACTTTTTGATGTATATGGAGAATCTTTTTCAGCCAATTACTCATTTTTTAATCCAAAATTCAAAAATAAAAGCTTGGGTAGTTTTTTAATTTTAAAACTTATAGAAGAAGCGCAAAAAGAAAAAAAAAAGTATTTGTATCTTGGATACTATATTAAAGAATGTGATAAAATGTCTTATAAAATAAATTTCAAGCCTATACAAATCCTTAAAAATAAAAAGTGGGAAACTTTTTGAAAAAAAAAAATAATAGAAGAAATTTTTTAAAAAAAACTGCTCTTTTATCAACAGCAGCAGCTTTCTCTACATTCATTCCAAAAAAAATAAAGGCGGCTAAATCTTATAATTGGAAAATGGTTACAACGTGGCCAAAAAATTTTCCTGGTTTAGGAACATGTGCGGAAATTTTTGCAAAAATGGTGAATGAAGGTTCTGATGGCAAAATGAATATTACAGTTTTTGGGTCTGGTGAAATAGTTCCAGCTTTTGAAGCGATGGATGCAGTTTCAAGTGGAGCAATTGAAATGGGACATGGTGGCCCATATTATTGGAAGGGGAAAGTTGCTGCTGCTCAATATTTATCAGCCATACCATTTGGTTTAACACCTCAAGAACAAAATTCTTGGTTTGAAAAAGGCGGTGGACAAGAAATAGCTGATAAAATTTATGAAAAAATGGGATGTAAATTCTTTGTTTGTGGTAATACAGGGCCTCAAATGGGTGGATGGTACAATAAAGAAATAAAAACAATTGAAGATTACCAAGGCTTGAAAATGAGAGCTCCGGGTTTAGGTGGTGAAGTAATAAAAGCTGCTGGAGGAACAGTTGTAAATATACATGGAGGAGAATTACTAACATCTATACAATCTGGAGCAATTGATGCATTGGAATGGGTGGGACCATATAACGATCTAGCTTTTGGAATTCACAAAGCTGCAAAATATTATTATTATCCAGGATGGCATGAACCTGCTGCTATTTTAGATTGTTTTATAAATCTAAAAAAATGGAATTCATTACCAAATAACTTAAAAAAAATTATTGCATTGTCAGCAAAGGCCGCTACTCAACAAATGACTAATGAAATGATTGCTGGTAACAACATGGCTTTAAAAACACTTTTAAATAAACATGGGGTAAAAGTAAAACCTTTTCCGGATGAAGTATTAAAAAAACTTGCCATATTATCTAATAAGGTTCTTAATAAATTATCATCATCTGATGAATTAAGTAAAAAAGTTTATAAAAGTATTATTAAATTTAGAAATGATTCAATAAAAAGATCTGAAAATCAGAAAAAATTTTTAGAAACTAGAATGAAATACGTAAATTATGAAAAATAATGAATCAATAAATAAAATTGAAGATTTTTTACAAAGTTATTGGAATGGAAAGCAGAAACTTTGGAAAGCTTTTTGGTTGATGGGTTTTGTTGTTCAAATTATATTCTCATTTTTTTTATTATTTGTTTTATATATTGGATTCTCTTTAGGATTAACATGGTCAATTAAAATTTTTATTTTTTTAATTTCTATGATTTATACTATTTGGATATATGTATCAATATGGAATTGTGCATACAATGTGAAAAATAAACTATGGGGTCACGTTTCTAGGACAATAGTAATTCTAAATATTGTATTTTTAATACTAGTATATACAGGCATTTTATCTTTCGATAATACTAATAGCCCTAAATTTATGACTGACGATAATTTATCTATGATTTTAAATAAATAATTTTTAGTAAAGTATTTCAGGCAACCATAAAGCAATTTGTGGAAATTTTGCAATTAATAAAAGAACAATTAATTGAATGGCTACAAAAGGCATAACTCCTTTATAAATATCCGTTGTTTTTATAGAAGCAGGAGCAATTCCTCTAAAATAAAATAAAGCAAAACCAAAAGGTGGGGTTAAAAAACTTGTTTGAAGATTAACTGCAATCATTATTCCAAACCAAAGCGGATTAATATCCATTTGCAATAATATTGGTCCGATTATTGGTATTATTGTAAAAATTATTTGTATAAAATCTAAAAAGAAACCTAAAAAAAAAATTAAAATCATAAGAAATAACATAGCCCCAACAGTTCCGCCTGGTATTTGATTTATAAATAAAGTTAACATTTCTCTACCCTCTAAGCCTATAAAAACTAAAGAAAAAATTTTAGCACTTATAAGTATCAAAAAAATCATTGAGCTAATTTTTGTAGTGTCTAATGCAGATTTTTTTAGTATCTCCACAGAAAAACTTTTTTTTAATATTGTTAAAACTATTGCTCCAACAGCACCTATAGATGCTGCTTCAGTCGGAGTGGCAATTCCTAGTAGTATAGATCCTAGAACAAGAACTATAAGTATTATTGGTAAAAGAATTATATTTAAAGTTTTTAATGTGAAAGGTTTTTTTTTACTGTTTATAGCAGGAGCATAATCTGGCTTAAAATAAATTATGATTATTTGCCAAAGACAATATAGGGAAACAAGTAAGATGCCAGGTAAAATAGCTCCAGCAAATAAATCAATTGTTGAAATAGGATTTGATGGAATTTTTCCTTGAAGTAATTGTGACTGACTGTAAGCTCCTTGAAGAACATCGCTTAGCAGTATTAAAACTATTGATGGTGGTATTATTTGACCTAAAGTTCCAGACGCACATATTAATCCAGAAGCTAATTTTTTATCATATTTCCATTTAATCATTGTGGGCAAAGTAAGTAAACCCATGGTAACTACAGTTGCACCAACAATACCAGTTGAGGCTGCTAATAAAGTTCCAACAATAATTACAGTAAAACCTAACCCTCCTTTTATTTTTCCAAATAGATTTGCTACAGTTTCTAACAATTCTTCTGCAATTCTAGATTTTTCTAATATAAGCCCCATAAATACAAATAAAGGAACAGCTACCAATAGTTCATTGGTCATAGTTCCAAAAATTTTTGATGGTATTAATGCTAAAAAATCTGCACTTAAAAAATTTGCAAAGGATGCATATATAGCAAATAAAATTGCGGTTCCTGCTAAAGTAAATGCAACTGGAAAACCAAATAATAAAAAAGCAAATGTAGTTGCAAACATTAAAATACTTAGAATTTCAGCTGTCATAATTTTTTTAAAATTTTAAAGAAAATTTTCTTTTCTTTTTCTTTTATTACTAAAATACATCTAAAAATTAAAGCAATGGATTGGATAAATAAGAAAAAACAAAAAAGAATGATTGTTGTTTTATATAAATATAAAAATTCTAACCCTCCAGCTTCCCTTGATTTTTCAAAACTAAACCAAGATTTTAAAACATATGGTATTGAATATTTAGATACAATAAAAACAAAAGGAATAATAAAAAGAACTGAAAAAATAATGTTTATATATGCTTTATATTTTTCATTTAAACTTCTATAAAAAATATCTACTCTTACGTGTTTGTCATGAAGTAAAGAATATGAAGCGCCTAATAAAAAAATTAAACCATTCATCCAAATATAAATTTCTTGCATCCATACAAAACCAATATTGAAAAAGTATCTAAAAATAGCAACTGAAAAAGCAGTAAAAGTCATTAAAATAACTAACCATGATATTTTATTGCCAATTGTGGTTGTTATTTCTTCAATAATTAAGATTATTTTTTTTAAATTCATTGTTTTTAAATTAAAATATTTTTTGTATAAAAAGGTAGTTTTTTATTATTTTTTTTTAAAAATTTATTTATAAAAAAACCTGTTAATTTTATTGCTTGTTTTAAAGACTCTTTAGTTGCAGAAACATTATGATTTATTAGAAATTCAGGTAAATCTAGTAATTTTTCTTTATATATTTCTCCTTCTTTGTCAGACACAGCCTTACCAGAGTTGGGAGATATATATATTAAATTATTTTTAATTCCTGATACAGCGCATTTTTCTAAATCAAGTCCATACCCAAGTTCTGATAATAAAAATAATTCCCACTTAACATATGTTTCAAGCCAATCTTTAGAAAATAAATTTTCTATCAATTTCATAGTTTCTTTATAAATTTTTTTATAAGGATTATTTTTAGGAAAACTTAATTCTAATATTGAGCAAATTGTAAGCAACGCATTTAATCTATTTTTATCATCAAAAAGAATAATGCTATTATTTTTTATTAACTCAAATCTGCAATTCCAAAGTTGATTGTCTAATCTAAAAGTACATTTAATAAAAACTTTGTTACCTATTTCATATGTTCCAAAATCTTTTTTTAATACACCTTTTACCAGACCTGAATTAATACCGTGATTTAATGAAAAAAAAGTAATTAATAATGAACTTTCTCTATATTTTTTTTTTTTTATTATAATTCCTTCATCATTTATTTGCATTTTATCAAAGTAATTTATTTTTTAAAATATGATCAACCATTTTTTTTGCTGCATTAATTTCGGCTATTTTAATTGTATTTGCAGTAGCAGAAAATTTTTTTATTCCTTTTAAAAAGACTTCTATTTCAAAAATAGGATTATGAGCCGGACCTTCTTTACTTTTCAAAACATATTTGGGTAAATCTAATCCTTTTTTTTGCGCGACCTCTTGCAATAAAGATTTTGGGTCTTGTGGTGGTAAGATATTTTGTATAATTTTTTTTTCCCAATATTTAAAAATAAATTTTTTTACCTCATTTAAATTTGAGTCTAAATATATTGCTCCAATTAGTGCCTCGCAAACATCGCTTAAAATTGAAATATTTTTTTTTAAATTTAAATTTTTTCTTTCTGATTTGTCAATTTTTAACATTTCTTTTAAATTTATTTCATTTGCAACTTCTAATAATTTTTGTTTAGAAATTAAATCTGATAATCTTTTTGATAAAGCACCTTCATTTTCATTTGGATATTTTGAAAATAAATTTTCTGAAATTACTAGAGATAAAACCCTATCACCTAAAAATTCTAACCGTTCATAATTTTCACTCTTTCTTTTTTTAAAACTAGAATGAGTAAATGCTAATTCAATTAATTCTTTATTTTTAAAAATATAATTTATTTTTTTCTCAAATTTATCAATTTGCATAATAATTATTTACTTTTTTATTGATAATTTTTCCAATTCTATCATACCTAATTCTCCACTTCCAAAATTTTGTAATTCCATAATTTTTTTTATCTAATGAAAAAAAAATCATTTCTGCTTTTCCAACTAAATTTTCAAAAGGAACAAATCCAACATAATTTAAAACTCTGCTATCTATTGAATTATCTCTATTATCTCCCATAAAGAAAAAATTATTTTCTGGAACCGTGTAAACAATCGTATTATCTCCTGCTGCATTATCGCCTTGCATTTCTCTTATAAAATGTTTTTTTCCATTTGAAAAAATTTCAACAAAATCAAATTCATTTAAATAATTATTGTGTACTTTGATAACGGATTCTTGAACACTATCTCTCTGAACTTGAATATCATTTATATAAAGCAATCCATCTTTTATTTGAATTTTATCTCCTGGCAAGCCTATCAATGTTTTAACATAGTCAGTTCTATTATCATTAGGCGTTTTAAAAACAACAACATCCCCTCTTTTAGGATTTTTTTTTAATATCCTATCTTTAATTAAAGGTAAAGATAATGGTAGCGAATGTTTACTGTATCCATATTTATATTGTGAAACAAAAATAAAATCACCTATCAATAATGTTGGGATCATTGATCCAGAAGGTATTTTAAAAGGTTGGAAAAAAACTGTTCTAATAAATATTGCTATTAAACCTGCTGAAAAAATTATTTTTAAAGCTTCCCATTTGCTTTCACTTGTAAAAACTATATATAGAACTAAAAGTAATAGTAAAATTATTGATAATTGCATAAATTATTATTTTTTTAAAAAGCTAATAATAACATTAGAAACCACATAATCTTTTTCATCAGAAATTGAGATATTTATTATCGGTTTATATCCCCTAGGTGTCTTTTTATATAGATATTTTTGGACACGATCGCTTAAAATTATATAAGGTTTGCCATTTAATTTATTTTTTAATGAAATATCTTTAAAAGATATATTTTTTGTAAATCCACTTCCTAGCGCTTTAACAAATGCTTCTTTTGTTGCAAAAAATTTTGCTAATTTATTTGCAGTTAAACTTATTTTTGTCTTTTTTTTTATTTCATCCTCTGAAAGAATTTTTTTTTCAAATAATTCACCGTACTTATCGTGTACTTTCTTTACTCTTGATATTTTCAGCAAATCTATACCTGTTCCTAAAATCATTATTATTAAGCCGATCTAAGAAGAAATTTTTTTTTTCTAGAATTATTAATTATATTTTTCATTTTTAAAATTGTTTTTTTTAAACCCATAAAAATAGATTCTCCTATTATAAAATGCCCAATATTTAACTCAGATATTTCGTTTATTTTAGCTATTTCTTTTACATCATTATATTTTAATCCATGGCCCGCATGACATTCAATATTATTTTTTTTTGCAAACTTAGCGGATTTTTGTATTTGAAAAAATTCTTTTTTTTTATTTTTTTTGTTATCACAAAATTCTCCAGTATGTAATTCAATTGAAAAAACTTTTAGTTCAACACATGCTGAAATTTGTTTTATGCATGGATCAATAAAAACGCTAACTCTAATATTGTGATTTTGTAATTTTCCAATAATAGTAGATATTTTTTTTTTATTTTTTAAAACATCTAAACCGCCTTCAGTAGTTATTTCTTTTCTTTTCTCAGGAACCAGGCAAACTCTTTTTACTTTTGAATTAATTGCTATTTTTAACATTTCGTTTGTTGGCGCCATCTCAAGATTTAGTGGTATTTTTAACTTTTTTACTAAGTTTTTAATATCGATATCTGAAATGTGTCTTCTATCTTCTCTTAAATGAGCGGTTATATTATCAGCTCCAGCACTTTGCGCTATTAAAGCCGCTTTTAACGGGTCTGGATGCAAACCACCTCTTGCATTTCTTATAGTTGCAACATGGTCTATATTTATACCTAATCTTAATTTAGAATTCATTTACTCTCCTTTTATTCTATTAACTGAAGAAACAGAACTCAATGAACGAATTGAAGCAATAATGTTGGTAAAGTGATTTAGATTTTTTACTTTAACATCAACTTGCATTTCAAAAAAAGTTTTTTTTCTAGAAGTTAATTTTAAATTAATGATATTTCCTTTATTATTACCTATTGCAGATGCAATTTCTCCTAAATTTCCTGGTTCATTAACAACAATAATTAATATCCTCCCTACATATTCTTCTAGACCAACTTTTTTATTATCCCAAGAAAGTGAAATTATATTTTTTTTTAAATATTTGCTAATTTCATTACAATCAGTGGTGTGTATTGCAATACCCTTACCTTTAATTGAAATCCCTACAATCTTATCTCCTGGCATTGGACAGCAACATTTAGAATAATTTATAGCAAACCCAGGTAAAAGTCCTTTAATAGCTATCGAATCTTTTCTTTCTTTTTTTAAATTAGATTTTACATTTCTTTCTTTAATTTTTTTAAGTGATGGGTGAATTGCATATAATACTTTAAGTGGATCAAAATTACCTTTTCCAATATTAAAATATAAATCATCAATTGTAGATAGTTTAAAAAGTTCTAAAGTTTGCTTTAAATTTGCTTCATCAAAATTTTTATTATTTTTTAAAAAGAAATGTTTTAATATTTTTATTCCCAAATTTGAATATTCTTTATATTCTTTGGTTTTAATAAATTTTTTTATTCTACTTTTTGCCCTTGGTGTTTTTACAAAATTTGACCAATTCGGTGAAGGGCTTTGAAACTTAGACTTTATAATTTCAACTTGATCGCCATTATTTAAAAAATTTTTTAAGGGTGTAATTTTTCCATTAACCTTAGCCCCTATACAAACATCTCCGAGTTTAGTGTGAACAGCATAAGCAAAATCAACCGGCGTTGCCTTTTCTGGTAAAGCTATAAGATCTCCTTTTGGAGTAAAGCAAAACACTTGATCTTTAAACATTTTCATTTTTGTATTTTCAATAAATTCATCTGGTTCAGAAGATGTTTCGACAATTTCCGTTAATTCTCTTAACCATTTGTATTTTTTTCCTTCTTTAAAATTTATATCGTTCTTGTATTGCCAATGTGCTGCAACACCAAGTTGTGCAATTCTCTCCATTTTTTTTGTTCTTATCTGAACTTCGATTTTTTGTTTAGCTGGACCAAATATAGTTGTGTGAATTGATTTATATCCATTTTGTTTTGGTAAACTTATGTAATCTTTAAATTTACCAGGAACTATGGGATAGTTTGTATGAATTTCTTTTAAACATGAATAACATTGATCTATATCATTTACAATTATTTTAAATGCCATAACATCGGATAATTGCTCAAAAGTTATATTTTTTTTCTTCATTTTTCTCCAGATAGAATAAGGTTTTTTCTCCCTTCCCACTATTTCGACATTAATATTTGCTTTTTTTATAACAGTCTGTAATTGACGTATAATTAATCTAATATTATTCTTTCCCTCAGATTTCAAAAAATTCATTCTTTTAACAATAGTTTTTTTTACATTTGGATTTAGTTCTTCGAAAGCAAGATCTTCTAATTCATCTTTTATTTTACGTATTCCAATTCTATCTGCTAAAGGAGCAAATATTTCCAAAGTTTCATTAGAAATCTTTTTCTTTTTTTCTACATTTTTTAAATATTTTATTGTTCTCATATTATGCAATCTGTCAGCTAACTTTACAAAAAGAACTCTGATATCTTCAGAAATTGCTAAGATAAATTTACGTAGATTTTCAATTTGATTATTTTTTTTTGTTTGTTGAAATGAAATTTTTGACAGCTTTGTTACGCCATCAACTAGATTTGCTACTTCAATTCCAAAATTTTTTTTTATTTCTTGTTTAGTTGCTAAAGTATCTTCGATCACATCATGTAGCAAACCAGTTATTATTGAATTTTCATCTAACTTCATTTGCGCAAGTATATTGGCAACTTCAAATGGATGTGAAAAAAAAGGATCTCCTGAAGCTCTTTTTTGACTTCCATGAGCTTTTTTTCCAAAAATATAGGCTTTATTAATATTGTCTGCATTAATTTTTGGAAAATAATTTTTTACTTTTTCCACTAATTTCGTTTGTTCATTCATATTTTATTACACATATTATAATATAAATAATAAAATATACTTTGATTAAAAGAAATTTTAAAGATTTTATAAAACAGCTTTAGCTATTTTTTTTTTTCAGACTCTAAGTCCTCAAGCATAGCTATATTCTTTTGAAATGATTTAACTAGCTCAAGTTTTAAATAGCTTAGAGGTATCTTTTCTTGAGCAATTTCTCTCAAAGCAATTACTGTATTTTTATCATTTTCTTTATCCAAATCAGTAATTTCGCCTTGATTTAACTCCTTAGCTCTTTGTGATGCATACAAAACTAAATCAAAAGGATTGGAAATTTTTTTTATACAATCTTCTATAGTGACTCTAGCCATAATAATTTATAATTTAATAAAATTTTTTATTTGATCAACTTATTTTTTCCCAATTTTTAATATTTTTTGCTTATCAGTTAAATTGTCTATTAGTTCTTGCAACCCTTTCTTCTCAATTGGATGCACCCATTTAGGATAAAGTTCCTTAAAAGGTAGTAATACAAATGATCTTTCATGCATTCTGGGATGCGGTGTTATTAATTTATTTCTTTCATAAATAACTTTTTTTTTATAATCAATTATATCTATATCTATTATTCGTGCTTCGTTTCTTTTTTTTCTCATTCTTCCAAAATTTTCCTCAATGCTTAATACTAAATCTAATAAATCTAATGGAGATTTATTAGTATTAATTTCTACTACGCAATTAATAAACCATGGTTGGTTTGAAACAGGAACTGGTTCGCTTTTGTACCAAGATGAGATTTTAGATACATTGATGTTTTTTTTGAGTTCTATAATTGCTTTTTTACAATTTTGTAATGGCGTTTCATTATCTTTGCCATTTAAATTTGATCCAATACCTAAATATATCAATTTATAAATTCTAAAATTAGATTAATTTTTTTTGTCTTTTCCATTCTTTTTCTTTTTTTATTTGTCTTTTATCATATTTTTTCTTTCCCTCACCAATAGCTATTAATAGCTTGGCATAGCCTTTAGAAGAAAAATAAATTCTTAAAGGAACTA
>PBIP01000016.1 GCA_002720895.1 Pelagibacteraceae bacterium
AATGCAAATCAATATATAATAAGGAATTACCTTCATCTATTTTATCAATTACATGATTATTCCATATTTTATCAAATAAAGTTCTAGGTGGTCTATTTTCACTCATACTAAATAGTTAGTAATTATTTTTTATTCTTCTTTATTTTTATTATTATCCTTAGTTTCTTTATTATCTGAAGATTTTTTTTTTGATTTTTCTACTTCTTTTTCAATATTTTCTTCTTTTTTTATACTAACTTTTTTTTCAATATCTTTTTCTATTTTATTTTTATCTTCTGTAATTTTAGCTTTTCTACCAGTTAATTTTCTTAAATAATATAATTTGGCCCTTCTAACGCTACCTCTGGTTTTTACTTCAATTTTAGAAATATTTGGTGAATATAAAGGAAAAACTCTTTCAACACCTTCCCCATAAGAAATCTTTCTAACAGTAAAGGAAGAGTTAATTCCTGCATTTTTTTTTGATATACACATTCCTTCAAAAGCTTGATCTCGTGTTCTTTTTTTTTCTTGTACTTTTACAAATACAATTAATGTATCTCCTGGATTGAAATTAGGAATTTTTTTTGTCTCTTTTATTTTTTCCAGATATTTTTTTTCGAATGCCTCTAAATTTTTCATCTTTTTTCAACTTTCTTTAATAAATCAGGTCTTTTGATTCTTGTAATTTTTATTGACTCTTTTTCTTTCCATTCTTTTATCTTTTTATGATTTCCTGATAATAACACCTCTGGAACTCTTTTTCCTAACCAATTTCTTGGTTTTGTATATTGTGGATATTCGAGAAGATTATTTTGAAATGTTTCACTGTCTAACGATTTGGATGATCCCAATGTATTTGGTAATAAACGTACACAAGAGTCAATTAAATTCATTGCGGCTATTTCCCCACCTGATAAAACATAATCGCCAATACTTATCTCTTCCATTTTCCAAGCATCAATTACTCTTTGATCAATGCCCTCATATTTACCACAAACTAAAATTATATTTTTTTTTTTTGTAAATTTTTTAACTCTTCTTTGATCAAGTTTTTTTCCCTTAGGCGTTAGATAAACTATTGAATAATCAGTTTTAATTTTTTTTATGGTTTTTTTTAAAGCTTCATGTACTACTTCGCTTTTTATAATCATACCTGATCCCCCACCATAAGGCTTATCATCAACATATTTAGGTCCTTTTTTTGAAAAATTCTGGATATTAATTAAATTTATCGACCAAATTTTTTCTTTTAATGCTTTGCCAATAATCGAAAAACTCAGAGGTCCTGGAAACATTTCTGGAAATAATGTTAAAATATGAGCTGTCCAAGGTTTTTTTGTTTTTTTCATGGTAAAATTTTTTAATTTTCATACTAATTTAATTTTAATATAACTCTTGTATCAAAAAAAAACCTATATAAAAGAATTTTTTTTTATTCTTTTTTTTCTGAATTTTCTTCAGATTTTTTCTCTTCTTGAGGTTTTTCCTCTGGTTTTGTATCAGCTTTAGGTGCTTCTGCTTGAGGTTTTTCCTCTGGTTTTGTATCAGCTTTAGGTGCTTCTGCTGGTTTAGCTGAACCTTTATTGTCTCCTTCGCCTTCTTTCTTTTTTACTTTTGGTAAATGTTTTTTTGTTTGAACTGGAACTGGAGGTTTTTCAACCAAATTAGAATTACTTAAAAATATTGCCATTTTATAAGAAGGCGTAGCTCCTTTTGATAACCAATATTTTACTCTTTCTTCATCAAATAAGACCCTCTTTTCATCATCTTTTGATAATAAAGGATTATATGTGCCTAATTTTTCAATAAATTTACCATCACGCGGACTTCTTCTATCAGATACTACTATCTTGAAAAAAGGTCTGTTTTTTGAACCGGCTCTTGCTAAACGTATTCTTGTGCTCATATTTTTAATTTAATTTTTAATGTAATATATAATGTTTTTTTCTTATTGCAATCCCGGAGGAATCATATTACCGAAACCTTGTCTCATTAATGTTTTCTTATCCATATTTCCATATTTTTTCATCATTTTTAGCATTGTGTGATACTGTTTAAGTAATTTATTTACTTCTTGCACTGATGTTCCAGAACCTGCTGCAATTCTTTTTTTCCTTGAGGCATGTATAATTTTATGATTATTTTTTTCCTCATAAGTCATAGAAGAAATTATTGCTTGTTGTTTTAATATTACTTTATCATCAATATTTGCTTTATTCATTTGATCTTGTATTTTGTTTGCTCCAGGAAGTTTAGCTAAAATTCCTTTTATTCCTCCAAGTTTTTTCATCTGTCCAAGTTGTTTTGATAAATCATCTAAACTAAAATGACCATCTTTAATTTTTTTATCTAATTTTTCCGCATCTTCCTTTTTTATTGTTTCAGAAGCTTCCTCAACTAATGAAACCACATCTCCCATTCCAAGAATTCTATTAGCAATTCTATCTGGATGAAAAACTTCCAATGCTTCCATTTTTTCACCTACACCTATCAATTTAATAGGGCATCCTGTTACAGATCTCATTGATAGAGCTGCTCCACCTCTAGCATCACCATCAAGTCTAGTTAAAATTATTCCTGTTAATTTTAATTTATTATTAAATTCTTTAGCAACATTTACTGATTCTTGTCCTATCATTGCATCCGATACTAATAATATTTCACTAGGACTAACTTCTTTACTGACATTCTTAACTTCACTCATAAGTTCATCATCGATTTGCAATCTCCCGGCTGTATCTAAAATTAAAACATCAAATCCTTCTTTTTTTGCTTGCTCTAAAGATCGTTTTGCTATTTTTACTGGACTTTCTCCTTTAATAATTTCAACTGTATTTACATCAACTTGTTTTCCTAAAGTTTCTAATTGTTCTTGAGCAGCTGGTCTTTGAACATCTAAAGAGGACATCAAAACTTTTTTATTATTTTTATCTTTTAATTTTTTAGCTATTTTAGCACTTGTAGTAGTTTTTCCTGATCCTTGTAACCCTACCATTAAAATTATAACTGGAGGTACTGACTTTAAATTTATTGGTTCTTCTTTTTCACCAAGTATTTCTTTAAGCGTATCATTAACTACTTTTATAACCATTTGGCTTGGAGACACGCTTTTTACTATTTTTGAACCTACAGCTTTTTTTTTTGCTTTTTCTAAAAATTCTTTTACAACTTCTAAAGATACGTCTGCTTCTAAAAGAGCTATCCTTACTTCTCTTAGTGCAGCATCTACATCGCTTTCTGTTAGAGATCCTCTTGACTTTAATTTTTCGAAAATCCCTGATAATCTTTCAGATAAATTTTTAAACATATTTTTTTACTTAATTATAGATTATATATGTTAAATAAAAAAAAAATTTATACATAAAAAAAATGGATTTAAATTATACAAAAATGCATGGATTAAAAAATGATTTCATTATCATTGATGCAAGAAATAAAAAAATATTATTAAATAAAAATAATATAAAAAAAATTTCTGATAGAAAAAAAGGTTTAGGGTGTGATCAAATAGCTATTATAGAAAAACCAAAAAAAGGAAATTCTTTAGCATTTGTTAAATTTTATAATTCTGATGGTAGTAAAACAAAAGCATGTGGAAATGCTACTAGGTGTGTAGCTTTTTTATTAATGAAAGAAAAAAAGATAAAAAAAATTTCACTTGAAAGTGAATCAACAATATTAAATGCACAATTACTTAATAACAAAAATGTATCAGTTGATATTGGTAGAGCTTATTTTAAATGGAATCAAATACCTTTAAAAAAAAAAATTAATATAGGTAAAATTAATTTTAAAGTTAATAGCTATATTGAACCTTTTTTAATTAATGTAGGAAATCCACACATAGTTTTTTTTGTAAAAAATTTAAGAAAAATAAATTTAAAAAAAATAGGTCCAACTATTGAAAAAAATCCTTTATTTCCTGAAAGAATTAATGTTAATTTTGCTAAAATTTTAAATAATAATAAAATCAAACTAAAAGTCTGGGAGAGAGGTACCGGTATAACAAAAGCATGTGGAACTGGGGCATCGGCTACTGCTGTAGCAGCAATAAAAAAAAAAACTAATTAATAAAAAAATTTGTTATATCCATATGGATGGAGGAAAATTAAAAATAGATTATAAAAAAAATGGACATGTTGTTATGACTGGTCCAATAAAAATTATAAAAAAGGGAGTTTTAAATAATTTTATAAAAATATCATGAAGAATAAAAATGTAATAACATATGGCTGTAGGTTAAATAGTTTTGATTCACAAATCATAAAAGAAAAAATTAAATCTAAAAAATTAAATAATATTTTTTTTATTAATACTTGTGCTGTTACAAAAGAAGCTGAGAAACAGGCAAAAAAAAAGATTAGAAAAATTAAAAGAGAAAATCCAAATGCAAAAATTGTTGTAACTGGTTGTTCTGCTCAAATAAATCCATTGAATTATAAAGAAATGGAAGAAGTTGATTTAATATTAGGAAATGAAGAAAAATTTAATTTCGAAAAATATTTAAATTTTCAAAATAAAAAATCAGAAAAAGTAATAGTAAATGACATTATGTCTGTTAAAGAAACAGCAAATCATTTTATTAAAGGCTTTGATAAAAAAGCAAGAGCTTTTGTACAAATACAAACTGGTTGTGATCATAGATGCACCTTTTGTATTATACCTTATGGTAGAGGGAATAGTCGTAGTGTTCCTATAAACAATGTATGTAAACAAATAAAAATACTCCTTGAAAAAGGGTTTAAAGAAATAGTTTTAACAGGTGTAGATTTAACATCATATGGAAATGACCTTTATGGAAAACCTAAACTTGGAATTTTAGTAAAAGATATTTTAAAAAAAGTTAAAAATCTTAAAAGATTAAGATTATCTTCACTGGATGCTATAGAAATAGATAAAGATTTAATAGATATTATTGCTAATGAGGAAAGACTTATGCCTCACTTACATTTAAGCATACAATCAGGAGATAATCTTATTCTTAAACGTATGAAAAGAAGACATTCTCGTGAAGATGTAATAAATTTATGTAATCATTTAAAAAAATTTAGAAATAATATTGTTTTTGGAGCAGATATTATTGCAGGTTTTCCTACTGAAAATAAAGAAATGTTTTTGAATAGTAAAAAAATATTAAATGAATGTGGTTTGACATATCTACATATATTTCCATATTCAAATAGACCAAATACACCTGCATCAAAAATGCCTCAATTATCAAAAGAAATTATTAAAGAAAGAGCAAAAATTTTAAGGTATGAAGGAAATAAAATTTTTTATAATTTTTTAAAAAAACAAATTAATAAAAAACATAAAATTCTTTTTGAAAGTGAAACAGAAGGACACTCTGAAAATTTTATTCCTATTAAAACTTTAGCTAAATACAAAATTGGTAAAATAGTAGAAGTTGAGGGAAAAGAAGTTATAGATGGAAAATTAATTTCCCAGGTAATGTAATGGGCTGGTTAACTAGAGTAAAAGATAGTCTTCTAAGTAAAATAAAAAAAAAAATTCCTAAAAAGGATCTTGAATCTGTTGAAAAAACAAGAAAAGAAAAAAAAGAAACAATCATAAAAGAGGAAACCGTACAAAAAATTGAAGTAAAAGAAGAACAAAATATTCAAAAAAAAATAGTGGATGCAGAGCAAAAGCCTATAGAAAAGAAAAAAGGTTTTTTTGGTTTATTTAAAAAGAAAGAAAAAGTAGAAAAAATAAGTGAGATCGTTAAAGATCCAGAAAAGAAAAAAGGCTGGTTTCAAAAATTAAAAACTGGTTTATTTAAATCATCAGAAAAAATTACTCAAGGCGTAAAGAAAATATTTGTTAATAAAAAATTAGATGTACAAACTTTAAATGAATTAGAAGAATTATTAATAATGGCTGATTTAGGACCGATAGCTGCAGAAAAACTTACAGCAGAGTTAGCAAATGAAAAATTTGATAAAAATATAAAACCTGAAGAAGTAAAAACCTTTTTAGCTAAAAAAATTGAAACATCTTTAGAAAATATTGCAAAACCTTTAGTAATTGATGAAACTATAAAGCCTATAGTTATTCTTGTAGTTGGGGTTAATGGAACAGGAAAAACTACGACAATAGGTAAGCTTGCACATCAATATTCTAGCGAAGGAAAAAAAACAATGATTGCAGCTTGCGATACATTTAGAGCTGCTGCAACAGAACAATTACAAATATGGGCTGAACGATCAAATTCAGAATTTATTAAAGGTAGCCAAGGATGTGATGCAGCGGGGCTCGCGTACGAAGCGTTGGAAGAATCTAAAAAAAAAAAATATGGATATTCTTTTTATAGATACAGCAGGAAGGGTACAAAATAAAACTGAATTAATGGAAGAGTTAGCAAAAATTATTAGAGTTATAAGAAAAATTGATTCACTAAGTCCGCATCATTGTTTGCTAACCTTAGATGCAACAACTGGGCAAAATGCTTTAAGCCAAGTTGAAATTTTTAAGGAAATGGCGGAAATATCAGGACTAATAGTTACTAAATTAGATGGAAGTGCTAAAGGAGGAATACTGCTTTCATTAGCAGAAAAATTTGGCCTTCCGGTTCATGCAATTGGAGTTGGAGAAAAAATTGAAGATTTACAATCTTTTGAAGCGCAAGAATTTGCGAAAAGTCTTATGGGTGTGGAAAAATAAAAAAAAATGAATGAAAAAAACTCAATAATAAAATCATTAATAGAAATTGTTCCTTTAATACTATTTTTCATAGCAAATGCAAAATATGGGATTATTTTTGCAACAAAAATATTTGTTTTAACAACATTAGTTTCTTTAGTTGTAAGTTATTTTTATTTAAAAAAAATTTCTACACCACTTTTAATTACCTCTTTTTTAGTTTTGATTTTTGGAGGACTTACTATTTTTCTCAAAGATCCTGTTTTTATTAAATTAAAACCAACAATAGTTTATCTTTTATTTTCAATTTTACTTTTTTTGGGTTTAGTTTTAAAAAAGAATATTTTAAAAATTTATTTATCAACTTTAATAAAATTAAATGATACTGGTTGGAATATACTTACACGAAGGTGGGGTATTTTTTTTATTTTAATGGCAATATTAAATGAAGTTATTTGGAGGAATTTTTCAACAGACTTTTGGGTTTCTTTTAAACTTTTCGGTTTTTTACCAATAACTATAATATTCACTTTATTACAGCAAAACATTATAAAAAAATATTCAATTAAATAATTTCTTAGAAACGATAACTATAAACAACACCAAAAGTGTCTAATCCTTCATTTGCATCTTCGCCCCATAGATTGGCATTTGATATGTGATCAAATCTTAACGAAATAGAGTCTTTCCCATAAAAATTCCATCCAATTTCAGCAGCTTCACGAAAAAGAATATTTGATCCTAATTCTTTTTTATCTGTAACGACATTATTTGGAGAATGAATTTTATCACCATTATGATAAGTAAGACCCCAACTAAAATTAAAAAACATTCTTTTTGGCAATTTATAATCCCAGGTAATACCTGCATAAGCTTGGCTTGTATCTCCGCCCATATTAATCGTTGCACCTATATGAGGTCTTGGCTTACCCAACCAAAGTAAATTATAATCTATTTTTCTAAAAAGAAATTCAAATGTAGAATCTAAACCGCTTTCTTTTTGTCTACCAAAAAGTCCTATATCGTGCGCAACTACTCCTGTTTTTACTTCAGTTATAAAAGAGGATGTGCCTTTTTTATCAAAAGCATAGGATGTATTTACTAAAAATATTAGCAAAAAAGAAACAAGTAAAATTTTTACATTTTTAATCATTGAATTTATTATAAAAAATTAATACTTAGTTACAAGATAA
Organism: Pelagibacteraceae bacterium; assembly: GCA_002720895.1. GTDB lineage: Bacteria > Pseudomonadota > Alphaproteobacteria > CAYOOR01. The sequence continues at coordinate 7,818 of PBIP01000016.1, forward strand.
TACTCAATTAGTGATTTTTTAATAAAAAATTTAATTTTTACCCATCTTTTTTCATCATCATACCAAATTTCATAATCTATTTTTTTACCATTTGGCTTATCTTGAAATCCGGTAACTTTATATTTTTGAGCAAATATTTTACCTGTAGACGTCTTAATTTTTTCATAATCTTTTTTTTCAACTTTTATTAATCTTTTTTTACCATGTTGACTATCATATAATATTTCTTTTTCAAACCAGTTTTGGTGCCAATAAGAAGTAATTAAATCATCATCATTAATGAAAAAAGTTTTTCCTCGACTTTTAATTTTTATTTTTGATCCTTGTCTTTCGGCTTTAAGTTTAAATTCTCTTTTATTTTTTTTTGTATTAGTTATTGCTTTAACAAATTTATTATCTTTCCAAGTTTCTTCATTTTCATGAAAATATGTAAAAATTGGTAAAATTCCTAATTTAACTACCATATTTATTTCTGTGTTTATAATTATTTTATTTTCAAAATTTTCGAAAGTTAATTTATGAAAGCCTATTTTTTTATTATTTCTATAAATTTCAAATTCATGGATTGGTTTGTAATTAAAACAAAAAGCATTATTTGATAAAAATAGAATACTTAGAAAAAATAAAATTTTAGTTGGATTTTTTAACAATTAGTAAAAATATAAATATTAAACTTTATTATTATGAAATATAAACAAATTAACAAACAAAATATATGGGCTGAAAAAATTTCAAAAAAAAATTTTGTAAATTCACCTTGTTTATTTCTTGATAGAGATGGAGTTTTAATAGATTGGAAAAATTATACAATGAATCCTAAGGACGCAAAATTAATTCAAGGTTGTGAAAAGGTAATTATAGAATGTAATAAAAAAAAAATTCCCGTAGTATTAATAACAAATCAAGGCGGTATTGGTTTAGGACTACATACATGGGATGATTTTGTAAGAATTCAAAAAAAAATTTTCAATCAATTATCAAAAAAAGGGGCTAAACTCGATGGCGTAATAGCATGTCCACATCATCCATTAGCTAAAGGTAAATATAAACATAAAAATCATTCATGTAGAAAACCAAACGGAGGTATGTTTATAGTTGCAAAGAAATTATTTAAAATGAATTTAAAAAAATCTTGGATGGTTGGGGATAAAATAAATGATTTGATTGCTGCAAATTCTAAGGAATTAAAAAATGGCTTTCTTGTTTTGACTGGTTATGGAAAAGAAGAAAAAAAAAAAATAGGTTTATTACCAAAAAAATTTTTTTCTTTAAAGGTATTACCATCTCTTAAAAATTTAAAAATTAATTTCTAAAGAATTATATATGTAACTTTTTTTGGGAATCTTTTATTGGTCCAAATTGCTTTTAAGTCAAAAATCTTTGCATTTTTATTTAATTTTTTCTCAAAAAAAGAATAATTTAATTTTTTATATTCGTCATGTGCAACTGCCAAAATTAAAGTATCAAATTTTTCTTTATTAGATAAAGAAATTAAGTTTAAATTCATTTTTTTTACTTCGTTTATGTTTGCTTGCGTATCATTGACAAAAACTTTATGACCCTTATTTTTTAAAGATTTTATTAAATCTACAACCTTAGTATTTCTTAAGTCATTAACATTTTCTTTAAAGGTAAGGCCTAAAATCAAAATTTTTTTTTTTTTACCAATTTTATTATTAATGTACTGAGCTAAAAATTTAGGAAAATCATTATTAATTTTTCTGCCAGATAAAATTAAATTAGATCCTATTTTTTTCTTTTTTGCTAAAAAAGATAAATAATACGGGTCCACGCCAATACAATGACCTCCTACAAATCCTGGTTTAAAATTTAAAAAATTCCATTTCGTTTCTGCAGTTTTTAAAACATCATAAATATTAATATTTATTTTTTTAAAGAGTTTTGTAATTTCATTTATAAATGCAACATTTATATCTCTTTGAGTATTTTCGATAACTTTTGCAGCTTCAGCAGTTTTAATATTTTGAGCTACAAAAATTTTACCAGAATTAACTTTTCCATAAATTTTTTTTAATATTGAAATTGTTTTATTTGTATCTCCAGAAATTACTTTAGTTATTTTATCAACTGAATGTTTCTTATCACCTGGATTCATTCTTTCAGGCGAATATCCTAGATGAAAATCTTTTTTAGGTTTTAATTTTGAATATTTTTGGATTAGAGGGCCACAAACTTCCTCAGTTACGCCTGGATAGACAGTACTTTCAAAAACAATTATTGATCCTTTAGTTAAATTTTTACCAATATCCCTACAAGCATTTGTAATGGGTTTCAAATCAGGTTGATTAGATTTAGTTACTGGAGTTGGCACAGTAACAATAAAAATATTTGAATTTTTTATATCTTCTAATTTTGAAGAATATTTTAATTTTGATTTTTTTAAACTATTGGAATTAATCTCATTATTTTTATCAAAAAAATTTTTTAATTCCCTAATTCTTTGTTTATTTTTATCAAAACCTAAAACATTAAAATATTTTGATAATTTTATTGCAAGAGGCAATCCTACATAACCTAAACCAAAAATAGAAATATTTAAATTGTTTCGCATTTTTAATATTTAGAAATGTTAATATAGTATTTAATGGTATAAAACATAACGATTATTTGTTAAGTATTAATAAAAATAAATGACTAACTTTTTACTTCTTATATACAAAATTTTATCAATAATTTTTATACCTATTGTAATTATTATTGTTTTTCTCAGAATTTTACAAGGTAAAGAGATTAATTCTAGAATTAAGGAAAGATTTGCTTTTTCTAAAATTAAAAGACCAACGGGAAAATTAATATGGATTAATGCCTCTAGTATTGGAGAATATCTGGCAACAATTTCTTTGATTAAAAAAATTAGAAAAATTAAACCTAAAACAAAAATACTTATTACAACAAACACTAAAACTTCAGCGCTTTTAGCAAAAAAAATTTCAGATAAAAACATCATCCACCAATTTACTCCTCAAGATAATCCTTTAGTTATAAAAAAATTTCTTAATTACTGGAAACCTAGTTTGGTACTTTGGATGGAATCTGAATTTTGGCCAATAATCTTAGATGAAATAAAAAAATTTAATATCAAAATAATATTACTTAATGGAAGAATGTCTGATAAATCTTTTAGAAATTGGAATTACTTTAAATTTTTTTTTAAAAAAGTAATTACTAATTTTTCTTTAATTTTAACTATGTCGAAAATTGACCAAAAAAATTTTAAAAAACTTGGAGCTAAGAATATTGGTTATATTGGTAATTTAAAATTTTGTAATGAAGATCAAACGTATAACAAATCAATAGAAAAAAAAGCTAAAAAATTAATAGGTAATAGACCTGTGTGGTTAGCTGCTTCAACTCATAGTGGCGAAGAAAATATTGTTGCGGTTAGTCATAATTTATTGAAAAAAGAATTAAAATTAAAAAATTTATTAACTGTAATAGTTCCAAGAAATATAAAAAGATCGACAGATATTGTAAAAGAAATTAGATCAATTGTTCCGTCAGTAAAACTATTTAATTCACAATTTATTTCAAAAAATACTGAGATAATAGTTGATGACTCAATAGGACAGTTAGAGATGTGGTATAAAAATATTAAAACTGTATTTTTAGGAAAATCTCTACCGCCTAAAGGTGGTCAAAATCCTATAGAGCCTGCAAGGAATGGTTGTGCAATTATTTCTGGAACAATGTCAAACTTTAAAGAAATAGAAAAAGAAATGTTAATTAATAAATGTATTTTACATATAAAAAATAATTTAGATTTATTTTACGCTACTAAAAATTTTGTTAAAAGAGACTCCTATGCTAAAAAATTTAGAGTGAATGCTAAAAATTACGTTAAATCAAAGTCTTTAATTTTAGATAAAACATTTATAAAAATAAAAAAATATTTAGTCTAATTGTTTCCGATAGAATAGTATTTGAAACCAAGTTTTGTAATTTCTTTTGAGTAAATATTTCTTAAGTCTAGCATTATAGGCTTTTTCATTAATTTTTTTACATTTAAAAGATCTAAATTCTTAAATTGATTCCATTCTGTAAGAATTACAAGTAAACTAGAATTTTTTATTACTTCGTTCTCATTTTCACAAAATTTAATTGACTTAGGTAATTCCTTTTTTGCATTTTCCATACCTTTCGGATCAAAAATTTTTATCTTTGCTTTGGTTTTAGACAAACTTTTTGCTAATTTTACTGCTGGACTTTCTCTTACATCATCAGTATTTGGCTTAAATGTAATTCCTAAAAGACCAATTTGTATATTACTAAATTTATTTTTTGTTATTTTTTTAATTTTTTTAAATAAAGATTGAATTCTTAATTCATTTGCTTTATCAACAGCCTTGATAATTTTTAAATCAGTTAAATTTTTGTTTCCTTGATAAATTAATGATTTAACGTCTTTAGGAAAACAAGATCCTCCATAACCGGGGCCTGGATGTAAAAATTTTGGTCCAATTCTTCCATCTAATCCAATAGCTTTTGCTACTGTTTCCACTTCAGCATCTATATTTTCACATAAGTCAGCAATTTCATTTATAAAAGTAATTTTAGTAGCCAAAAATGAATTGTTTGCATATTTAATTATTTCTGCAGTTTCATTATTTGTAACAACATATGGTCTATTAAGTGGTTTATAAATTCTTTTTAACATTTTTTCTGCTTTTTCACTTCTACATCCAATTATAATTTTATCTGGTCTTCTAAAATCTTCTAATGCAGATCCTTCTCTTAAAAACTCTGGGTTAGAAACCACGTCATATGTTTTTTGAGAATTTTTTTTTCTTAAAATATTTTCAATTCTTTTAGATGTTCCTACTGGTACAGTTGACTTAGATACTATCACTGTATAACCTTTAATTCTTTTTGATATTTCTTTTGATACTTGATCTACAAAGTTTAAATTACTTTCCCCGTTTTTTTTTGGGGGTGTTCCAACACAAATAAAAATTACATCAGAATAAGGAATGTTTTCTAAATAATTATCTGTAAATTTTAGTCTGTCGCTTTTTAAATTTTTTCTAAAAAGATCTTCTAAACCAGGTTCGTAAAATGGAATTCTTCCAAATTTTAATTCTCTTAACTTTTCAGGATCTTTCTCAATACACGTTACATTAAAACCAAAATCAGCTAAACAAACCGCTTGAACAAGGCCTACATATCCAGCTCCTATAATTGTAATTTTCATTATTATTAATTTATGGGTATAGAATAGGTAAAAAGAAAAGTTTCTGCTCCTGGATTATTTTCATCAAGACTTGCATTTGACAAATGATGAACTTCAGCTCCAATCCTAGCACCATTTTTTCTTCTATATGCTATATCTAAACCAGACCTAAATTCAATAATATGTCCTAATTCTTTACCGTCACCTCTTTCGTAAAGCCCTGGGGCAAAACTAGGAGTTACAACAATTTTATCAGTTAAATAAAGATCTATTCTTATTCCTGAATAAACATGAAATCCATGATCTGTATTAATTAATCCACCAATCATAGGTTTAAAAGGTCCATATCTTGTGCCATGTCTATATTCAAAATTAAATAAACCAGCAGTTTGACTATCATTCCAATCCCAAAGACCGGCACCAAATGTTAGTAAATTTTTATCATTACGCTCTCCTGCAAAACTCCAACTAGAGAAAAATAAAAAATAAAACAAATAAAAAAATAAATTAATTTTTTTTAACATAATTATTATGCAGCACTTTTTAAAATATTTTCTAGCTCTTTAGTAGCTGTTTCTTTATCTAGTTTTTTCATAGCAGCTAGTTCTCTAGCCAATCTATCTAACGCAGATGCATAGATTTGCTTTTCACTAAATGATGCCTCGTCAAAAGAATCTTTTTTATATAATTCTTTAAGTACTTCAGCTATCGAAACTAAATTTCCAGATAAAATTTTTGCCTCATATTCCTGTGCTCTTCTACTCCACATTGTTTTTTTCTTTTTCTTTTGTTTAGCTTTAAGAACTGTCAATGCATCTCTTAATCTATTAGCAGTACTTAATTTTCTTAACCCTAAATCTTTAATTTTTTCTTCAGGTACTCTTAAAATTACTCTTTCATTTATTTGTATAACAAGAACTTTTATTCTTTTTCCTGCAATTATTTCTTTCTTTATAGCTAAAATTTTACCTGGGCCATACGAAGGATAAACTACATGATCTCCTTTTTCAAATTTTGCATTAGATTTTTTTTTTACCATTATTCTCCTTTTCCTGGTTTTTCACTAAAATGTTCTTTTTTATCTTCAATTTTAGCCCATTTATCCTGTTCTTCTTTCGAGAATGAAGATTGTTTTTTTGAGATATTTGGCCATGATTCAGAAAATTTTTTATTTACTTCAGTCCAATTGTTTGCTGCATCATCTGTATCAGGAGTTATAGCTTCAACTGGACACTCTGGTTCACAAACTCCACAATCAATACATTCATCAGGATGAATAACTAACATGTTTTCACCTTCATAAAAACAATCGACCGGGCAAACTTCCACGCAATCTGTATATTTACATTTAATGCATTTTTGATTAACAACGTAAGGCATAAGATAAAGATCTAATTATATCATAAATTATTATATTTTTCGATTTTTTCTTCGTTACAAATCTGTTTCAAAACATAAGGTAAAATGCCACCATTTGTTAGATATTCAAGCTCTTTTTTGCTATCAATTCTTATTTTTAATCTAATAGTTTTTTTTTTATTATTTTTATAATTGATAAAACATCTAATGATTTTATTAGGTTCTAAATCATCTTCTAAATCCATAAAATCAAAAGTTTCTGATCCAGTAATTCTAAGGTTTTTTACATTATCTTTGCCTAAAAACTGTAAAGGTAAGACACCCATACCAATTAAATTAGTCCTATGTATTCTTTCTATTGTTTCAAATAATACAGCTTTAACGCCTAGTAAGCTTACCCCTTTTGCAGCCCAATCTCTTGAGGAGCCTGTGCCATATTCTTTGCCAGCAATTATTATTGATGGAATATTCATTTTTTTATATTTTTTTGATAATTGGTAGACAGAAGGTATATCCATATTAGAAAAAATACCTCTCATCATAACTTCGTGATTTCCTCTTCTTGCACCGTATGTGTTGAAATCAAAAAACTTAACTTTCTTTTCTTTTAAATATTTTGAAGTTAGAGAATCTAATTTTATTCTTCCAGCTGGAGATATATGATCAGTTGTAATAGAATCACCTAATAAAGCAATGACTCTAGCATTTGAAATATTATTAATTTTTTTATTACTTCCTTCTTCAAAATAAGGGGGTTTTTTAATATAGGTACTTCTTTTTGACCAATTGTATAAATCTGATTTACTAAATTTACTTTTTTTATTCCATTTTTCTTCTCCTTTAAAAATTGTTGAATATCTTTTTTTAAAAATTTTAGGCGATAAAATTTTATTTACTACAAGATCTATTTCATGTTGTTTTGGCCATATATCTTTTAAAAAAACTTTATTTTTTTTCTTATCAAAGCCTAAAGGCTCCTTATAAAAATTAATATTAATATTTCCAAAAATTGCAAATGCAACCACTAAAGGTGGTGATGCAAGATAGTTTGCTTTAACTAATGAGTTAATTCTACCTTCAAAATTTCTATTTCCGGATAACATAGAACAAACTGTAAGATTGTTTTTTAAAATTTTTTTTTCAATTTTATCTTCTAAAGGACCAGAATTACCAATACATGTTGTACAACCATAACCAACTAAATTAAATCCTAAATTATCTAAATATTTTTGTAGATTTGCTTTTTTTAAATAATCTGTAACAACTTTACTTCCTGGTGCAAGAGAAGTTTTGACCCATGCCTTAGTTTTTAAACCTAGTTTAAGCGCTTTTTTTGCTAATAATGCTGCAGCAATCATTAAATTAGGATTTGAAGTATTTGTGCAACTGGTAATTGCTGCAATCACAATACTCCCATTTTCAAGTTCAGTATTTTTTTTTTCTTTTAAATTATAATTTTTTTTAAAATTTTTTGATATCTCATCTAGTTTAATTAAATCTTGAGGTCTCTTTGGGCCAGCAATAGATGTATTAATTTTATCTAATTCAAAATCTATTTTCTTATTGAATTTTATTTTTTTATTATTTTTTTCATTAAATAAATTTTGTATTTTTAAATATTTTTTTACAAGATGAATATGTTTATTACTTCTTCCTGTCAATTTTAAATAATTAATTGTCACATTATCAACAGGGAAAAAACCACATGTTGCACCATATTCTGGAGCCATATTTGATATAGTTGCTCTATCAGGTAAGGATAAATTTTTAAGGCCTTCCCCATAAAATTCAACAAATTTTCCAACTACATTTTTTTTTCTTAAAAGGTTAGTTAAACTTAGAACTAAATCTGTGGCAGTGACGCCTTCTTTTAATTTTTTTTTTAAATTTACACCAACAACATCTGGTACTGTTATTGGTATGGGTTGATCTAACATAGCAGATTCTGCTTCGATTCCTCCTACTCCCCATCCTAAAACACCCAAAGAATTGATCATTGTTGTATGGCTGTCAGTCCCAACAACTGTATCTGGATATAACAATGTACCACTATCAATTTTTTTTTTAGATACAACTTTAGCAAGATATTCTAAATTTACTTGATGGCATATTCCATTTCCAGGAGGTATAACTTTAAAATTTTGGAATGAAGATTGACTCCACTTTAAAAAATCATATCTCTCAGAATTTTCTTTAAACTCTCTTATAACATTTTTTTTAAATGCTTTGTTATTACCAAAAAAATTAACATTTATTGAATGATCTATTACAAGATCTACAGGAATAAATGGGTTTATTTTTTTTATATTTTGTCCCATTTTATAAACTTTATCCCTCATAGCAGCTAGATCAACTATTGCGGGTATTCCTGTAAAATCTTGCATTAATATTCTGCTGGGTTTAAAAAAAATTTCTGAAGAAATAGAATTTTTTATCAAATCTTTAATCTGTTTAATTTTGTGAATTTGATTTCTTAACAAATTTTCTAAAAGAATACGGGTTGAAAATGGGAGATTTTGAATTTTATAATTAGTTATTTTTTCAAACTCATTTAGGCTGTAATAATGATAAATTTCGTTATTTAGTGTAAAACTTTTTTTAATATTTAAATTCATAGAATTTCTTTATTGATTACAATATAAAACTTAATTAAATAAAATTAATGTCTTTTTTTGA
>PBIP01000017.1 GCA_002720895.1 Pelagibacteraceae bacterium
AGGTCAAATTAAAGCTCAAGTACAACATAAATTATTAAAATTAATGTGCGATTCTGATAAACCTGTGTTCTTAGATTTCAGAGAAGCTTATAAAATTGCACAAGAAATAAAAAAATAATTTCTATAATTATTATGAATGCTAATTTAAGTGTTTCAAAACTTTCAAAAGAGTTAGTAGATAAATTAATTAATAATTCAAAAGAATTTAATGTTCTAATTAAAAAAGGTCCTTTAGATTGTACTATCATAGATGCTGGCATTGATACTAAAGGAAGTAAAGAAGCAGGAAAGTTAATTGCTGAAATTTGTATGGGTGGATTAGGTATAATAGAATTAGAAAAAACTTCTACATTTTTAAAATGGCCTCTTGAAACAAAAGTATCAAGTAAACATCCTGTTATATCTTGTTTAGCTAGCCAATATGCTGGATGGAATTTATCTCATGAAAAATTTTATGCTCTTGCATCTGGTCCAGGAAGAGCAATAGCAAGAAGAGAGGATTTGTTTAATGAATTAAATTATAAAGATCAATTTAATTTCGTATATTTGGTAATGGAAGTAGATAAAACGCCTCCTAAAGAAGTCATAGAAAAAATATCTAAAGATTGTGAAAGAGACCCAAAAAATATAATTTTAATTTTAACTCCTACACAAAGTATTTCAGGTGTTATACAAGTGGTATCTAGAGTAAGTGAAGTAGGTTTGCATAAATTACATACTTTAAAATTTCCACTTGAAAATGTTAAGGAAGTTTCAGGTTCAGCCCCAATTCCACCTATCTCAAATAATTTTATTACATCTATGGGCAGAACTAATGATGCAATACTTTATGGAGGGAATGTTGAATTAAAAGTAACAGGTACAAATGAAGAAATTGAGAAGCTAGCAAAAAATCTTCCTAGTACTTCTTCTAAAGATTATGGAAAACCATTTGCTGAGATTTTTAATAATTATAAAGGGGATTTTTATGCAATAGACGCAAATTTATTTAGTCCTGGTAAGGTAAAAATTACTTCTCTAGATACTGGCAAAGTTTTTATTGAAGGTAAATTAAATAATGATCTTTTAGATAAATCATTTGAATATGAAGAAAAATAAAAATGTAATTATTTTCTCAGATTCACATGATTGGCATAGCAATCAATTAAAAAAAGAATTAAAAAATCTAGAATGCAAGGTATCATGCTTGTCTTTAGATGATTGTTACATAGATACCAAAAGTAAATACAATATTTTTATTCCTGGATTCTTAAATAATTTACCCGATGGATGCATTATAAGAACTATTGGGAAAGGTACCTTTCAACAAATAACAAGAAGACTAACTATTCTTCATGCGCTAAAAAAATTGAAAGTAGTTTTATTTAATGATGTAAATTGCATTGAGAAATCTACTGATAAATCTATGACAACGTTTTTATTAAGCAATAAAAAAATAAATACTCCTAATACATGGGTTCCTGAAAAACTAAAAAAAGCAAAAAGCATTCTAAGAAAATTAAAAAAAAAAAAAAATTATGGTATATGGAAACCTCTTTTTGGCTCTCAAGGAAAAGGTTTAAAGTTATTAAAAAATAAGAAATTAAATAAAAATAGCGAAAAAGTATATTACTTACAGATATTTGAAAATATAAAAATAAATTCAGAAAAAAAATGGCAAGATTATAGGATTTTGGTTTGTAATAACAAAATTATTTCATCAATGGTTAGAAAAAATAAAAAAAAAATCACAAATATTAGTCAGGGAGGAAAGCCTTTTAATTTTAAGCCAAATAAGAAAATAAAAAAAATATCTATTAATGCATCAAAACTAGTAAATGCAGATTATGCAGGAATAGATATTATTGAAGATAATAAGAATAATTATAAAGTAATAGAAATTAATAGCGTCCCAGCTTGGAAAGCGTTACAAAAAATTACAAAAAAAAGTATAGCTTTAATTCTAGCTAAAGCTTTCATAAAAAAATTAAAATAATGAAAAATTTTATAAAAAAGAATATTAGATTTGTCTGTGATATTGAGATGGAATCTTTAAAACCAGGAAATGTTCATAAGTATAGTAAAAGTCATGATATGACTACAAAAGATTTTTTTAGATCAAGTTTAATTGTATCAAAATATTTAAGTCAGAATAATTTAAGCTTAGGAAAAAAAATTATTAATACTGTTATGCAAATACAAAAGAAGATAAAAAAAAATACTAATTTAGGAATAATTTTAATGTTAGCCCCTATTGTTGTTATAGTGGAAAAAGAAGGTTTAATAGAAGAAAAAAGATTATTAATGAAAATAAAATCATTAATCAAAAAACAAAATGTAAAAAATTCTTTTCCAATTTTTAAGGCAATATCTTTAACCGCTCCAGGGGGTCTTGGAAAATCAAAAAAATATGATGTGAATACTTTACCTAAAACAACAATTTATCAGGCAATGAAATTTTCGAAAGAGAAAGATTTAATTGCGTTACAATATTTTAATGGTTTTGAAGATATTTTTAAGACAGGTTTGCCAGCGTTTAAAACTTTTTATAAAAAATGGGGTAAGATTAATTGGGCTTTAACTGGCGTTTACTTAACTTTTCTTAAAAAATTCAAAGATACACATATAATTCGTAAAAAAGGAAATAAAATTGCAGAAAAAGTAAGGAAAGATGCAAAAAAGTACTATATTATGGCGAAAAATAGTACAAATATAACAACATTAAAAAAAAAACTACTTATTTTTGACAAAAAACTTAAATCTGAAGGAATAAATCCTGGAACTACAGCAGATTTAACTGTAGCAACGCTTTTTTTTAAAATTGTGACAAAAAAACAATAAAAAAACTCTAGATAATTCTGAAAAATATCATTAACATGTAGTTTTTAATCACTGTGTCATGTTTTTTAGTAATTTATTTAAATTAGGAGGGATATCCATGGCTAAAATTAATAAAACTCTTGTTGGTGAGTCTCTTGTAGGAGACGGTAACGAAGTTGCGCATATTGACCTTCTTATCGGTCCTAAAGGTAGTGCTGCTGAAACTGCATTTTGTAATACTTTAACAAACAATAAAGATGGTTTCACATCACTTCTAGCTGTTGTAGCGCCTAATCTGCCTTGTAAACCAAATACAGTTATGTTTAATAAAGTTACCATAAAAGGTGCTAAACAAGCTGTTCAAATGTTTGGTCCAGCACAGGCTGCTGTTGCTAGAGCAATTGCTGACTCTGTAGAAGACGGAACTATTCCATCTGGAGAAGCTGATGATGTTTTTGTTTGCGTTGGAGTGTTTATTCACTGGGATGCAAAGAATGATCAAAAAATTTATGATTATAACTACCAAGCTACAAAAGAATCTTTAGAAAGGGCTATTAAGAACGAACCTAAAGCTAAAGATGTTGTGGCTCAAAAAGCATCTGCAGAACATCCTTTTGGAAATGTAAAAGTTTAATACTTTTCAAATATATTTAAAAAGTGAAAAAGCGGGTTTTATACCCGCTTTTTTTTTTACAAATTTTTATAAATAATTTTTTTTTCGTGTAAAGCAGTTGACAATATCACGCCTTTAAAGCCTCTTTTTTCAAGGAATTTTATATCTTGATTATCTGAAATTCCTCCTGCTATATAAAAATCTTTTTTTAAAAAAAAATTTTTTTTATTAAATTTTATTATTTCAGGTCTTTTTTTTGAACCAATAGAATCAAGCATCATGAAAATTATTTTTTTTGGCCATAGTTTTTTTATTTTTAATAAATTTGATGGACCTAGAAAATAATTATTTTTAAAATCTAAAGATAATATAAGATCATTATTTTTATATTTACGAATTTTCTTAAATTCATCAATATTTTCCAAAGTTTCTGATCCTATTATAGTCTTGAAACCTATATTTTCCTTTTTTTTAAAATCTAAAAAATTTTTTACACCATAATCTATCCAAAAATCAATATTAGGAAATTTTTTTACAGCCTTATTTATAATTTTAAAATTATTTTTCTTTCCCATAATCGCATTTAAATCAGCTATATAAATTTTTTTAAACTTATACTCTTTAAGTATTCCATTAATTATTTCTTCTAGTTTAAAAGAATTTGTTAATTTGGTAACAATAGGCCTATATTTTTTTCTTTCACCTAGGAATGCCCTTACTACAATATTATTTAATAAATCTATTGCAGGTATTAATTCCATAATGAAAACTATATTTATATGCGAATATGTAACAGGCGGTGGTTATATTAATAAAAAAATTCCTAAAAAACTATTTTTACAAGCTAAATCAATTGTAAATTCTTTGTTAAATGATTTCAACAAAATACCTAATTTAAAAATAATTTATTCTTTAGACGCAAGATTTAACGAATTAAAAAAAAAAAAAAATATCAAATGTTTCAAAATAAATAAAAAGCCAATTGAAAATTGGAAAAAATTATTAAGAAAAACTGATATTTATTTTCCAATAGCGCCGGAAACAGGAAATAAATTAATAAATCTTATTAAATTAAATAAATTTAAAAAAAAAATGATTTCTAATAGTTTAAATACAATTAAATTATCATCTAGCAAATATAAAACTTATCTTTTTTTTAAAAAAAATTCTATACCTACTGTGAAAACTTTTAATAAAAAAAGAAGTTTAAAGATTTCTAAAAATTGGGTCGCTAAACCTGATGATGGTGCGGGAAGTGAAGAAAATTTTATTTTTTCGAATAAAATTGATTTATTCAATTTTTTAAAACTTAATAAAAATTTTGTAATACAACCATTAATTAAAGGAGTTAGTTACAGTGCAAATATTGTTCCACATAACAAAAAAGCTCATATTATAAATTTTAATAAACAAAAAATATTATATAAAAAAAATAAAATAGTTTTTAAAGGAACAAAACTTATAAAAAAAATACCTCATGAAAAAAAAATTAAAGAGTATATAAAAAATATTTTTAAGAATTTTTCAGGAATAAATAATTTTTTTGGTATAGATTTTATTATCTCTAAGAAAAAAATTTTTTTTATAGATATAAATCCTCGAATTACGACTTCTTATAAAAATATAAATAAAAATTTAAGAATTAATATTGCAAAAAAAATCTTAAATACATTATGATTAGTTAATTATAATGAAAATAATTGGCTGGGATATTGGCGGAGCACATATTAAAGCTGCTAAAATTGATTTTAAAAAAAAATCTTTAAAAACAAAACAAATTTACAGCCCAGTATGGAAAAATATAAATAACTTAAAAAAATCAATTAGTTATATAAAAAAAAAATTAGGTAATTGTGATTATCATGTAATAACTATGACTGCAGAATTATCAGATATATTCCATGATAGAAAAAGTGGCGTTAAACATATAGTTAAGATTTCATCAGAAGTTTTAGAAAATGATAAAGTTTTTTTTTATAGCAAAAAAGGTATTTTAGAAAAAAAAAAAACATTTAAAGAAACTTTGAATTTAGAATCTATGAATTGGCATGCTACAGCTAGTTATATCTCTAATTTTTTTTCTAACTGCATTTTAGTAGATATAGGATCAACAACTACAGATATTATACCAATAAAAAATAAAAAAATTATTTGCAAAGGTAAAAATGATTATGAAAGATTAAAATTTAATGAACTTATTTATATGGGGGTTTTAAGAACTCCGATTACAGCAATAAAGAAAAATGAAAATCTAATAAATGAGAATTTTTCAAATTTAAGTGACGTTTATAGGATCATAAATAAGATCCCAAAAAAATTTGATCTATTACCAACTCAAGATAATGAATCGAAAAACATTCATAATAGTGCAAGAAGGGTTGCTAGGGTATTTGGTAAAGATTATAAAAAAAATGAGTTTTTAAAATGGAAGAAAATTGCATATGAAATTGAAAATGAGCAGATAAACATTTTAAAAAAATTTGTAGAAAAAATAAAAAAAAAAAACTTTTTAAAAAACGTACCAATTATTGGATCAGGAATAGGAGAATTCTTGATAAAAAAAGCTTTTAATAAGAAAAAGTATTTCACATATTTTTCTGTTGTTAGTTATGCAGAAAAAAATAAAGATATAAATTGTGAATCAGCAATTTCAGTAGCTAATGTTTTATACTGCTTCTTGAAAAGAAAATAATCTAAATTTTGTAACAACTTTACTTAATAAGTTCTCATTAATGTTATCTTTTCTTTTTTTCTTTAAACAAAGAGCTCCTCTAAAACCTAAATAATCAGGATTTAATTTTATTAAAGGATCAATATCTTTTATATTTAGTGATCCAGCAAGTCCTATGCTTAAATTTTCTTTTTTAGAAATTTCTATAAGCTTTTCTATTTCTTTTATATTGAGATAATTAATTAGATTCCCATTTTTTTTATTTTTTGTATCAATGAGAATTCCGTCAAATTTAGCTTTTTTTATTTCTTTTATAGCCCCGATATCTAGCTTATTATCAGCAAACAAGACGGCAATTATTTTTTTATTTTTTACAGAATCTTTTAAACTTTTAAGGCTTTTAATCTTTTTTAAATTAAAAAAAAATCCAATTTTTATAAAATCCACTTTAGTTTTTGATAATTCAAAAACCTTTTTTTTTATTGTTTTAATATCGTAAATATCTCCAATTGTGGCACTAGTTAATTGATTAGAAGGTAGATGTTTTAAGAAAAGAGAGATTTTTTTTATGGAAATTGCGCCTAACGCTCCTTTAGATGGATCTTTAAAATCGATAATATCTACTCTTTTTTTTAAAACTAAATTTATTTCATTTACAGATTTAATACTAGTTAAGATTTTTGTATTTAAAAAATTAGTCATTTTTAATCATTAATTTTTTTAATTAATTTTTTCCATGCAATTTTTTCATTTTTACCTGCTGTTTTATCAATTGCAATTTTTAAATATTTAATTTCTTTCTTTATTTTTTTTTTAGAAATAATATTTATTCTACTAACTAAAATTGCTGCTTCGATAACTGACAATTGTGCTCTATTGAAACCTTTGAATGGAAAATTTGAAGTTTCTTTTATTATTTTACATTCAAATTTAGGTCTAATTTTATTTTTTATAAATCTAGTTGCTTTCACCTCTTGGTAGGAAAGAGTGTTCTTTAAATAGTAACCTTTAATTCTTTTTGTCGGATAAATTTTAAAATTTTTTTTTCCCAATAAAGCATCTACAAAAACATTAACATCATCTGTAAAATTAATTACTGCATAAGGATTAATTTTTAAATTCAAAAAAGTTTTAGAAGGAACGAATGGAGATATAATAATTTTCTTTTTTTCAAAAATTATACCCATTGGAACAATATGTGGTTTATTTTTTAGATCTGTTGTTATTACTATTGACTCTCTTATCATTTTAAAAATTTACTTTCTTCTTTTTTTTTCGTAAGTCATGTTTCATTTTTTGTCTAGCATTCATTGTTGGGCCTGGTTTCTTGAGCTTTGTAATATCAACAAATTTTTTTATCCTGCTAGCACACCCCCAATTTAATTCTTCGTCTTGGACATATTTTTTACCCAACTCCCATGCAGTTTGCGCTCTAGCTGTTTCTATACCTATGTAAAAAGCATGTCCTCCGTCATTTTCAAGTCGAATTTTTGAGAAAAATTCAAATGGATCTTTTTCTATATAGTGCCCATCCCTATTATACAAATGTACTCCTTTATCGCTTACCTGAATTCTAAAATTTGGATCTTTAATCATTTTTGACGTTTCTTTAATTTCTTTTTCATCATCATAAGGTTTTTTTTCATGTAATGAAATTAAACCAGAATCATAACCCACAGGCAAAGAATTATCTTTTTTAGATTGATACATAATTTTTCTCGCTAAATCAGTTTCTTGAACAACTTTTAATGCATGGTCGCTAACTTGTACAACTAAAACATTATTTATATTTAATTCTGAAGCTATACCAATTAGTAAAGCATTCATTCCCGAGGTATCAGCATCTGTAAGCTCTGTTACATTTCCAGTTCCCATTAATATTTCTATTTCTGGATATTTTTTTCTTAAAGCTGTATATCTATTTATTGATTCCGTAAAACCATAATTTATTGGATCTAAAATACTATCAGCAAGAAATGGTTTGTTTTTTTTTTTAAATAATTCTATTGCTCTATATAAACTTTTTAAATCCCCAGATTTTGAAGGTATTATTACTGGTATGGAGTTAATTTTATCAGCAATTTCTAAATTATTTTCATTTAAACTCAAAATGTAATCGGCTCCTGCTTTTCCACCTCTTATTAACTCATTTGTATCAGCAGAATCCACTGAAACTTTTAAATTATTTTTTTTGAGAATTTTTACTGACTGTTCTAGATGTTCAAATTTAGTATCCGGTAAACAACCAAGGTCTATTACATTTGCACCTTCTTTTTTAAAATGCAAAGCTTTTTTGAGAATTTGATTAACTGTCATGTTTGGAGCGTCTACAATTTCTGCAAAAATTTTAATATCATATTTATTAAGTTTTTTTTTTTTTTTCAGATCTCCCAAAAAATTCAGGAATATCTCTAAGTTCTTCAGGACCTCTTTCAAAAGGAATGCCATAACTTTTAGATAATTTTTTTATATCGACTCTTACTCTTCCAGGTAAAATAACTTTATTAATTCCTTTAATATCTTTCAATCTTCTCAAGATTAGATCCCCAGTCATTAACGCTGCTACAGATAATCCTAATTGTTTAACTCTATAATTCCATTCTGGTGGTTTTTTACACGGAGAAGGTATTGACATATTTTCTAAAATTTTTGTGAGTTGCCTCTCAGCAAGTTTTCCGGTCAAAAATAATATTACTTCTTTATACATTTAGATTTTTTTAAGAACTTTTTTTAGATCTTCTACACTGCTAACAACGGTAGTTAATTCGAACGATTTTAATTTTTTAGTATTCTCTAAATCAATTTTTCTTGGATATACTTTAACCATCTTACTTGGTGCTTTAGTATCGTGCTCAGGTTCTGTATCACACGCTAAAACGATACAAGGAACTTTACATTTACCCGCTTGGGCAAAAATATTTGTAGCAAGATTATCGGAAATACCAGCAACAAATTTAGCAATTGTATTAGATGTAGCAGGAGCAACAACCAATGTATGATAAATATTCTTATAAAAAAAACCGACAGGAGCTGAACTTGCCGTTGTATCTTTAAAAATTCTTGTATCTTTTGGAAATTGTGCGTTTTTTTTTCTATACATTCTTATAACTTCTTCTGCTGCTTTACTAACAAAAAGATCAAATTCCCCCAATTCAGACATAATGTCTAAACATTCTTCGAAAAAATGTCCGGATCCAGTTATAACCCAACCTAATCTTTTGTTATTTGAATTTTTTATCATTATTAATTATTTCTAGTTATTTTTACCCCAACACTCTCAGCTTCTTTAAAAGGTTCTAATTTTTCAATCATAATATCTATTTTTAATATTCTTTTATCTTTTAAACATTTTATTGCAATTTTATTGGCTAAAGTCTCAACTAAAGGAATATGGCCACTATTAATAATATTTTTTATATTCTTTATAATATCGTCATAAGATACAAAGTCTGAAATAGTATTATTTAGTTGAATATTATCCTTAGCTATAATCTTAATATTAAAACGAACTTTTTGTTTTTTTCTTTTTTCTTTTGGATATATTCCAACAGAAGCTTTTAAAGTTAAATTCTTAACAATTACAAAATATGTTTTTTTTTTTATCATTAATAAGATTCTACTATTGAATAATTTTTATTTTATTTTATTTAATAATAGTTATTTATGTAATTGTATATTAAATAAAATAATGTTTTTTTTAAGCAAATTAAAAATATTCGTATTTATATTTCTTTTTTTTACTTTTTTTAATAAAAATTTAAAAAGTAATGAATTGACTGAAGTGCATAAGTTACTTGTAACAAAAGACCATCTTTCGAACTTAAAAACACCAACAAAACTAAAATATATTTTTAGAAAAACAGGAACATTAGAACCAGGTTTTAATGACAGAGTTGTAATGATAATACCTGAAAAAAACGATAAAGGGGTGCATAATATTAAATTCGATTTTTTTAGTGGTTATAATAAGAAAGATATTAAATCAGCTGATTACAGAACAAATAACCCTATATTTCATGCTTTTTGGGAACACGATATTGAGCTTATGTCACGTTTAACAGAAGGTAGTTGGATTTACTTTAGAAAAAGAATAACTTGGGCAATGAGCGATCCATATAAATTTAGTATTAAGCCTGCTAAATGTGATTTGAACGGCAAGAAACTCGATGGACAAACTATAGAACTTAAGCCTTATGTAGATGATTATGAATCAAAGAAATTTAAAAAATATGCAAATAAAATCTATTTTATAACTTTATGTGATGAAGTACCTGGTGTGATTTATGAGGTGTCTACTTTAATACCTTCTGATAAAGAAGACGAACCATTAATGAAAGAAACATTAATATTTGATAAAATTGTAAAATAGTTTATTTTTTTATTATGATCAAATCTTTATACAAATATTTAATTATATTTTTATTTATATCATTTGTTAGTTGTGAAGAAAAAAAAGAAGAAAGCACATCACAATTAGAAGATTCAAGTGAAAGTATTCCTACTGTTGAAAAGGTAGAATATGTTTTTGCTTGTATGCAAGGAAATGAGGACTCTCAGGCTTACATAGCAAAATGTTCTTGTAGTATTGATTATATTGATCAACTAATGTCGTATGAAGATTATGTTAAAGCTGAAACTATAATGAGCTTAAGACAAATCTATGGTGAAAAAAGTGTAATGTTTAGAAATACCCCAAATGCAATAGAAATTTATAACAATATGCAAAATTTATTAGCTGAAGCTGAAATGGAATGTTTTTAAAAACAAAATATTTATTTTTAACAGCCGCTCTGGCTATATTTTTACTATTCTTCTACAAATCTAAAGATGATAATTCTAATACTCAAATTGGTGGAAGTTACGAACTAACAAATCATCTGGGACAAAAAATAACAAATAAAAGTTTTAATGGATATTTTAGACTTGTTTTCTTTGGATTTACTAATTGTCCTGATTTTTGTCCTAACACATTAAATGATATAGGCTTGATTGTTGATAAAATTGATAAAAAAGACCGATTAGTTCCAATTTTTATAACCGTTGATCCAGAAAGAGATACTGTAAAAAAATTAGAAAAATATGTTAAAAATTTTCATCCAAAAATAATTGCTTTAACTGGAAGTTCAGATGAAATAAAAAATGTAAAAAAAACATTTAAAATTTTCTCAAAAAAAATAATTCCGGCTGAAAACAATCATAAAGATCATCATCATAAACATAGCCATGGAGATTACGCAGTTGACCATACAACAATTATTTACTTAATGGATAAAAAAGGAAAATATTTAACACATTTCAGTCCAGATACAAATAACGATAAAATTATAAAAAAAATTAACAAGTTTTTATAGAATTATGCTCTCTTTTTTAGCTATCGATACTTCGCCGAAATGGTTATTAGTTTTTTTTGTTTGTTCTGGAGAACCTGCATTAATAAAAGATCCTAAAAATGATATTAATTGTAAAAAAGTTGAACAGCAAACTTACAGTCTTAAACATTGTCAAAATTCTCAGACATTGGTAACTGCAAGAATAAACTCGCCTCACTTTGTTGTTAGATCTAAATGTGTTGAGATTACTAAGAAAAAAAATCCTAATATAGGATAAACAATTATTTCTTAAATACGTGATTAATTGAATTTAATACCAAAATTGATAGTAGTGACCAAGTAATAAAATAATCTCCATCTGAAATATTATAAGTTGCTCCAAAATATTTAGCTGAAAGAATTAAGGCATACAATCCTAATGTTGAGATTAACATGCTAACTAAAATCCTATAGATAATTTTTTTGTATTTTTTTTGATTTTTCATTGATTGTTTGTGAAACGTCTAAAAACTTTGTTGAAGAAGAAAACGGGCAAAATATTTTTTGATATTTTAACCCGTTTTCAAAACTTACTTTTAAAAGCAAGTGAATAGAAGAGAATATTTATTCTCCGCCTTCTTCACCGCCACCAGCGTCGTCTCCGCCGCCAGCATCATCACCGCCACCAGCGTCGTCTCCGCCGCCAGCATCATCGCCACCCTCGTCATCGCCTGCGAAAAGAGTGTAATCATATTTAAGTTCTTCCATTTTATCTCCAAAAAAGAAGTTAAATTATAAAATAAACCCTCTTATAGCCCCTTTCCCTAGTAAATGTCAATACATATTTCATGCTAAAAGTAAAACAGTTGTTGATAAATAATTATGTATAATCAAATACATAACATAGTTTTCCCCAATATTTTGCTTTTTTATTTGATTCTTAAGCTAAAAAAAAATCGTTAATCATATATTTTTACAGATATTTATAATTTTTTCACGAATCCATTTATTACCAGAATTTGCATCTGATCGTTTATGCCAAATTATTTTTAAACGTAATGGATTAGTTGGCAATGGTAAAGGAAACACTTTTACACTATCAAGCCTAAACTTTTCCGCAACTCGTCTACTTACCGTTAACACCATATTTGATTGCCTAATTATAGCTGGAGCAACTAAAAATTGATTAACTGTCATTGCAACTCTTCTTTTTAAGCCTTTTGTTTCTAAAAGATAATCAACAAATCCAAAAGCTTTACCTGTTGTTGCAACCATTAAATGTTTAGATTGCGCAAACTCTTTTAAAGTTAGTTTTGATTTTTTTGCAAAAGGATGACCTTTTCGCATAACACAAACGAAATCTTCATCATATAATGGGCTTGATATAAAGTTTTCAGGCTCCGCAAGTTGTTGCCCGGCAATTATAAAATCAATATTCGCAGCTTCTAATTCTTTTAATAAATCTACATCACCAAGTTGTTTAGATCTAACATCAATATTGGGTGCTTCTTTTTCTAAAATCTCAGCTAATTTAGGAAAAAGTATGGAAGCTGTGTAATTTGATATTGCAATGTTAAAAGTATCATTAGAGTTCTTAGGATCAAAAGTTGTAGGGTCAAAAGCATTTTCGACCAGACTTATTGCTTGTCTGATAGGAGGGCCAAGTTCAATTGCTCTGGCAGTTGGAATAACCCCATCGTGAGAACGTATAAACAAATCATCTTTTGCTATATATCTTAATCTATTTAAAGCATTGCTTACAGCAGGTTGTGTCATACCTATTCTTTTTGCTGCTTTAGTAACATGTTGTTCACGCATTACTGCATCAAAAACAATTAATAAATTAAGGTCAACTAACGCAATATTCATTATTCATATACTAAATGATACTCATTATTATAATAAATTTCATTAATTACTATATGGGATCTATATTATTAGTTGTAAAGAGTAAAAAATTTTATCCTCCCCTTCTCCCTGTAAAAAAAAAAGCCCTTATCTCAAGGGCTTTTTTCATATATATATGGAATTTTTATTTTGACGCTATTTCAATTAATTGATTATCTTTGTATGCATATTCTTTACTAAATTTATATTCCTTACCATCTGTATCTTTTGCAGTAATTTCTAGTTTACCGCCTTCGTTAGTTGGAAAATTAAATCTAAATGTTGGATCTTGACTTATAGAAATATCAGATACTAAATTCATTATTGCTTCTCCGTTGTATGCAACATTAATTTTTTCTATGTAAAAAGCCTCGATCATTGCAGTTGTTACTGGATTTGTTTGCAGCCCATTAAATTGTGGATGTTGGATCATTATTTTTGCATTGACAATATTGTCTTCATTATTTTTTAATTTAACTTTCATTTTTCCAGCATTTGCAATCATAGATGCCATATCTCCTAATGGAGGCGCAGCACATCCGCCAGAAGCTTTGACAAAGTTAGCTGCCATAAAATAATCTCCTTTTTCTGTTTCAGCAATGACTCTTACATGTGAATATGCGTCTAATCTAATTCTAGTTGATAAATCTATTTTGTTTATTTTATTAGTAAAAGTAAAAGCTCCTGAGTAAGGCGAAGGATTCATATCTATTACCAAATGAATTTTAGATACATGATCATTTTTTAATTCTACTGTTTTAAAATTTAGAGGAACAAATGCTCCATCGGGAGCTCTTTTTGGTGTATTCAACTCAATTACGCCATCTCCACTTTTTATTTCTTTATCTCCAAATACTGATTCTTTTAATTCTAACCATCTTTGTTCCCTACATTCTTCACTTTTAGAACAATATGCTGTGTCAGCAGATGATTCAGCAAATGCTCCTGTAGTAGAAAATAATAAAATTAAAAATATTACTAAACGATACATATCATTATATTATATAAACAAAATTATAATTAATTAAACAAAAATTTAGTATTCCCACTCGTATCTCATGAATGTTCTGACAACATTTCCAGGATTTACTCTATCAAATAAAATCCAATTATTTTTTTCTGATTCCGCAGCTATTTCTATAACTTTTTCCGCAGATATATCTTTTTTTAATGCGTCAATTACATCATCATATAAAACTTGTAAATATTTTTGAGTTTTTTTTAAAGCTGAATTATCTGTTTGTATATTTCCATGCCCTGGTACCATAATTTTATAATCAACCTTATCTATTTTAGATAATAATTTTATCCATTCTTTTGTTAGTCCATCCATTGTTGGTGTTCTTTCATCTTGTACTAAATCTCCAACAAAAAATGTTTTAGTCTTAAAATCATAAACTGTTGCATCAGCATATGTGTGAGAAGTAGGATGAGAAGTTAATAATAATTTTCTATTTCCTAAATCAATTGTTATTTCATCAGAAATTTTTTTTGTCTCGTCTGATGATGTTGTTGCAATAATCTTATGAGGAAAAATAATACTAGTACCTTTTACTTTGTCACCTGCTTCGGTGATTTGCCTAACATATTGCGAACCTCTTTCTTTAAGAAACTTTTTTAAATTATAATGTCCGTAGATAGTTGCACCTTCTGAAACAAATGCTGTATTTCCAAAAATATGATCCTGATGACCATGAGTGTTAATTACATATTTTATAGGTTTTTTAGAAATTTTTTTTATTGCAAGTCTTAGAGCTTCCCCAATTTGATGGGAGCCACCTGTATCTATTACGGCTATTGAATCATCACCAATTATAAAACCTATATTTGCAATATCCCCAATATTTTCTTCTTCATAAAAATTTTCGTGTTTTCCAATATGTACATAAATTCCATCTGCAATTTCTTCTAATTTCAAAGATTTTATTTCATTAGCATTCAAATTAAGTAGAAGAATAAAAAAAAATAAAGTGCTTTTTATAATGATTTTATAAAACATTTTATTTTTTAATTAAAAGATAGCTCTTTAAGAATAACTAATCTTTGTCCACCATCTTCCCAAAGATCTGTTCCGGGAAACATAGAAACATTTTTGTAACCTAATTTTACAGCTCGTTCAGCAGCAATTTTTGAATAGTAGCCTCTTCTGCAAAAAAAAACTATTTCTTTACTTTTATTGTTTTTAGTTATTTTTTCTAAACTTGTTTCTAAATACTTTCTTTGATCAATAGTTAATGTTTCTCTTCCTATGTTTGGCAACCAAATGGATCCCGGAATGGAATAGCGTTTTGGTGGAAACCATTTTTTTGCATCAAGTATTTCAGGTTTTTCATTTTTTATATATGAATCAATCATTAAAGCGCTTTTTGTATTAACAATTTCTATGACCTCTTCAATACTTAAAATGTTTATTTCTTCAGAATGCACCTCCCATTCTTTTGGCATAGTGTTAGCTGAAATATTTTTAGCTAATTCAGATGTAAAAAAACAAAAAATTATTAATAAAAAATTTAAAATTTTTGGAACTTTTTTTTTCATTACTTTGATAAAATAATATATCTCTTTTATTCGATAATCAATAACTGCTATTCGATAATCAATAACTGCAATGTGGATAATTATGTTGATGAAAGTATTATATAAAACACTGTTTTTGTTATATTTTTTAAGTATATTCGTAAATGTGACATTTTTGAGACTTAAATATGGCAAAAATATGGCAAAAAGTTATTGACTTAACTAGCTTAGTAAGTAACTTAATATATGGCTAGCGTCATTATGTGCTAGTTATTTGTATATACATTTTCATATTCGGGAGGAATCTTATATATGAAAAAATCACTTAAAGTTGCTTTATTAGCTTCTTCAGCAATTGCTATTGCTACTGGTGCAAGTGCTAATTCAGGACTTGCTAA
>PBIP01000018.1 GCA_002720895.1 Pelagibacteraceae bacterium
ACTTTTACAACATCTGTAGTTTTTCCTACTCTTCTATCAGCTAATTCTGAAATATGAACCAAACCATCTTTTGATCCCATAAAATTAACAAAAGCTCCAAAATCCATTGTTTTTACAACAGTACCACTATATATTTCATTTAATTCTGGTTCTGCAGTAATATTTTCAATTTTTTCTAATGCTAATTTTCCACCTTCTGAATCTGTTGATGCAATCTTGATAGTACCATCATCTTCTATATCAATTTTTGCACCAGTTTCTTCAGTTATTGATTTAATGACTTTTCCACCAGATCCAATCACATCCTTAATTTTCGCTGGATCAATCTTTATAGTGGTAATTTGTGGAGCATTGCTATTTAATTCTTTTCTTGAAGAAGTAATTGCTTTATCCATTTCTGATAGAATTTTAATTCTCCCATCTAAAGCTTGAGATAATGCTTTTTCCATTATTTCTTTTGTAATACTTGTAATTTTTATATCCATTTGTAATGCTGTAATTCCATCTTTTGTTCCCGCAACTTTAAAATCCATATCTCCTAAATGATCTTCATCGCCTAAAATATCAGTAAGTACAGCAAAATCTTTATCTTCTTTAATTAACCCCATTGCAATTCCTGCTATAGGTTTTGCTAATGGAACACCCGCATCCATTAAAGATAATGAAGTTCCACAAACTGTTGCCATAGAAGATGAACCATTAGATTCAGTTATTTCCGACACAACTCTAATCGTATATGGAAATTTATCTTTAATTGGCATTAAAGGCTTAATTGCTCTCCAAGCAAGTTTTCCATGCCCAATTTCTCTTCTTCCAGGCGGTCTTAACATATTGGCTTCTCCAACAGAATATGGTGGAAAATTATAATGTAACATAAAATTTTCTTTAAATTCACCTTCTAAATCATCAATTATTTGTTCGTCTAAACTAGTACCTAAAGTTGTAACAACAAGTGCTTGTGTTTCGCCTCTAGTAAAAAGTGAACTTCCATGAACTCTTGAAAGAACTCCGACTTCTGCAATTATTGGCCTAACTGTTTTGGTGTCTCTTCCATCAATTCTTTTACCTGATTTTAAAATATTTGATCTTACTAATTCCTTTTCAACTTTTTTAATAGCTGAAGAAACTAAGTTTTCTGTAATTTCTTCATTATCTTCTGAAAAAAATTCTTCTAATATTTTTTGTCTAATGTCAGACAATAAATTAGATCTGGTAGATTTATCTTTTTCTTTATAAGCTTTGGTAAAATCTGATAGATATCCTTTTTCAATTTTTTGTTTTAAATCTTTTAAAATTTTATCTATATTTTCATTTTCATATTCAATTTTGATTATTTCATTTTCTTTTGCAAAAGTTTCAATAAATTTAATTACATCTTGAAATTCTTTATGTGCAAACATAACAGCATCTAACATTGTTTTTTCTGGTAATTCCTTTACTTCTGATTCAACCATTAAAACTCCTTCTTTAGTACCTGCAACCACAAGCTCTAAATCAGAATTTTCAAGTTGTGAATTAGATGGATTTAAAACAAATTTTTTATCAATATAACCAACTTTTGCTGCACCGACTGTTGCTTGCATTGGCGCGCCAGATATAGCCAAAGCTGCTGATGCTCCTATAAATGCAACGACATCTGGGCTAGTATCTTTATCTAAATTTAATAAAGTACATATAACTTGTGTTTCGTTGAAATAATTATCTGGAAATAATGGTCTTATTGGTCTATCTATTAATCTCGAAATTAGTGTTTCTTTATCTGAAGGCTTAGCCTCCCTTTTAAAAAAACCTCCTGGAATTTTACCAGCCGCAAAAGTTTTTTCTTGATAACTAACAGTTAAAGGTAAAAAATCTACACCTTCCTTCGCTTCATTTGAAGCAACAACTGTGCAAAGAACTGTTGTCTCTCCATATGTAGCTAAAACTGCACCGCTAGCCTGCCTGGCTATTCTACCAGTTTCTAGAGTTAATTTTTTTCCACCCCAATTAATTTCTTTTTTTATGATTTTAAACACTAATTTATTTTCGTAAGTTGAGTTTTTTTATTATTTCCTCGTACCTTTTTAAATCCCTTTTTTTTAAATATCCTAACAATCTTCTTCTTCTACTGATTAATTTAATCATTCCCTCTCTAGAATGATTATCTTTTTTATTATTCTTAAAGTGTTCAGTTAATGAGTTTATTCTTTTTGTCAACAAAGCAATTTGAACTTCAGAAGATCCTGTATCTTTAGCTTTTTTCTGAAACTCATTAATAATCTTATCTTTGGTTAAACTATTTTCCAACATATTTAATTTTATTTAAAACAGAATATATAGGTAAAAAAAAATTTTTCCAATCATTCTTTTTATATAATCTTACAAAATCTTTGACAGTAATTGAACTTTTTAAGTTGAATGGGGCAGATTCTATTCTTTTTAACTCGATTACATGGCCATCTACATTTAGTTTTTTACATATGTCTCTAACTAAACTTCTTACATAAAACCCTTTGCCACACTCAATTTCGAATTTCGTACAAATAAGCTCTTTTTTTATATTATTATTAATTATTCTAATTTTTTTTAAAAAGACTTTTCTAGATTTTAAATTAAATTTTTCTCCACTTCTTGCTAATTTATATGCCCGTTTCCCGCCAACTTTTATTGCAGAAAACTTTGGTGGCACCTGATTTATTTCACCAGTTAATTTTTTTAAAAGAGAATTCAAGTTAGTTATATTAGGTTTTTTCTTTGAGAATGATATAATTTTACCTTCTGCATCTTGAGTATCTGTTGAAATTCCCCATTTAATTGTAAAACTATACTTTTTTAAACCATCCATTATATATTTTACAGATTTTGTAGCTTTGCCTACCGCAAGTGCCAACACGCCTGTTGCTAAAGGATCTAATGTTCCTGCATGTCCAACTTTTTTTACATTTAAAGTTTTTTTGACAATATTAACGACTTGTGAAGATGTCATACCCAATTCTTTATTAATAACTAGCCATCCATCCAAATTATTTTTTATGTTATTCATAATTACAAATCTTTTTGAACTTTTGGTTCTTTTAAAATTTTTTCAATTTTATTTGCATACTCGAAAGTGCTATCAAGTCTAAAATTTAATTGAGGAACGAATCTCAATTTAAGTTTTTCAGCAATTCTTTTTTTAAAAATAAAATTTTCATCGTTTAAATATTTAATAAAACTTTTATTGCTATTTCTTGAAATAACAAAAATATTAGCTTTTTTTAAATCAGGACTTATATTTACTTCTGTAACAGTAATTGAAACTCCCCTAATTTTTTCATTTTGAAAATCTCCTAATGTAATAACTTCAGAAATTATGTGTTTTAATTGTTGGCCAACTCTTAATTGTCTTTGTGATTTAATACTGTTTTTCATTAACTTAAGCTAATATGATTTATAAACTTCTTTTTTGTTCTTCAATTATATAGGACTCGAGAATATCATTTTGTTTAATATCTTGAAAATTCTCTAAAACCATTCCACAATCACTACCTTCTTTAACTTCTGACGCTTCTTCTTTGAATTTTTTTAGACTATTTAATTTTCCATCATAAATTACTTTATTATCTCTAAGTAATCGGATTTTTGCACTTTTTTCAATTTTACCTTCAATAACTTCGCATCCAGCAATTTTTCCTATTTTAGACATTTTAAATATTTCTTTAATTTTTGCTTTTCCATTAAGAACTTCTTTTTTATCAGGAACTAAAAGACCGCTCATACTATCCTTTATATAATCAAGCAATTCATAAATAACCGTAAAAAATTGTATGTCAATTTTATCTCGTTTTGCCAAATCTCTGGCTAAATTATTTGGTTTTACATTAAAACCAACAGTTATAACAGAACTTTCCGAGGCTACAGCCAAAGCAACATCAGATTGATTTATTTCACCAACGCCTTTATGTATAATTTTTATTTTAATTTCATCATTTTTAAATTTTTCTAAACCGTTAATTATTGCTTCTAGAGAGCCTTGAACATCTGATTTTAGAATTAAGCCTAGTTCTTTTATTTTTATATTACTTTTATCACTTAATTGTTTTTCTAAACTTTCCTTAGTTAATGGTTCAGTTTCTCTAATTTTTGATCTATGTAATCTATAACTTGCAATTTCTTTAGCTTTGGCATCATTTTCTACTACATTAAATTCATCTCCTGCAATCGGTATTCCTGTTATTCCTATTATTTCTACAGGAACAGCTGGTTTTGCTTCAACTATTTTTTTTCCAAGATCATCTGACATTGCTCTGATTTTTCCATAGGATGGTCCTGCAACAAATATATCTCCGACTTTCAAAGATCCTTCTTGTATCAATACTGTTGCGGTAGAACCTTTTCCTTGTTGTACTTTAGATTCAACAATAATTCCAGCTGCTTTCTTTGCTGGGTTTGCTTGTAAATTTAAAATTTCAGCTTGTAATAAAATAGTTTCTTCAAGTTTTTCTAAATTTGTTTTCGATTTTGCTGATACTTCAACAAATAAATTTTTTCCTCCCATTTCTTCAGAAATTATTTCATGTTCCATTAATTGATTTTTTACATTTTGGGGATTCGCTTCATTCAAATCGATTTTATTTATGCAAACAATAATAGGAACTTTAGCGGCTTTTGCGTGATTTATTGCTTCAATAGTTGTTTCTTTAACTCCATCATCAGCTGCAACTACTAAAACAACTATATCAGTAACTTTCGCTCCTCTTGCTCTCATAGCAGTAAACGCTTCGTGTCCTGGGGTATCAAAAAAAGTTATAAATTTTTTTGATTTGGTCATAATTCTATAGGCTCCTATGTGTTGTGTTATACCTCCATGTTCTTTAGAAACAATACTGCTTGAACGAAAAGCATCTAATAAAGTAGTTTTACCATGATCTACATGGCCCATAATTGTTACTATTGGAGCCCTTTCAACTAAATCTTCTTTTTTGTCGATATTTTTTTTTAAATTTACTTCTAAATCAAGATCATCAACTCTATTAACTTTGTGTCCAAATTCACCTGCTATAATTTCAGCAGTATCTGCATCTATGTTCTGATTAATTGTAACCATAACTCCGTTTTTCATTAAAGCTTTCATAACATCAGAAGATTTTTCAGCCATTCTTTTTGCTAGTTCTTGAACTGATATTATTTCAGGAATTTTAACTTCCTTAGTAATTTTTTTCTGATCTTGACTTTCATTTTTTATATCACTTCCTGCTTTTTGTACTTTATTTTCAAAAATTTTCTTTTTAAAAGACGGGTGAAATCTTTTATTAATAGTTAATTTTTTTCTTGGTTGAGCTGAAACTTTAGTCTTTTTTTTTTCTTGATTACTATGAATATTTTTTTCTTTGTTTTGTTCTTTTTTTTTTACCACTTCAACGGTAACAGTTTTAGATTTACCATAAGAAAATGTTTGCTTAATCGTACTAGTTTCTCTATTTTTATCATTCATAAAATTATCTCTTAATTATTTATTTTTTTTTTTCTTCTTTAAACCAACTTTCTCTTGCCAACATAATTATTTCATCGGCATCAATTTTTTTAAAATCCTTATTATCAAAAATTTCAATTAGCTCATCGCTTGATAAGTCCGCTAAATCATCTAATTTTTTAATATTATTTTCCCCAAGCTTTATTAAATCACTTAAAGTAAATTTTTTTATATTTTCTAAATCCTTAGAAATATTTAATTCTTCTTTTTTTTTCTCTAATTCAATATCTTGTTTTTCTATATTTTGTTTTGCTCTATCTTTAAGATCTTTTATCAAATTTTCATCAAAACCTTCTATAGCCTTAAAATCAGTATCCACAGATTCACTAATTTCTTTAATTGAAGAAAAACCTTCAGTTGCTAATAAGTGTGCTATTACCTCATCAACATCTAGATCTTTCATAAAAGTTTCGGAAATCTTTTTTATTTCTTCATTTCTTTTATTTTTTTCATCTTTTTCGTCAATTATATCTATTTCGCAATTTGTTAATATTGAAGCAAGTCTTACATTTTGTCCTTTTCTACCAATTGCTAAACTTAACTGATCCTCTGGAATAATTACTTTAATTTTATCAGATCCTTCTTCGAAAATAACTTTGCTAATTTGTGCAGGAGCTAGGGAGTTAACTATATAAGTAGCTTTATCTTCTGACCATGTGACAATATCTATTTTTTCACCTTGCAACTCTGTTACAACTGCTTGTACTCTCGAACCTCTCATACCTACACATGCTCCTACAGGATCAATTGTATTATCTGATGAATATACCGCTATTTTTGCTCTTGAACCTGGGTCTCTTGCAACAGACTTTACTTCGATGACACCATCACTTATTTCAGGGACTTCTTGTTTAAATAAATTTGCTAAAAACTGAGGATGGGTTCTAGATAAAAATATTTGTGGTCCTTTTGTATCTTGACTTACATTATATAAATAAGTTTTAACTCTATCGCCTCTTCTTAAATTTTCACGAGGTATCATCTCATCTTTTTTTATTACACCTTCAGCATTACCTAAATCAATAACTATGTTGCCAAACTCCATTCTTTTTACAATTCCGCTGATAGTATCGCCAACTTTATCTTTATATAATTCATAATTTTTAACTGATTCAGCTTCCTTTATATTCTGTACTAAAACTTGTTTAGCTATTTGTGCAGATATTCTACCAATATCTATATCAGGTAATTTTTCTATAATGAACTCTCCAAGCTTTATATCTTTTTGTTTTTTTTTCGCATCTTTTAAACTTATTTCTATTAGATTGTCTTCTACATCTTTTTTTACTTCTAAATATCTAGACAAACTTATTTTGCCGGTCTTCCTATCTATGTTTCCTCTAATATCATAATCATTTCCATATTTAACCTTACCTGCTTTTGATATAGCTTTTTCGATAGCATCAAAAACTAATTCTTTTTCTATGCCTTTTTCTTCAGCTATACTTTCAGCAGTTTGAACTAATTCCATATTTTCTAATAACATTTTTAAAACCAAAAAAAAATGGGCTCAAAGCCCATTTAAAATAATAATGAATATATAACCTATAATCTAATATGTTGACACTTATTGTTCAACATATTTTTTTAAATTTTAAGTAATATTTTTTATTACCCTTTATGTCTGCTTTCTTTTCATATTTACTTTTGATTAACTCATTTGGACGTTTATTGCATTTTTCGATTTTTTTATCCATCCATAAAAATTTTTTCTTAGATAATAACTCTGCTAAAATCTTTTTTAAATAATCTTCAGAATCTGTAAAAATATGAATAATTCCTTTTTTTTTCAAAATTTGAGAAATTTTATTAACAAAAACTTTTGTTATTAATCTTCTTTTGTAATGTTTTTTTTTTGGCCATGGATCGGGATAAAGTATAAATATTTTTTCAATAGAATTTTGTTCTAATTTATTTAGTAAAATAAAAATATTTTTTGGAAAAATTAAAATATTTTTTAAATTTTCTTTTTCAATATTTTTTAATAAGTTTGTTATTCCTGGTTCATAAACCTCACATCCAATTATTACTTTTTTAGGATTTTTTTTTGCTAGATTAATAATATTTTCTCCATAACCAAAACCAATCTCTAAAAATTTCTTTTTTTTTTTTATTTTTTTTTTATCAAACAAAAAATTTTTTAAATTAAACTTTAATAAATTTTTTTGTAGTAAACTTAAGGAGCGCCTAGGTTTCCTTCTATAAAATAAAGGTTTTAATATAGTTTTAGTTTTATTCAAAAATACTTTTTAGAGACTTTACTAAATCCAATTCTTCCCATGGAAATTCGCCATTGCTATTTGACTTTCTACCAAAATGTCCGTAAGCAGCTGTTTTACTATATATCGGTCTATTCAAAGATAATTTTTCTTTTATCCCATAAGGAGATAAATCCATAATTTTAGAAATCTTTTCTGATATTTCATTTCCCTGTATTTTAGTATCACCGTGCGTATTAATATAAATAGATATTGGTTTTGAAATCCCAATAGCATAAGAGAGTTGAATAGTGCATTTTTCAGCAAGATTTGCTGCAACGATATTCTTTGCTAGATATCTTGCTGCATAAGCTCCTGATCTGTCTACTTTACTAGGATCTTTTCCAGAAAATGCTCCTCCACCATGTGGTGCTGCTCCTCCATATGTATCTACTATAATTTTTCTTCCAGTTAGCCCACAATCTCCTACAGGTCCACCAATAACAAATCTTCCAGTTGGGTTTACAAAAAAATTTTCTTCTTCGCACATCCAGCCATCAGGAAGTGACTTAATTACATGAGGTCTAACAATTTCTTTAATTTCTTTTTGAGATACACTTGGATCGTGTTGTGTAGATACAACAATTGCGCTTGCTTTACACGGAACACCATTTTCATAATCTAAACTTACTTGGCTTTTTGAATCTGGTAATAAAAGTTTTTCACCATTATGTCTTGCTTCAGCAAGTGATTCCAATATTAAATGAGAATAATAAATTGGTGCAGGCATAAGTTGTTCTGTTTCTTTACAAGCAAAACCAAACATAATTCCTTGATCTCCTGCTCCTTGTTCTTTTTCATCTTTTTTATCTACTCCAATGGCAATATCTTTTGATTGCTCGTGGAGATTATTTTCAATAGATACATTTTTCCAATCAAATCCTTTTTGATCGTATCCAATTTTTTTTATTGTATTTCTAACTAAATCATCAATAGGTGTATCTTTGAATACATTTGGTCCCTTTACTTCTCCACTTATTACAACCTTATTAGTTGTTACCATTGTTTCAGCTGCAACCCTTGAATCTGGATCTTTTTCTAAAAAAAGATCAACAATATTATCTGAAATAATATCACAAACTTTATCGGGATGACCTTCTGATACCGACTCACTTGTAAATGTATATTTTGTCAATTTAGTTATTTTTCTCTTTGTTCATTTCTATATTTTAAGATACTAAACAAAAAAAATAAAATTGCTAATAAACTAATAATTAAATTATTTTCATACTTAGCAAATATTGTTTTATAAGTTTTATTATTATTTTTTTTAAAATAAATTTTAGTATCAAAATATCCTGAAGAATTTAACGATAATGATTCTAATATTTTTCCATATGGATCTATCGAAGCTGAAATTCCTGTATTAGCAACTCTTATCATATGTTTTCCTTCTTCAATAGCTCTAAACCTAGAATTAATAAAATGTTGATGTGGTCCTATAGTATCTCCAAACCATGCATCATTTGTAAAATTAATCAAAAAATTAGAATTATTTTTTATAAACTTTCCCGAAAATATAGACTCATAACAAATTAAAGGTGTAAATTTTGGTAAACTTTTATGTTGAATTATTTCTTGATTTTTTGAACCCTTTTTTAATCCAAAAAAATTCAAACCAACAATTTTAAGTAATTTAGAAAATGGTGTATATTCTCCGAAAGGAACTAAATGAATTTTATCATATACATAATTTAAAGATAAATCACTATTTATAATTGATAAACTGTTATAGAAATTATTTTTTTTTTCTTTTCTAAAAATTCCAGAAATAATATATTCATCATCTTTTAAATTATTTTTCAATTTATTAAAAATAGGGTAAGAATTTAAATGCTTCGAATCTAGTATAGCTGTTTCGGGCCATAGTATTACTAATTTCTCAGAGATATTTAAAGCTCCCATTTTATTAGTAAAACTTAAATCTATTAATTTTTTATAGTTTTCTTCTAATTTATCAAAATTTAATTTATTTTTTTGACTAATGTTAGGTTGAACAACTCTAAATATATAAGAATCATAATAATCTAAATCTGCGTCATTAAGTTTATTTTTTCCATACGTATAAACCAAAACAAAAATTAGAATTGAAATTGTAATCGAAGAATAGTTTTTTTCTTTAAAATTCATAAAAAATATGCTTATGGCTAAAACTACATAAATAATTATGAAAGTAAGTCCATATACTCCAATTAAAGAACATACTTGTATTAAAATATCAAAGTTCGAAAATGTATGAGCTATTAAGTTCCATGGAAATCCGGTAAATAAGTAACCTTTTAAAATTTCACTTAACGTCCAAAAAATTGAAAAAAAAATTATACTGATGTGTAACTTTGTTTTAAATTTTAAGTTTAAAAAAGTTATGAAACCAATAAAAATAGAAAGTAAACATGAAAAAATAAAAAGACAAAAAGGTAAAATATATGGAAAAATTCCCGATCTAACTAAAAAAGAATTAAAAATCCAATAAAGACTAAATAAAAAAAATCCAAGGCCAAAATAAAAACCAATCAAAAAAGCTTTTTTTGTTGAGTCTGCATAATAACTTTGCAAAAAAATATATGTTATGGATGGAAAAAGTAGAGGCCAAAAATTAAATGGGGGGAAACAAGTAACTAATAAAGTTCCAAAAAAAAAGGAGTACAAATAATTTAAATCATTTTTTTTATCTTTAACAAAAAAAAATTTTTTTATCATAATTGTCAGAGTTATATTACTTAAAAGTATGATTTCTAATTAATATTTTTCTAATTCTTCTAGAATCCACCTCTAAAATTTCAAACTCACACCCACTCGAATGTTTTATTACCTCGCCTTTTAGCGGAACTCTTCCAAAAATATGAAAGGCTAACCCTCCCATAGTATCAATATCACTTAAATCTTCTTTATCAGAAAAAATATTTCCATATTTTTCTTCAAATTCTTTTATAAGCATTCTCGAACTTATTATAATACTTCCATCATCTGATTTTAATTCTTCATTGAAATTTTTGCTTTCTTTTTGAACCTCGTGTTCATCTTTAATTTCTCCAACAATTTCTTCAACTAGATCTTCAATTGTAACAAGACCATCTACCCCTCCATGTTCATCAACAATAATTGCCATATGTACGTGAGAAGTACGCATTTTTAATAATAAATCTAATACATTCATTGTATGTGGGGCAAATAAAACTTTTCTAACTAATTTTTTAATATTACTTATTCTTTTATTTTCCCAGCAAGAAATAACATCTTTAATATGAATCATGCCTATAATATTATCTCTACTTTTTTCAAAAACTGGGTATCTTGAGTGACTAGTTCTATCAATTAATTTGATAAGTTTATTGATATTATAATTTGCATCAACAGATATCATATCTGTTCTAGGTATCATTATATCTTCAACTAATTTTTCTGGTAGTTCAAAAACATTTGAAATAATTTTTTCTTCATTTATTTTTATTGGCCTTTCTTTTTTTAATCTTTCACTTAATAATGTTTCTAATTTATTTTGACTTTTTAGATTTCTTTTTTTACCTAAAAGAGATTTAAATTTATTAATTATTGTATTTTTCAATTAAATAAATTAAAAAAAAATTAATAATAATTAATTCCTTGCAGATTTAATATTTTTGATTCCATTCTAACCATTTTTTTTTCAGCAACTTTTGTTTTATGATCATATCCTAATAAATGTAAAATTCCGTGTACAACAAGATGACCAATTCTATCTTTAAAATTAATTTTAAATTTTTTTGCTTCCTTTTTACAAGTTTCATAAGATAAAAAAACTTCACCCAAGAAACCATCATGATTTTTTGAAAAATTTTCATTAGGAAATGATAAAACATTTGTAGGTTTTTTTTTATTTAAGAAAAATGTATTTAATTTTTCTAAAAATTTATCATCAGCAAGAATAAAATTGATCTTTATTTTCAATTTTTTTAACTTTTTAAATTTTGGTAATAAAAAACACTCATTTAATGTTATTTTTGAAGAATGAATAACAAAATTATTAATATTTTTTTGTGTATTAAAAGATTTCTTATCTAACCATTTCTTATTTTTAAGAAAAATATTTATCTTACTATTAGATCTCATTTTTCATATGCTTTAATAATTTTTTGAACTAGTGGATGTCTTACTACATCTTTATCTGTCAAATTTACAAAAGATATATCTTTTACTTTTTTTAAATTATTAACTGCATCTACTAAACCACTTTTGTTATTAAGAGGTAAATCAATTTGTGTTACATCTCCAGTTATTACCATTTTAGAATTTTCACCTAATCTAGTTAAAAACATTTTCATTTGTATGGGAGAAGTATTTTGAGCTTCATCTAGAATGATATAAGAATTATTTAATGTTCTACCTCTCAAATAAGCAATAGGGGCTATTTCGATTTTTTGGCTATCTATTAATTTTATAACTTTTTCTTTAGATAAATTTTCATCAAGGCAATCGTATATTGGTCTTAAATAAGGATCGATTTTTTCTTTTAAATCACCAGGTAAAAATCCAAGTTTTTCTCCTGCCTCCACAGCGGGCCTTGAAATAATTATTTTATCTACAAGTCCTGATGAAAGTAATGAAACCGCGTGACTTACAGCTATAAAAGTTTTGCCTGTCCCTGCCGGACCAATAACAAATAAAATTTCTTTTTTTAATATTTCTTTGAAAAGCTTTGCCTGTCCTTTTGTGCGAGCCCATATTTCTTTTTTTGGTGTTTTTATTGAGTTATTAAATAGACTATTTTTTTTTTTATTTTCTAACATATTCTGAATTATTGATTCTACATCACTTTTTTCAATTATTTCAGAAACTTTTGCTCTTTCATATAGTTTGTTGAGAGTATTTTTTGTAATTAAAATATTTTTTACATTACCGTTTATCGAAATGATATTACCTCTAGGTGATAAAGTAACATTTAATTTTTTTTCTATAATTTCTAGATTTTTATGGAAAACTCCAAGCATAATTCTTAAAATGTTGTTATCTTCAAACTCTATTATATTTTTTTCCAAAACTTTGCTCAAATATAAATAAAATTTTTAATTTATTGAGGTTGCTTCTAAACTTTTATAAAAACTTTTTTTAATTTTTATATTTTGAACTTTTCCATTTAAATTTGTTTTATTATTTATTCTTACCAACTGCATGTATTGTGAATATCCCAACGATTGCCTTTTTTCTTTATTTATAGAGTTACTAAATAATACATTTAGTGATTTTTTTATGAAATTTTTATTAAAACTTTCCTGATAAAATCTTAGTTTTTCTTGTAAAATTGATAATCTTTCTTTCTTTTCTTCATTGCTAGTATCATCCTTTAAATTATATGCTGTAGTTCCAGGTCGAGGACTATAAATAAAAGAAAAAGATTGTACGTACTTTACTTCATCTATAATGTCGAGAGTTTTTTGAAAATCTTTTTTTGTTTCCCCAGGATATCCAACAATAAAATCAGAAGAAAATACAATATCTTTTCTATATTTTTTTATTTTCTCTATTATTTTCAAATAATCTTTAATTGTATAATTTCTATTCATACTTTTTAAAATTTTATTTGATCCTGATTGAATGGGAAGATGAAGAAAAGGCATTAATTTTTTGACATCTCTATGTGCTTTAAATAAATCTTCATGCATATCTTTTGGATGTGCAGTCATATACCTTATTCTTTTTAAATCTCTTATCTTCTCCAACGAAAAAATTAGTTTTCCAAGATTATATTCTTTATTCTTACAATCTAATCCATGATATGCATTAACATTTTGTCCAAGTAGTATTATTTCTTTAGTACCGTTTTTTACTAATAACTCAGCCTCAGTGATAATTTCTTCTACAGTTCTTGAATATTCTGGCCCTCTGGTGTATGGAACAACGCAAAATTTACAAAATTTATTACATCCTTCTTGTATTGTTAAATAGCTTGAAATTTCATTTACATAATTTTTTTTTGGAATACCGTCAAATTTAGATTTTGGTTCAAAATCAAGTTCTAGAAATTTATTTTTGTTTTGTAATTTTTTTATTAAGTAAGCTAATTTTTGATAAGACTGGCTTCCAACTACAATATCAACATAAGGAGCTCTTTTGAATATTTCTTCACCTTCAGCCTGTGCCACGCAACCTGCAACAATAATTATTGTATTTTTATGTGTATCAAATCTTTTTTTTTTTATTTTATATATTTTACCTAATTCAGAATAAAGTTTTTGCTTGGCCTTATTTCTTATATGACAAGTGTTAATTGCATAGATATCAGCATCTTTATCTACAGACGTTTTTTTAAAACCAAGTTCAAAAAAAATATCCCTGATTTTTTTACTATCGTAAACATTCATCTGGCATCCAAAAGTTTTTATTTTAAATTTCATAACTATAATTTTATTATTTATATAAACTTTTTTTTAAATTATAATTTATTTTTTCCCAACAATGTAAAGCTATTTTTTTTCGATCTCTCTTTTTTTGAGGTAAAAAGCTATCATTTATTATAACTTCTACTTCAATACTTTTTTTTTTTAAAACTTGCACCATATTTGGGATAAAATCCATATCTGAATGCCAAGTTAAATTTGATCTTTCTTTTTCATTAATTAAATTCTTGTTAGTTTTTTTATACACTATAGTAATTGTTTGAATCGGAATTTTAAAATTGTGTTCTTTTTCAAAAATATTAAATAATGAACTTTTAAAAGGTAAAACTTTATTTCCATCACTGCTTGTACCTTCCGGAAAAATTACTAAATTTTTTTTTTTATTTAGATGATTTATAATTTGATTTTCTTGTTCTTTTAATGAAAAAATTTTTCTATCGATAAAAACAGTATTTTGTAATTTAGCTAAAATTCCTAATAGTGGCCATCTGGAAACTTCTTTTTTTGCAACAAAAGATGTTTTAAAAAGACTTCCTAAAATAATTATATCTAAATAACTTGCATGGTTGGATACTATGAGAGTTGGGGTTTCAACTAAAACATTTCCAAAAGTTTTAACTTTTATTCCAAAAATTATTTTGCACATCTTATGATAAAAATAAGGAATTAAATAAACAGGCCTTCTTATTAGAAAAATAATAATTATTTGAAAGGGTAAAAGAGCCAATGTTAGCAAAAGAAAAGTTAATAATTTTAAAAAAATTAAAATCACTTAATAATTTACTCTTTTTTTTTTAAGAATTTTTTTAAAAAAATTATTTTTGATTTTTTTTTACTTTTATGAAGGTTTAAATATCTTTCTTTTAAAGATTCAATCTTTAAAACTATACAAATATCAATAGTATTAAATTGTTTATCTATAAATGCACCATTTCCAACACAAGCTCCTAATCTCAAATATCCTTTTAATAAAGGTGGTAAAGATTTAAATATTTTATATGTATCTAAATCTTTTTTTTTAGAATAATTTAATTTAATATTATTAGGTGGTATTGCTTCTGGTCTTATTGTTATAGGAGCTAAATGATAATGATAAATATATGATAATTGTTCTTTAAATTTTTTATAATTTGTTCCTGGAAAACTTGCGCAACCAAATAATATTTTGATTTTATAATGCTCCATATATGCTGAAATCGCTTTCCATAAAAGTTTGATTATTGGTTTATCTCTATAATCTTTATTAACGCAAGATCTACCTAACTCTAATATCTCTCCTTTTTTTTTTAAAATTTTTTTAACATTGAATTCGCCTTCTGTATAAAATTTACCGTGAATTTGTGTCATTGGTCTTCTTATTAATCTATATGTCCCAACAATAGATTCTCTTTTTGACTTTTTATTATGATCAATTACTAAAAGATGGTCGCAAAAAGGATCTAGTTCATCAAAATCTTTTTCATATAAAATATTCTTAATTGTTGGCTTAGCTTTTAATTCTTCGTAAAAAACTCTATATCTTAAATTTTGTGCAGCATCAATATCATTAAAATTTTTTGCTAATCTAACTTCAAAATTTTTATATCTAACAGATTTTAATTTTTTTTTTATTCTTCGTCTGTCTAAAATATATGAATTAGATATCAAATTTTTTATTGAATTAACTGGTTTGGCAAACCAATTTTTTTTTTTTGTGATGCTTGTTTTAGGCGGAGTAAGACACATGCGACGTTTTTTTGCTTGGGTATATTTATATCTTAATATAATTCTATTTACCTTTGATAATTTAAAAATGTCACTTTATTTTTTTACAAGCTTCTTTTACAGCAAATAATTCTAATTTATATCCTATCACTTTATAACCCATTTTATCTGCAATCCTTTTTGAAAGTTTTTCAAATCCAGGATTTTGAAACTCGACAACTTCTCCTGACATTATATCTATTAAATGATTATGTTCCCATTTCGTTACAGCTTCATATCTTGCTTTTTCTTCACCAAATTTAAAATCATGTTTTATAATTGCCTTAGCATCTTCAAATAATTTTACTGTACGGTATACAGTAGCAAGGCTAATACTCCTGTTGCGTCTATGCGCTCTTTCATAAATTTTTTCAACGTCAGGATGATCTTTTGAAGTATTTATTACATCAGCAATAACGGTTCTTTGTGCTGTCATTTTAACA
Organism: Pelagibacteraceae bacterium; assembly: GCA_002720895.1. Classification (GTDB taxonomy): domain Bacteria; phylum Pseudomonadota; class Alphaproteobacteria; genus CAYOOR01. The sequence continues at coordinate 16,310 of PBIP01000018.1, forward strand.
CCGTTCTGTTTGCACAATTCGAAAATATCTAAATGTTTAATAGCTTTTTCCATATCTATAATAATATAATATTAATTTTTTTTTGCATAGTGATTATAAACGTAAATTGGATTTAATACTTTAGTCATTTTAAGCATATTACTTTTTTCAAATAAATTACTTAAGATATATGCATTTGGTTTTTTTTTATAAAAAATAGTCTTTTTATTTTTTAATTTATTAATTAGTTTAATGTCTAAATCTCCAGAAAAAATTAAATTTTTATGAAAAAAAATTCTTGGCAAGCTATCTATTGAAAATGTAGAAATTTTATTTATTGCAGTTTTTTTGTGATTAAAAATTTGAAAATAATAATCTTTATTTTTACTTTTTATTACTGTTACTATTTTTTTTCCTTTTAAATCTATATTTATTGCATTAGCTAAAACGTCCATATTACTATAACCTAAAATTTTTGCTTTGCTTGTTATCCCTATACCTTTGGCAACAGCTATACCTATTCTTATTCCCGTAAAAGACCCAGGTCCTAAAGAAGTTAATATATAATTAATTTCTTTAATATCTAAATTACTTTTTTTTAAAGATAACTTTAAAATTGGTATTAAAAATTTAGAATATGTTTTATTTATATTTTTTGATAAATTTAAAACAATTTTTTTATCTTTTATTATTGATAAAGAAAAATTATTTGTACTTGTGTCAAAAACTAATACATTCATTTGTTATTACTCTAAATTTATAAAATATAGTTATGGATTTAATAAAAATAACCAAAAAAAAATACCCTATAGAAATTGATTTACTTTACGCTACAAAAAAAAATTTTACAGGTAAACAAATTTATAAAAAAAAAGATTGTTATTTACATAAGGAAGCTTTGCCTTTATTTAAAAAAAGTATAGCTATAGCTCAAAAGTTAGATTATAAAATAAAAATTTTTGATGCATTTAGACCTACTGAAGCCCAATGGAAATTATGGGAACATACACCAGACGACAATTTTATTGCTCATCCAAAAAAAGGTTCTCCTCACTCTAGAGGAGTTGCTATAGATTTAACTTTAGTAAATAAAAATAATAAAGAATTAGATATGGGAACTGGTTTTGATAGTTTTTCAAAAAAATCATTTCATGGTAATACTTCAATTAACAAAAAAGCACAAAAAAATAGGTTAATTTTATTAGGAATTATGTCAGCAGCAGGCTGGGATTTTTACAAAAAAGAATGGTGGCATTATCAATTATTTAATTCAAAAAAATATAAACTAATCAAGAATAATATGTTAAAAAAACCAATAATGTAAAATGTTTTTATTAAATAAATTTATATATTTTTTTATCATATTAATTTTATTATCTTTTAATAAAGTTAACGCAGATGAAGAAAATTCGGCATCTATTTTTGTTTACCATAGATTTGGAGAAAATAAATATCCTTCTACAAATGTTAAAATGTCCCAATTTAACAAACATATTGATGAATTAATAAGTAACAATTACAACGTTTTACCTCTTGAAGAAATAGTTAATTCCATAATTGAAAAAAGAAAACTACCAAAAAAAACTATTGGAATATCAATTGATGATGCTTTTATGAGTATTTATGAAAATGCATGGCCAATATTGAAAAATAAAGAAATACCATTTACTGTTTTTGTATCAACTGGCCCTGTAAATTCTAATTCTAAGAATTATATGAATTGGAGCCAAATAAAAGAATTGTCGGATTCGGGTGTTACAATTGGTCATCACACTGTAAATCATTTACATCTTGTAGATAAAGATAAAGAATTAATTATTGATGAAATTGAAAATGCAAGTAATGACTTTATGAAAAATCTTGGATATGTACCTAGTTTATTTGCTTATCCATATGGAGAATATAATCTTAAAATAAAAGAAATTACTAAGCAATATTTCAAGGCATCTTTTGGACAACAAAGTGGGAGCCTTTATAATGAAATAGATTTATATGAATTACCAAGATTCTCAATGAATGAAAGGTATGGAGATATAAAGAGATTTAAATTTGCAGCAAATTCTCATGGTTTAAGATTAAAGGATCTTTTACCTAACGATAAATCCATTAAAGATATAAACCCTCCTATGTTGGGTTTTACTTTAATAGATGATATTGAAAATACTATTAAATGTTATCCTTCTCATGGTATAAAATCCAATTTAACTAAAATTGGGAAAAGTAGAATAGAAGTTCGTTTTGATAAAGAATTTCCAAAGGGTAGAACTCGCGTAAATTGTACTGTAAATGATAAAGGAAAGTGGAGATGGTCAGGATTTCAATTTATAAGACCTTAACGTCTTGCACTTTGGTACTCAATAAAATCGTATTTGTTTAAATTATTTTTCTTTATGATTTTTTGCACATTATGAACATATTCATTACCAAGCTCAGAGTATCTATCTAATTGATTTGCTAAAACTTCACCTTGCAAAATTTTTCCAAAAGATCTTAATTCGTGTCTTGATTTTCTTAAACCCTTATAAGCAAAATGTGTATTTAAGTTGTTTAAATATGCAAGGACAGAATCATTAAGATTGGCAAATGATCTTACTTTAATTTTAGGATTTTTCGACTCATTTGGTTGAATTCCGTTAGCCTTTATACCAATAACTTTTTGACCAAAATACGCATTTCCCTGTTGAGCAAATCTTGAAGTGCCCCATCCGCTTTCAATTGCAGCTTGTGCAATTACTAACGAAACGGGAATAATATCTATTCTTTTTTTTAATTCAGTTAAATCTTGATTTTTAACTTTATATTCATTAAAAAATTTTTTTAAAATAGCTGAATCTAAAACATTTAAACTATTGCTGTGTATTTTTCTTTCAATATTAAATAATTGTTCTCTTTTTTTTATAATATTTTGATTAGCATTATGTACAATTGGTAGTAATTCAGCTATAAAATCTTTTTTTCTTGTTTCTATAGGCACATTATCTAATTTTTTTTGAACAATTGGCTTTGTTTCTTTAATTGTTAATTCTTTTGGTTTATAGCTCTGAACTTGATTAAGATTAATATCAACAACTTGGGGATTATTTTTTCCTTGATTTTTAACTGCAATTTTTTCTATAAAGAAGTTAAATGCAGCAAAAACTAAACAGAAAGAAGCTATATATTTATACGAATTGTGTATAGAATTTAATCCAAATTTTTTATTTAATTTCAACATTATACTATATATAGTAGTTGTAGAATATTATACCACAATTTATTGTTATTACAACTTTTTCAAATATTAAACAACTAATTTATTGCTCTTACTTCTTTAACTTCAGGAAAATAGTGCATTAATAAATTTTCTATTCCTTGTTTTAAGGTTGCTGTTGAACTAGGACAACCTGCACATGCGCCTTTAAGCTTAAGATAAACAACACCTTTTTCAAAATTTTCAAAAATTATATCACCTCCATCTTGTGCAACTGCAGGTCTAACTTTTTCGTCAATAATTTTTTCAATTTTAATAGAAACTTTATCTTTGCCTTTTTTTATTTTTCCTTTATCCAATGATTCTTCAACTAAAATTTTATTTGAAGTGATATAATCTAGTAAAAAAGTCAATATTTTTGTTTTAAGACTAACCCATGTAATATTTTTTTGTTTTGTAACTGCAACAAAATCATGCCCTATGAAAAAACTTTTTATACCTTTTATTTTATAAAAATCACTAGAAAATTTGAATTTTTTTGCTTCTTTTTCATTATTAACTTCAATACCTGATTGTTTAATAAAATCCTTAGAAACCATAAATTTTAAAGTTTCTGGATTTGGAGTTACAATTGTTTCAATATTCATATGAAGACATATAATACATTTAAATTAAATAATCAATAATCCAATAATCTTTTTTATTTCTAACAAATTTTCATTTGAAATTTTATTAGCTTTTTCTGAGCCTTCTTTTAAAATTTTTTTTAAATAATCCTTATTTTTTAAATAATCATTCATTTTTTTTGAAATTGGTTCAATCTTACTAATAACTAGATCTCCTAAAATTTTTTTAAAACTAGAAAAATCCTTTCCTGCCATTTCTGCTATCACATCTTCTAATTTTTTATTGTTTAAAGCTGAATAAATTCCTAATAAATTTGCAGCCTCTGGTCTATTAGTTAATTCATCTTTTTTAGATGGTAGTGGATGAGGGTCGGTCTTTGCCTTTTGTATTTTTAAATTAATCAAATCTTTTGTATCAGTTATATTTATTCGAGAATAATCTGATTCATCAGATTTGCTCATTTTATTTAGTCCATTTCGTAAACTCATAACTCTAGTTGCTTGGCCAAAAATTTGTGGCTCTGGAAGAGGAAAGAATTCAACGTTATATGCTTTATTAAAAGCCCCCGCAATATCTCTTGATAATTCCAAATGTTGCTTTTGATCTTCTCCTACTGGGACATGAGTTGCTTTATATGCTAGAATATCTGAAGCCATTAAAACAGGGTAACTATATAAACCTAAAACAGCGTTATCTTTTTTTTTTCCTGCCTTTTCTTTAAATTGTGTCATTCTATTTAACCATCCAAGCGGTGTAAAACAACTAAGCAGCCAAGTTAATTCAGAATGTGAAGAAACTGAACTTTGATTAAAAATAATAGTTTTTTTAGAATCAATACCAGAGGCTAAGTAAGCAGCTGTTACTTCTAAGGTATTGCTTTCTAATTCTTTAGGATCTTGTTTGATTGTAATAGCATGTAGATCAACAATGCAAAAAATACATTCAAAATCTTTTTGTAGAGAAACCCAATTTTTTATGGCTCCCAGATAATTCCCTAAATGTAAATTCCCTGTAGGTTGTACGCCTGAAAAAATTCTATTCATATATTTATCTTATCTTAAATAATTTAAAATTTGAAAAAATAAAAAGCTTAAAAAAACCTAATAATAAAATATAAAAACTAATGCTTAATAAAACAAAAATTGACAAATTTAAAAATTTTAAATTAGAAAATATATTTATATATTGATTAAAATAAAAAATAAAAAATGCAAAAAGTATATTTACTAATATAATTTTCTTAAAATTTTTCTTTAATATATTATCAAAAATTATTTCTTTAGATTTTAATAAAAAATAAAAAAGTAGCAGACAATTTACCCAAGATGCTATAGCAGTTGCCATTGCAATTCCTACATGTTGATAAAACTGCATTAAAATAATATTAAATATAAAATTTATAAATACACAGAAAATTGCAATTTTTACCGGAGTTACAGTATTTTGTCTCGCAAAATATATTGGTGTTAAAATTTTAACTAGAACATACGCAGGTACTCCTACTGCAAATGCTTGGAGTGCTTTTGCAGAAAGTATTTTAGCATTACTAGTAAACTCACCTCTTTCAAAAAAAGAACTAATTATTGGTTCAGCAATTATAAAAATTGCTAGTGAAGCTGGTATTGCTAATACAAGACAAAATTCAATGGCTCGATTTTGAGTATAAATTGCCTTACTTTTTTTATTTTGACTTATTTGTTTTGACAATGTTGGTAAAAGCGCTGTGCCAAGTGCAACTCCAATTAAAGCAATTGGAAGCTGATTTATTCTTTCTGCATAATATAAATAGGATATAGATCCTGTATTTAAAAATGATGCTAAAATTACATCAATTAATAAATTTATTTGAATAACCCCGGCGCCTATTGCTCCTGGTAAAATTAATTTAAATAATCGTTTTATATAATTAGAATATTTAGGTCTAACGAAAAAAATTTTTAAATTATTTTTATATATTGAAAACATTAAAAAAATAAGTTGGACTAAACCAGCAAAGAAAACTGCCCAGGAAAGCATGTGCCCTTTTGTCTTAAAAATTTCTTCGAATGAAAGTATGAATACTATAAATGTTAAATTTAAAAAAATTGGAGCTGCAGATCCTGCTGCAAATTTATTAAATGAATTTAAAATGCCTGTAAATAAAGAAACTAAAGAAATAAAGAAAAGATATGGAAAAGTAATACGAGATAATTCAATTAATAAATTTAATTTCATAGGATCTTCTGAATATCCAGGTGCTAAAAAATATACAACTAAAGGCATTAAAAATTCAAAAATTAAAACAACTATCAAAAGAATAAAAAGTAACAAAGAAAGAACTTCTGAACCAAAATGTAAAGCTTGGGGCTTGCCTTTATTTTTTAAAATTGATGAAAAAATTGGAATAAAAGCTGCAGAAAATGCTCCTTCAGCAAAGAGACGTCTAAAAAAATTAGGAAGTTTAAAAGCAACAAAAAAAACATCGGCAATTAAACCAGCGCCAACAAAAGCTGCTATTAATATGTCTCTTAAAAAACCTAATATTTTACTTATAAACGTAAATCCGCTAATAGTTATAAAGGGTTTTATTAATTTCATTAATTAAATTAAAAAAAATTTAATTCTTTAATAACGACATAATACTTGTTTTTAATTTATTAATTTTTTTATTCGATTGTAATTTTTTACCATTAAAATCTTGAATATAAAAAATCTCGTTGGCTCTCTCACCCATACTTAAAATTTTAGCACTACTTATCTCAAATCCTAGTTCATATAATTTTTTTGTTAGATCATAAATTAATCCTACTCTGTCGAAAGTATTTATTTCTAAAATTGTATGTTTATTGCTTGCGTCATTATCAATAAATATATTTGTCTTAATTTTGAATAAATTTTTTTTTATATTTTCCTTTTTTTCTTTTATTAAATTTTTTTGTAATAAATTAACATTAAATAATGAATCTCTAATATTTTTTTCTAATACAGGAAAATGGTATATAGGATCTAACATTTCTCCATTTAAATCTTTTATTAGCAAGATATCTAACGCCATACCATTTTTTAATGTTGATACTTTGGCTTCCGTAACATTAAAGCCTGAAACTGAAACACCTCCTGATAATTTATACAATAACCCAGGTGAATCTTTAGTATAAACTAATAATTCCGTTACAATTTTTTGTTTATTTTGATTTATTTTAATAAAAGTTTTTTTTCCAGATTTTTTAATTATTTTTAAATAATTAATTATTCTTTCTTTATCATTGTTTAGATATATTTCTTTAGGCAATATGTTCATAAAAAAATCTAAATTTTTTTTGTGAATAATTTTTTTTTTTTGATAATTCAGCTTTAACATTATTTAACATTTTTTGATTTAAGTTAATTGGACTTCCTAAAAATAAACTTCTTGTTTTAAGAAAAAGTTGTTCTAGAGGATATTTATTCCAAGTATTCCATATAACCGGTCCAGTTGCTTTCATATCAGCTACTGTAAATATAAATAATAATTTTAATTGTTCTAATGATTCAATTTTTTTTGCAAATTGAAAAATTGTATTCTTATCATCTAAATCTCTTTTTTGAGAAATTTTGTTCATCAGCAAATGATTTCTTATTAACCACTTAATAGTATTTTTTTCTATCTGATCAATTTCTAAAAAACTGCAAAATTTTTCAGCTATTTGACTTGAAACAATTGAATGATCTCTTCCTGTTCCTTTACCCAAATCATGAAAAAACATTGCCACATATAGTATCCTTGGAGATATAATTTCAGAAAAAATTGTATTATATAAAATATTATCCTTGATTTTTTTTTTTTGTATGAAATTCGTTGATATATCCAATAGCTTTTAAAGTATGTTCATCTACCGTATATCTATGAATCCCTCCAATTTGTATGTGACCGGTTATTCTTTTAAAATCCGGTATTATAATTCCTAATAACCCTAGATTATTCATAAGTTTTATAAATTTTTCTGGCTTATTTTTGGAAGTTAAAATTTTTAGAAAGGAAATTAAAAAAAATTTATCATCTTTAATTTTTTTTTCTATTTTCTCAGCATTATCAAGTATTAATCTTATTGCATTTGGGTTTAAATCTAAATTCTTTTCTTGTGCTATTTCTATAATTCTAAAAAAAGATTTGTTTTTTTTTATAAAATAATTTTTTAATTGAAATTCCTTAGAAAAATTAATCCTTTTATTTTTTATAACAAAATCTCCTAAATTAAATTCTTTAGAATTTTTTTTAGGTGTTAATAATCCTTCTTTTTCTTCAATCGCTGTACAATAAATTCTAATTAATTCACTTACTTTCTTTGTTTCAAAAAAATAATTTTTCATAAATTTTTCTACGCCTGATTGTTGTTTATTTTTTTTATATCCTAATTTCTTGGAAATTAAATTTTGAAATTCAAAATTAATTTGTTCATTTGGCCTATCTGAAATTATATGTAAATGAGTTCTTACATCCCAATAAAAACTTTTAGCCTTGATAAATGATTTTACTGAATTTCTATCTAATATTTTATATTGAATTAAATCACTTAATTTTTTTGTTTTATAATAAAATTTTCCTATCCATTCTAAAGTTTGTAAATCTCTTAAACCACCTTTCCCATTCTTTATATTAGGTTCAAGAAGATACCTGCTATCTCCCGATGCTAATAAACGTTTCTTTCTCTCGTTAAGAATTGCACGAATAAATCTTTTACCATCTGTTTTAATAATTTTATTTTTATATAAATTTATTAAATTTTCATAAATTTTTTTTTCTCCAATAATGAATCTGCTTTCAAGTATTGATGTGCAAACATCTAATTTTTTTTTGCTATATTTGATGCATTCGTTTGGTGATCTTGTGGCATATCCTACTTTAAAACCTAGATTCCACAATGTATGTAAAATTGGTTTTACAAAAAATTCTATATTATTTTTTTTTTTAAATGAATGAAGAAATAAAATATCTATATCGGAAAATGGAGCTAATTCTCCTCTTCCGTACCCACCTGTTGCAATAATACTAAAACTAAAATTTTTAATTATTTTTTTTTTTTCTAATAAAAAATTTTTATAACTTTTTGATATTACATCATCAATAAGATTTGATCGCCTATTTGCAAATTCTAAACCATTATTGTTTTTTTTAAATATTTCTAAAATTTTTTTATATTTATTTAAATAATATTTTTTTAAATTTACATAAAAATCTGATGAATTTTCTATGGCACTTTTTTTATAATCTTTTAAAAAAAAACTTTTGAAATTTAGATCTTTTATTGAATAAAACAAATTTTTACATTCCTAAATTATTCTTTTATACATAGTTTTTATCTGTTTTTCAGTACTAAAATACTGTAATAAACTTTTTTTCCTTATGTAATAAAATTGTAATGTAAACATGATGCAATCAACTTTATTATTAATAACTTTAAAGGCATTATATATGAATAAATTTGCAAAATATCTATTAACTGCCACAACTATACTTGTTACAGCTACTGTGGCACAAGCTCGTGAACAAATTAGAATTGTTGGTTCGAGTACTGTCTATCCTTTTGCAACAGTTGTTGCAGAAAAATTCGGTATTTCTTCTAAATTCAAAACCCCTGTTGTTGAAAGTACAGGTTCAGGTGGTGGTCTTAAAATTTTCTGTCAAG
>PBIP01000019.1 GCA_002720895.1 Pelagibacteraceae bacterium
TATTCTAGAATGTTTAATATAAATTGTACTGGTTTGAGATTTTTTTCTGTTTATGGCCCTTGGGGCAGACCAGATATGGCAGCATATATTTTTACAAAAAATATTTTCCAGAATAAAACTTTAGATTTATTTAATTTTGGAAGAATGGAAAGAGATTTTACATTTGTAGAAGATATTGTTAATGGAATTATTCCATTAGTTAAATTTAAAAAAAGAAAAAAAGATTTACATAAAATATATAATTTAGGGAATAATAAACCCGAGCCACTTATGAAGTTGGTAAATTTATTAGAAAAATTCTCTGGAAAAAAAGCAAAAATAAAGAAAAAAGGAATGCAATTAGGCGATGTTCGTCATACTTATGCAAATATTCAAGACAGTAAAAAAGATTTACAATTCAGACCACAGACAAATTTAGAAGAAGGACTAGAAAAATTTGTTAATTGGTATAAAGAATATCACAAAGTTAATTAGTTATATAATTTTTCAATATCTTTTTTATATTTTTCATAAACTTTGTTTCTTTTTATCTTCATTGTAGGAGTTAAAAAACCGCTTTTTTGATCTAAATTATCGAAAGCAAAAAAAATTTTTCTTATTTTTTCTGTAGGAGATAATTTTTTGTTTATTTTTTTGATATGTGTATCAATTTTTTTATTTTCATTTTCAATATCTTCTAAACTTTTATTTTTATCTTTTTTATGAATTATTAAAGCAACTAAAAATGGTTTATTGTCGCCAAATACGAGTATTTGGGATGTAGTCTCAAGAGTTGCAAATAAGCTTTCAATTTTTTGTGGTGCAATATTATCACCGCCAGTTGTAACAATAATATCTTTCTTTCTATCAGTTATTATTAAATGCTTGTCTCTATCTAATTTGCCTATATCACCTGTATAAAGCCAATTATTTTTTATTTTTTCTTTAGTTTCTTTTTCTTTGCCTAAATATCCTTTCATTAAAGTATCGCCTTTTATCAATATTTCTCCATCACTTGCTATTTTAACTTTAACTCCCTTTATTGGCGGGCCAACAGTTCCAATTTTATTAAATTCAGGTCTGTTACAACTAACAGTTGGAGAAGTTTCTGTAAGTCCATATCCTTGTAATATTTTTATTCCCACTGATTCAAAAAAAAGATTTATGTCGTAACTTAATGCACCACCGCCTGATATTAAGAACTTTAATTCATTTCCAAAAACTTTTTTTATTTTATTATCAAAAATAATCTTAAAAAAAAATTTAAAAAAACGTGTTAAGACTAAAAACTTTTTTTGATTTAAGTAAATTTTTCTTCCTAATTTTAAATTAAAGCTAAACAATTTTTCTAAAATCTTATTTTTAGAGAAGTTGTTTAATATTTTTTTATAAATAGCCTCGTAAAATCTTGGAACGGCAGCAATATAAGTTGGATTAACTTCCTTAAAATTAGTAAATAATTTATCCATGTTTTCAGCATAGAAAATTTGACTTGAAGTAAGCAATGGCATAAATTGACCGGCGGTATGTTCATAAGAATGAGATAAAGGTAAAAAAGAAATATATTTTTCATTGCTAAAATTTATATTTTTAAAAATATCTAAAGATCCAATTAGATTACAACGAATTGCTTTATGTGTTAAAATTACACCTTTTGGTACACCGCTAGTTCCCGAAGTATAAATAATACAAGCAGGATCATTTTCCTTTATTTTTAATTTTATATTTTTTCTTTTTATTTCTTCTTTCCACACATCTTCTATATAAATTATATTTTTATTTGTAGCATTGTTAATTTTTTCATAAGAAAAAATATTTTTAATTTGCTTATTATTTTTAATTGCAGGAAGACATTTTGAAAATAATTCTTTATTTGAAATAAACATCATTTTTGCCTTACTATCATTAATTAAATGTCGATGATCTCCTTCTGTATAGGTTGTATAGGCCGGAACAGTCACACCTCCTGAGAGCATAATTGCAAAATCAGTTATAAACCAATTAGGATTGTTTTCAGAAACAATTATAACTTTATCTCCTTTTTTAAGCCCTAACTTGGTTAACTTATATGAAAGAGATAAAATCTTTTCTTTAACAGTGTTCCAAGAATAAGATTTATATTCATTATTTTTTTTGTACCAAAGCAGGGGTTTATCTAACTGTTTTTCTGACTCTTTAAAAAATAATTCTGGCAGTACTTTCCAATGAAATTTATTTTTAATATTTTCCATAACATCAATTGATATTTAAATTCTTATATATACTTTATTATCAATTAAATATTTTAGAATTATTAATAAATTGAACAATATTTTAGATAAAGATAAATTTTCTAAAAGAGCTAATAGATATATCCAGGTCACTGGTCAAGTTAGTGGAATATTAACAAGACTAGGAGCTAAAAAATTTTTAGGGTTAAATATTGATAAAAATAAACATGCTTTAAATTTAAAAAACGACATAGGAGCAGTTAAAGGGCCATTTATGAAGATTGCTCAACTCTTATCAATGATACCTGATGCCTTACCAATAGAATATTCTAATCAGCTAATACAGTTACAGTCCAATGCCCCATCTATGGGGGACTCTTTTGTTAAAAGAAGAATGTTAAATGAACTTGGAGAAAATTGGGATAAAAATTTTTTAGAATTTAACTCTTCGGCTTCATATGCAGCTTCTCTAGGGCAAGTTCATAAAGGAAAATTAAAAAATGGAGATATAATTGCTTGTAAATTACAATACCCTGATATGGAATCAGCTGTAAATGTTGATTTAAATCAATTTCAAATCATTCTAAACTTATTTGAAAAATATAATAAAGCTATTAAAACAAAAAAAATATTTTTAGAAATAAAGGATCGATTAGTCGAAGAAATTGATTATGAAAATGAAATAAATAATATGGAGATTTTTAAAAGAATTTTTGAATCGAGTAATTTTGTTAATATTCCAAAAGTCTATAAAGATTATTCAACAAAGAAACTTATCACAATGACATGGCTTGATGGAAAACCCTTAGATGAAATAATTAAATATTCAAAAAATAAAAAAGATTTATCTGAAAAAATTGCTGAAAATATTTTTAATGCGTGGTATACGCCATTTTATAAATTTTGTGTTATTCATGGAGATCCTCACTTTGGAAATTATTCATTTAAAAGAAATGGAGATATTAATCTTTTTGATTTTGGTTGTGTCAGATTTTTTTCTACTAAGTTTGTCAAAGCTGTTATTGACTTATACCATGCTTTAAAAAATAAAGATGATGATTTAACTATTGAAGCTTATAAAACTTGGGGTTTTAAAAAAATAAATAAAAAATTAATTAAAGTTTTAAATTTATGGGCTTCATATATTTATGGTCCATTATTAGAAGATAAAAAGAGATTGATACAAGGAAAACAGAAAAAAGGTTATGGTTTTGATATCGCAAATAACGTTTACAAAGAACTTAGAAAAATTGGTGGAATTGAGCCACCAAAAGAATTTGTATTTATGGATAGAGCTGCAATAGGAATGGGTTCTTTGTTTATGAAATTAAATGTTAAATTAAATTGGCATAATTTGTTTAATAATTTAATTAAAGATTTTGACGAAAAAAAGATTTTAAGATTTAGAAAATAAATTAATATCTTCTTTGGAACTTTTTTTTTCTTCTTAGAACTTCCGAGGCTATTCTTTTCTTTTTTACTGAAGGTTTTTCATAATGCCTTCTTAATTTCATTTCTTTAAAAAGACCTTCTTGTTGCATTTTTTTCTTTAAGATTTTTAATGCTGTTTCTAGATTATTATCTCGAATAAATATTTGTACTATTTTATTTCTCCTTTATTTTATTATTTAAATTAATATTTAGTTTGTAAGAATATGAATAAATAAATAAAATTCAATTAATTTTTATAAAAAAATGAATAATCAGGTTCAAAAAAATAGGTTTTTAAAAGATTTTTTAGTTGTTTCTTCAAAAGATGGCTGGAATCTAAATGTTTTTAATAAGGTTAAAAAAAAACTCAAATATAGTTCAACTCTAATTAATAAGCTTTTTCCGAAAAAATTAGAAGATTTAATTTTATTTTACAATGTTGCAATTAATCAAGAATTATCAAAAATTTATAAAAAAAGAAAATTTGATAAAAAAAAAGGAATAAGAATTTCTATATTAAATGCTGTAAAAACCAGATTTGAATTAATGGAAAAAAATAAAGAAACAATTAAAAAAAGTTTATTATTATTCTCAAACCCTTCTTATCAAATCTTATCAAGTAAATTGATTTATAATACAGTAGATCATATATGGAAATTAATTGGAGATAAATCATCAGATTACAATTTCTATACTAAAAGAGCTATTCTTGCTTCAATTTATAGTTTTGCTTTTTTTATATGGATAAATGATAGATCAAAGAATTTAGACAAAACTTTCAATTTTTTAGAAAAATCTATTATGAATATGAATTTAGTTACTACCGTGAAAAATAGATTAAAAAAAACTATTAATCAATTTTTATAAAGGTTCTTTTCTTACTTTATCACTTTGTTTTTTTCTAAATTCCTTTAATTTGCTTTCAATATTTTTATCTTCTAATGCAAGAATAGAAGCTGCTAGTAATCCTGCATTTTTTGATCCAGGTTTCCCAATTGCTACTGTGCCGACAGGTATACCAGGAGGCATTTGTACAATTGACAATAAACTATCCATACCTTTTAAGCTTTTGCTTTCTATAGGTACACCTAAAACTGGCAGATGTGTATGTGCCGCTATAACTCCAGGTAATGCAGCTGCCATACCAGCTCCTCCAATAAAAACTTTAACCCCATTTTTTTCCGAGTCTAAAATATATTCTCTAAGTCTGTCTGGTGTTCTATGTGCTGAAATAACACGACTTTCATTTTTTATTCCTAATTCATTAAGTATATCAGACGCAGGTTTCATTTCTTCAGCATCAGATTCACTACCCATTATAATTGCAACTTTTATTCCACTCATATTACCTCCTTTAAGTTATTTTATTATTTTCATCATCATTATTATTTTCTTCGAATTTATTTTTAGTATCTTCATCTTTTTTATGTAACTCAGATATCTTATCTAAATCTTTTATATTACAAAACCCCAATTTCAAAGGATCTTTGGCAATAATATTTTCATAATTCCAGTGACTTTTATTTCTAATTGAATCGACAGTATTCTTTGTTGTTCTTATAAGTCTGCATATTTCATTATCTGAAATACTTGGGAATTCTTTTAACAACCACTTGATAGCACTTGGCCTTTCTTGTCTTTTTGCAATTGGAGTATATTTTGCACCCTTAGCAATTTTTTTTGGTTTAGGTAAACTACTTTTATTGATTTTTAGTCTTGTTTTTTGGTTTTTTTCACATTTTTTTATTTCATCAATTGTTAAAATTCCATTATTAATTGGATTAATACCTGGCATTTTCCCCACAACCTCACCATTTGCCATAGATTCTACTTCTAAAATATGTAGCTCGCAAAATTCTGATATTTGAGTAAAAGTTAGAGAAGTATTGTCTAACAACCATACCGCTGTAGCTTTTGGCATTAATATTTTGGCCATTTTTTATGAGTAAAATTTAATGATTGTATATTCAAAATAAATTAAAAAATTAATGCTATCTTACCAAAATGCAATCCTTTATCCATATAAATATGAGCATCTTTTACTTTATCAAATGGAAAAGTTTTACATAAAATTGGTTTAATTTTTTTTTTTTCTACTAATGGCCATATATGCTGTTTTAATCCTTTAGCAATTTTTTCTTTTTCTTCCAAAGAGCCAATTCTAAGAGTTGAGCCAGTTAAAGTTAATCTTTTAAGCATTATCATTAATAAGTTTATATTAACAATTGATCCTGTTAACCAGCCAATATTAATTAATGTGCCATTTCTCTTCAAAATATTAATATTTTTTTGTACATAACTCCCTCCAACAATATCTAAAATAAAATCTACTCCCTTGGTATTTGTTTTTTTTTTTACAAATTCTTCAAAATCTATTTTTTCCGAATTTATTGCATAATCTGCACCTAATTCTTTACAATTAGCAACTTTTTTATCTGTACGTGTTGTTGTAAATACCTCTAAACCAAAATTTTTTGCAAATTGTATAGCTGTGGTACCAATACCACTAGATCCACCATGTATTAAAATTTTTTGTTTCTTTTCAATTTTACTTCTAATAAACAAATTAAACCATATTGTAAAAAAAGTTTCGGGCATTGTAGCCGCTTCCTCGAAACTTATATTTTTAGGTATTGGCAAACATTGAGTATAAGGAGCTGCACAATATTCAGAATATCCACCACCTGAAACAAGAGCACATATCTTATCACCTTTTTTAAAGTTTTTTGTTTCTGAACCAAGTTCAGTTATTTCACCTGAAACCTCTAATCCTAAAACATCGCTAGCATCTTTTGGAGGAGGGTATTCACCATTTCTTTGTAAAATATCAGGCTTGTTTATACCAGCTGCTTTTACTTTAATTAAAACCTCATTTTTTTTTGGTTTTGGAACAGGTCTGGATCCAATATATAAAACTTCAGGACCACCAGGTTTCTTAATTTCAACTACTTTCACTTAATTTATTTATTTTTTTTCTTTAGGTTTTGGATTTTCCTGACCAATATTTTTTGCCACTTGTTCTTTATTAGCTCTTTTATAAGATTTGAATTTTTTTTCAAATTTTGAAATTTGACCCTGAGTATCAACTAGCTTTTTTTCTCCTCCACTCCATGCAGGATGTGATTTAGGATCTATATCCAAATTTAAAGTATCACCTTTTTTCCCCCAAGTAGATCTTGTCTTGAACTTGCTTCCGTCAGTCATTACAACTTCAATGTCGTGATAATCGGGATGTAAATTTTTTTTCATAATTATAGAATATATTTTTTTTTTATTTTTTTTCAAATTCAATTATTACTTTATTTTCTTTATTTTTTGTATCTCCAAATGATTTTACTATTAAGTTTTTTGCCGGTATACCTTCTTTTAATAAAATAGACCTAATATTTATAGCTCTATCAAGGGATAATCTCCTTGATGCATCTTCATTTTTATTGTTTTTTGCATATGAAGTAATTTTAAAAGCTAAATTTTCTTTATTCTCTATTTTGTTAACAAAACCTTTAATCTTGCTAATATCATTATCTTTAAGATTTGCAGTTTCTGAATTAAAAAGAATTTGTATTTGATCATTTATTTTTTCTTCTATCTCAACAATTCTGGCTAATTTTTTATCTATTGTCTTCTCTATTTCGAGTTTTTCTTCAATACCATAAAAATTTTCATCTTTATTTATAATTTCTTTTTTTTTTAATTTAGTTCTTATATCTTTTTTTATTTTTATTTTTTCTTCATAAATATTTTTATTCAAATCTTCGATAATAGATAAATTAGTTTCTATATCGCTTTGATAAGGTTTTCCAATTTCTACCGGATCAATTGCTAATAATGATTTAAAAAAACATGTAAAAGCTAATCCAAAAAAAATTAATTTTATTTTTTTCATTTTTAAATTATTAAATTATTAATTTACTTTTTAATTCATCAATTAAATCATTATTACACGCATAAATATTACCTGTATATAAATAATTTTCATTTTTATTTATATTTCCTACGTAACCTCCAGCTTCTTTAACTATCAGTGAGCCAGATGCTATATCCCATGATTTTAAATTAAACTCCCAAAAAGCATCATATCTACCAGCTGCAACATATGCTAAATCTAATGCTGCCGACCCATATCTACGTATTCCAGAAGAATTTTTCATTATATTTTCTAAAATCTTTAAATAATTTTTATGTGTCTCTTCCATACCTTTCCAAGGTATGCCTGTTGAAACCAAAGCATCTTTAAGTTGGTTTCTTGCAGATACTCTTATTCTTCTGTCATTAAGGTAAGCGCCAACACCTTTTTCTGCCCAAAATAATTCATCCTTAATAGGATCATAAATAATACCAGATATTATTTCTTCTTTTATCATCAATGCTATCGATATCGCGAAATGAGGCAATCCATGAATGAAATTTAATGTTCCATCTAATGGATCGATTATCCATTTTTTTTCATGATTATCTAAATCTGTTTCTGGATTTGTCTCTTCAGAAATTACTTTTATTTCCGGGTAGGCTTTTTCTAGGATTTTAATAATTGTTTTTTCTGAATTTAAATCAGAAGATGTTACAAAATCACCAATACCTTTCTTTGATACTTGTAAATTTTCAACTTCTCTAAAATCTTTAATTAAAATATTTCCAGCTTTATAAGCTGCTTTAGTCATTATATTTATAATCGGTGTTTTTAATGCCATTTTTTTATTTAACTTTTTCTACATAAGAATTATCGAATGTCTTTACCACTATTTTCATTCCTTTTTCAATATGAAGAGGGACCATGACTTTTACACCATTTTCTAGAATTGCTGGTTTAAGACCAGAAGTAGCCGTTTGTCCCTTTATTACAGCTTCCGCCTCTTTAATTTTTAGCGTAACTGTTTCAGGTAATAATATATTAACTGGGGCATCATCTTTTAGTTCGATAGAAACTTCTATCCCGTCTTTTAAGTACGACAATATTTCGACTGCAATTTTTTCTTTATTTATATTAATTTGTTCATAATTTTTTTTATCCATAAAAAAATAATCATCTCCGGTTGAATATAAAAATTGAAAAGGCTTTTGTTCAAGGAAAGCTTTTTCAATATTTTCATTAGATCTAAATCTTTCATTTTTTTTTGTTCCTGCATGAACATCTTTTAACTCAACTTGTACATACGCTCCTCCTTTACCAGGCTTTGTATGTTCTATTTTTAAAACTTTCCAAAGTTTATTTTCAAATTCAAGTATATTCCCAACTCTTATATCATTTGCTGAAATTTTCATGATTTTTATTCAATATCTTATGAAATAATTTTATTGCCTTAATAGGGCCTTTTTTGTAATCCCAAACTCCCGCGCTTACCGCTAATAAGTTACATTTAGTTTTTAAAATTTTTTCACAATTTTCTATACGTATGCCTCCAATAGCAGCACATGGTAGACTAAATTTTTTTTTAAACCAGTCTATATTTTCAACTTTTGCCTTATACTTAATTTTTTTTGTATTAGTTTTAAAAAAACTACCAAAAGATATGTAATTGGGTTTTAAACCCAAAGCCTTTTTTGCTAGATTCTTTGAATTATGGCATGTTACACCAAGAAATTTTTTTTTTGAAAAAATTTTATTGATTTTTTTTTTTGACAAATCTTTTTGACCTAAATGTACTCCATCACAAAAATTTAAAAAATTATCATCAACATAATCATTAATAAATAAAATAGTTTTATTTTTTTTACATAAAAAACTTATTTTTTTTAAAGCTTCTAAAATTTGAGATCTAGATTTATTTTTTAATCTTAATTGTAGAAATTTTACTTTTTTTGTTTTTAAAACATTATTTAAAATTTCCAAGTATTTTTTTAAAGGTAATTTTTTTGTTAGAAGATTAGATGGAGTTATAAGATATAGGTATCTTTTTTTTTTAAAAAGATTATTCATTTTCTAAGCTTGCGTTCCATTTACCATGACAAGCCAAAGAATTCATTTTAGCGCGGTGCAAAAAAGTATTTTGAACAGTATCTTTATTTTCATTTTTTCCAGCCCACATCTTCAAAGCATCCTCTTGCAAAGCTCTTCCATAAGAAAATGATAATTTCCATGGAGATTTATTTATTTTATTAATTTCATTTAGTAGCATTGTTGCATTTATACTATCTAATCCACCGGAAAGAAAAACAATTCCAGGAACTTCTTTTGGAACAGTTTTTATAAGACAATCTAGAGTTTTTTCAGAAATTTTTTTTGCATCTAAATCTTCCTTACTTTCTTTACCAGGTACTATCATATTGGGTTTTAACAGCATGCCTTTTAAATCCACATTTTTTTTACTTAATGATTCAAATACTTCATCCAATGTTCTTTTTGTAATTTCGTAGCATGTATCTAAATTATGAGAACCTTCCATAATTACTTCTGGCTCTACAATTGGAACTAATTTATTTTTTTGACTAACCAAAGCATAATCTGCTAATAACAATGAGTTTTTTTTTATACAACTATCAGTAGGAATATCTTTTCCAATATTAATAACAGCACGCCACTTTGTAAATTTGGCCCCATTTTCAACAAAAGGTTGCAATCTTTCGTTTAAAGTTTCTATACCTTTGGTATATGTTTCAATGGTATTTTCACTCATTTCCTCAAGACCTTGATCTATTTTTATACCTGGGTAACATTCTATATTTTCTAATTTTTTTTTTAATAATTGATTATCTAAATTTTTTTGAAAAAATGTTTCTTCAAATAAAATAACACCAGATATATATTTTGAAATATTTGGAGTTGAAAACAAAGTATCTCTATAATTACATCTAGTTTTTTCGTTTGATTCCACTTTAATAGAATCAAATCTTTTTTTTATAGTATTAGTACTTTCATCAGCTGCTAAAATTCCTTTACCATCTTCAACAATTTTTTTCGCTATGTTTTGTATATTTTCTTCCATCATTATATATATTTTGAAATGTAATTTGTTGTATCTATTAGTCTATTTGCGAAACCCCATTCATTATCATACCAAGAAACAACTCTACATAATTTTTTTTTTATAACTTTAGTTTGTGTTATATCAAAATTTGAACTATACGGAGAATGATTAAAATCTACAGATACTAAAGGCTCTTTTGTAATTGATAAAATATTTTTTAGATCTTTTTTAGAAGAATCTATGCATATTTTATTAATTTCTTTTTCAGAAGTTTCTTTTGAAGCGTTAAATACAAAATCTATGAGGCTTACATTTGGAGTAGGCACTCTAATAGCAGTTCCTTCAAGTCTTCCTTCTAAAGAAGGGATTACTAGACCTATTGCTTTTGCCGCACCTGTTTTTGTAGGTATTAAAGAAGTTCCAGCAGATCTTGCTCTTCTTAAATCGCTACTATGAAATGTATCAACAATTCTTTGATCACCTGTATATGAATGAATAGTAGTCATATGTCCGACGTCTATTCCTATAGTATTGTTTAAAATATTAGCAATTGGCGCTAAGCAATTTGTTGTACAAGATGCGTTTGAAATTATTTTATGATTATTATTTATATTTTTATGATTTACTCCAAAGACTACTGTAATGTCTGGATTATCAGAAGGAGCAGATATAATTATTTTTTTTGCCCCTGCTTTTATATGTTTAATAGAATCTTTTTTCGAAGTTAAAATTCCCGTACATTCAATTACAACATCTATATTGTTTTTTTTCCAAGGGAGTTTTAAAGGATTTGTTTCAGAGATTACTTGAATTTTCCCAAAACCAACATCAAAATAATTTTTATTTTTTATTATTTTTTTTTTATATGTTCCATGAATAGAATCATATTTAAATAAATGTATATTTGACTCTAAATCAGCCAAATCATTTATAACTTTTACCTTAATATTTTTTGCATTTTTATTTTCTGTTAATGCCCTTAAAAAGAGCCTTCCAATCCTTCCAAAACCATTTATTGCAACATTAATCATTATTTTTTACAAACCTTTAATGCCAATTTAACAAGTTTATTTGAATTTAATCCAAATTTATTATATAAAATTTTATGAGGCGCAGAAGCTCCAAAATTATTTAATCCTAAAATATAATCATCGTTTTTTATATATTTTGTCCAACCAAATTTTGAAGCAGCTTCAATAGCAATTCTTTTTTCAACCGGACCTAAAACTTTTTTTTTGTAAGAATTTTTCTTTTTATCAAAAATTTCCCAACATGGCATAGATACCACTGTTACATTATAAGATTTATTTTCCAGAATCTTTTTTGCTTCAATAGCAATCGATACCTCGGATCCAGTTGCCAATATAGTTATATCTCTATTATTTTTTTTTGTTTCAGAAATAATATACGCACCATTACTTGATAAATTAGCAGTATTTTTTTTATTTCTTACTATTGGTATATTTTGTCTAGTTAATGAAATAACAGAAGGACTTTTTAATTTTAAAGAAATTTCCCAACACTCCAACGTTTCTACAGCATCTGCTGGTCTTAAAACATTTAAATTTGGAATTGATCTTAAACTTGCAAGTTGTTCGATGGGTTGATGAGTCGGGCCATCTTCTCCCAAACCTATTGAATCATGAGTCATTATATATATAACTTTCAATTTCATAAAAGAAGCTAAACGTATAGCGGGCCTACAATAATCCGTAAATATTAAGAAAGATCCGCCATAAGGAATTAAACCACCATGCAAAAATACACCATTCATTGCTGAAGCCATAGCATGCTCTCTGATGCCGTAATATAAATATGTTCCACTAGGATTTTTTTTATTAAAAACTTTTTGACTTTCAGATTTAGTAAGGTTTGACTCTGTTAAATCAGCTGCTCCTCCGAATAAAAAAGGAATTTTTTTTGACATGACATCTATTGCTAAATTCGAAGCTTTTCTTGTAGCAATTTCTTCATTGTTATCTATAAATTTTGCTTTTAATTTTTTAAAATCATTAAATGCTTTGTTTGATATCTTATTTTTTAAATGGTTAAGAAATGAAATTTTTTTTTTATTATTTTCTTTTTTAAATTTATTATCCCATTTTTTATTTTCAAGCGATCCTCTGATAGCTAATTTTTTCCAATCATTTAAAATATTTTTTGGAACAAAAAAATCTGGATAATTCCAGTTAAGTTTCTTTTTTGTTTTTTTTATTTCTTCTTTTCCTAACGGCGCACCATGACTTATGTTTTTACCCTCTTTATTTGGCGATCCATATCCTATTATTGTATTGCAAGCTATTAATGAGGGCTTATTTGAAAGTTTAGCTTTTTTTATCGAACGATAAATTTCATAAAAATTATGCCCATTTATTTTTTGAACATTCCAACCACACGATTTAAATCTTAATAGATGATTTTCTGATGTTGACAAGCTAGTTGGGCCATCAATTGATACTTTATTATCATCAAATAAAATAATTAATTTATTTAAATTTAAATGGCCAGCTAAAGATATTGATTCATGACTAATGCCTTCCATAAGACATCCATCTCCTACTATAGCATAAGTGTGATGGTCAACTAAATCATTGCCAAATTTAGAAGATAAATGTTTCTCTGCTATTGCCATTCCTACAGAGTTTGCTAATCCTTGGCCAAGCGGTCCAGTTGTAGTTTCTACGCCACATTCTAAATTAAGTTCAGGGTGGCCTGGTGTAATTCCGTTAATTTGTCTAAAGTTTTTTAATTGATTAAGTGTCATTTTTTTATATCCAGTCAAATATAACAAGGAATATAAAAGCATTGAACCATGTCCAGCTGATAAAACGAATCTGTCTCTATTAGACCAAAAAGGATTATTTGGATTAAATTTTAAGAAATATTTAAATAGTATAGTTGCAACATCAGCCATTCCAAGAGGCATTCCAGGGTGCCCAGAATTTGCTTTTTCTACAGCATCCATTGATAATGCCCTTATAGCATTAGACATCAATTTTAATTGTTTTATATTTAAATTATCTTTGGTTACCACATTAAGATATATAATTTTTTATTTCTAATTTTAGCTGTCAATTATAGAATAAAAAAATATACTTTAATATAACTAGACACAAGTAGATATAATAAAAAAAAAAAATAATGCCAGTGTTAAGAATAAATATTAATGGTCGCTATTACGATATCACATGTGAAAAAAATAAAGAAAAGTATGTTTTAGAACTATCCAAGTATTTTGATGAAAAGGTTAAAAATTTATCTGTTAAACTAAAAAATGTAGATCATTCAAGATTGCTTGTACTAACAGGGATTTTATTATCTGAGGAATTAAATAATATTTTAAAAGAAAAGTCAAAAATTGATAATCCCTACGGGAAAAATTACAAACTTGAGGTTGAAGAATTAAGAAAGAAATATTCAGAAAAATCATCTTTAGTAAAAAATAAGATAGATAAATTAATTTCACGTGTACAATCTTTAACTAAATGAAAGTTCTTTTTTTTGGCGATATATTTGGCAGATCGGGTAGAGATGCTTTAATAAACAAACTTCCTTTTTTTAAGAAAAAATATAATCCCGATTTTATTATCGCTAATGGAGAAAATGCATCTCATGGTAAAGGTATATCTCAATCAATTTGCAACGATTTATTTTCTGCTGGCATTGATGTAATTACAGGCGGTAATCATATTTTTGATAATCATGATGTTTTTAAGTTTATAGATAATGAAAAAAGATTATTAAGACCTAACAACTATCCTATTGATACACCAGGAAACGGTTATGGAATATACGAAAAAAATCAAAAAAAAATACTAGTAATTAATGTAATGGGGAGAGTATTTATGCAACCATTAGACGATCCATTTGAATCAATTAGAAAAATTTTAAATGAAAAAAAGATTGGAATAGATGTTTCAGCAATAATAATTGACATACATTGTGAAGCGACAAGTGAAAAAATGGCTGTAGGCCATGAATTTGACGGAAAATCGAGTCTTATCGTTGGAACTCATACACATATTCCAACAGCTGACTCTCGAATTCTTGAAAATGGCACAGCATATATTTCAGATTTAGGAATGTGTGGTGATTATAATTCAATTATTGGCATGGATAAAAATAAAGCCCTTGAAAGGTTTAAAAAGAAAATACCGGTTAAAGGAATTAATCCATCTACTGGAGAAGCCACATTGTCATCTGTTTTAGTCGAAGTAGATGATAGAACAGGGTTAGCTAAATCCATACAACAAATAATTATTGGAGGATCTTTAAAAGAAATTATGTAAATTTTTTATCTTATGGCTGGCCACTCAAAATTTAAAAATATAATGTTTCGAAAAGGAGCTCAAGATAAAAAAAGAGCTAAAATATTTGCTAAATTAGGCAGAGAGGTTCAAATAGCTTCAAAAATCGGTGGATCAGATCCAAACTCAAATCATAGATTAAGAACAGCAATTGATGCAGCAAAAGCTGCCAATGTGCCGAAAGATAATATAGAAAGAGCAATAAAAAAAGGTTCTGATGCTGAAACAAATAATTTAGAAGAAATAAAATACGAAGGATTTGGACCTGGTGGAACTGCAATAATAGTTGAAACTATGACTGACAATAAAAATAGAACAATATCTGAAATCAGACAAATATTTTCAAAAAATGGAGGTTCTATTGGCGAAAGTGGAAGTGTATCTCATAGCTTTAAAAGAAAAGGTGAATTAATTTATAAATCTAATGAAGATTTAAAAAATAAAATATTTGATATTGCTGTAGAAGCAGGAGCAGATGACGTAATAAATGAAGATCAAGACTATATAGTTTATTGTGATCCAAAACAAATCATAACTATCAAAGAAAAAATTTCTCAACTATCTTTAGAACCAATATCAGTATCATTAACTTGGATCTCTGACAATAAGATAAATCTTAATAAAGAAGATGGAAAAAAACTTTTTAATTTAATTAATCAATTAGAAGATAATGAAGATGTTCAAAACATCTCGTCAAATTATGATATTTCTAAAGAAGTTTTTGATACAATAGATTTTTAATTAATAAAAAAAA
>PBIP01000020.1 GCA_002720895.1 Pelagibacteraceae bacterium
CATAAAAAATGCCATATTTTTGCCATATTTAATTTTTTAAGAATTATTAAAGATAGATAAACTCGCGCCACTATCATGGCGCGAGTAAATCAATTATTTAGCAGTTGCTGTAATTTTAAAGATTTCACCTTCATCAACAGCAGCATAAAGAGCTCCGTCAGGCCCAAGTCTTAGACCTCTAAATCTCTTTGTAAGGCCAGTTGGTATACGAACTACGCTTTTAATCGACTGACCATCTTTAGCGATATCAATAACGTCAATTCTCATACCAGATGGTGTTCCGCCGAAACCAATACCCATGATTCCAACTGCCAATCGACCTTCCCAATAACCCCAGTTACTTCCTTTCAAGAAAGCAGCCGAGCCTGTTCCTTGAGAAATACCATTGTTATTCCATGCTGGCGACATTAAGTCTTTAAAGCGAGTATCGCTCATTGGTGTGCCAGCTTCAGCACGAGCAGCTGGAAGCATGCCTTCTTTTTGATTAGGCATGTATCCGCAATATTCATCAGGGCAAGCACCTCGACCAGCAATATTTGGACGTGGATCCCATCCTCCGTTACCACCATTGACCAAAGCTGTTATTTCATCGTTGTGCCATGGTCCATGCTCAGCAGTAAATGCTCGTCCATCACTAGGACGGAAATCTATACCTTGAACATTTCTATGCCCATAGGTATACATACGTTTGTCAAAGCCTTTTGGAGGTTTATTTCCAGGATGAGCTTTGCCATCTGTATCAATTCTAAGAACATTACCACCAAGTAGTGTTGGAGATTGAGGAACATCGCCTCTGTGACGATCTCCTGTTGTTGCCCAAAGATAACCCTCAGGTCCAAAACGCAATCTGTTACCGTTATGAGCGCCAGGTCCTCCAAATGGATGGTCAGACTTAAATGGTTTATATTGTATATCTTTTACAATATCGGTACGATCAGAAACACTCTTCATGTCTTTACTAACAGTAAATCTCATGATAATACCACCATCACATTTATCGAAGTTGTCCTTGCAACCAGAACCATGATATTTATTGGAAGTTGATGCAACATAGATCCTACGATTATTTTTAAATTTAGGGTCTAAAGTAACTCCCATCATACCAGCTTGCCCAGAACAAAAAAGATCACTTCCGGTGCTGTTATAACCTGAAGAACCTTTCATTCCATACAAAGCGATTACAGAACCTGATTTAGTTTTAACTGAAAGACCTTTACATTTTTCAGTGTAAAACATATCGCCGGCTTTAGTGAAGGCTAAATCCCAAGGGTTTTCAAGTCCACTATGTACGGACATTGCACTTATTTTTGGGGTGCCCATTGTATCAGCATGAACTGGAGAAGCCAATAAAGCTGCTCCTACTAGAGCTGCTGATATAAGTTTAGATTTTTTAATCATTTAAAATCCTCCTTTAAGTTAATATTATTTAGTATTTTGCGCGTTTAAGTACGCGGCTAAATTTGCAATTTCAACATCAGATAGTGGTTGAGCCATCATTATCATTAAGGCTGAGTTAGGGCCAATCTCAATACCTGCTCGATAAGTCTCGAG
This sequence comes from Pelagibacteraceae bacterium, assembly GCA_002720895.1. Taxonomy (GTDB): domain Bacteria; phylum Pseudomonadota; class Alphaproteobacteria; genus CAYOOR01. The sequence goes on from PBIP01000020.1 coordinate 1,552, forward strand.
CCTATCTATAATATAAGCAATTTCTAGACCTGAAATTTTTGGGTAACTAGCCAGTCCCATGCCTGCTGGGCCATGACAATTTACACAATTTTTAGCATATCGAATTTTTCCAGCCTCGATATTACCTGTCATTGCATTAACTGTGAAAAAATTTAGTGTTAGAAATAAGCTTAAAGCAAAAGCAAATCCAAAAAAAATTAAAATTCTCACAATCATCTACACAACATTATTAAAAATAAGTCCACAAAAATTAAAAGTCTTATAGACCAAGTTGCCAAAAAAAGCAAATTCACTTAATCAACTAAATTTTTAGAAAATTATGTCAATATATTTTATGTTAAAACTTAAAGTTGTTTGAAAAGTCTAAATAGTAATCTAATTTACAAATTATTAATAAGTTGTTTTGTCAAAGCTTTTGCTTTTTTTTCTAAAAAATCCATTCTATTACATTGAAATTCAGCTTCCTCTTCTGAATCATCAGCTATTTCAAGTATCCAACCTTTTTTACTTCTGCCAATACCTCTTTTTTCTAATTTCTGATCTTTTAAATTTTGTTTTATCAATTCTTTTTCTAAAAGTTCAATTCTAGTAATGAATTGAAATACACCATGTCTAGCAAGACTTAAATAAAGTGTCATTTCTTGAAAAATTCCAGAAAAGACTAAATCAAATTTTTTACTTTTTACTTTTTCTTCATTATTTTTTTTTGAAAATTTATCTATTGCATCTTTACCTTGAACTATAGAGTTTGCATGATTCGTTATAAAATTAACTAATTCTCTAACATCGCTATCATTCTTCCATTCTGAATCAAGTGCAACGTTTTTACCTTGCCAATAATCTGATTGCTTTGGAGGCTCAAGATGATGTAACTTGCATGGCCATTGATTTTCATTAATAACAATCTCAGTATTAGCAGATATATTTATGCTAAATAAGAAAAAAAATATAAAATAACAAAAAAAGTTTTTCATAGTAATAAATTAACAAAAAAAATTCTACAATATATAAATAATGAAAAAAATAAAAAAAATCAGTGATTTTAATTTTAATTCAAAAAAAGTTTTAGTTAGATTGGATTTAAATGTTCCTATTAAGAATAAAAAAATATTAGATGAAACACGAATTATTTCATCAATACCTACTTTAAAAGAAATTATCAGGAAAAAAGGTGTGCCTGTTATTATAAGTCATTTTGGCAGACCTAATGGAAAAAAAAATAACCTTTTTTCTTTAAAAAAGATATGCGCAAGTTTGTCTAAACATTTGAAAAAAAAAATTATTTTTTGCAATAATTGCATTGGTATAGAAGTAAAAAGAACTTTAGATGATGTTAAAATTGGAGAAGTTGTACTTCTAGAAAATCTAAGATTTCATAGTGGAGAAACAAATAATAATAAAAATTTTGCTAAAGAATTATCAAAGTATTGCGATATTTATATTAACGATGCTTTTAGTGCAAGTCATAGAAAACATGCTTCAATTGATAATATATCAAAGTTATTGCCATCAGGAATTGGTAAAAATATGGAAAAAGAAATATTTAATTTAAATAAATTTTTAAAAAATCCAAAAAAACCTTTAACTGCTATTGTTGGAGGAGCAAAAATGCAAAATAAAATAAGTCTAATTAATAATCTAATTAAAAGGTGTAAATATTTAATTTTAGGCGGAGGTGTAGCAAATACTTTTCTTAAATCAAATAAATTTAACATCGGAAAATCTATATATGAAAAGAAACAATTAAAAAATGCAATTAAAATTCAAAAAAAAGCAAAAGAAAATAATTGCTTTATAGTTTTACCTGAAGACTTTACAATTCTTGAAAAAGGAAGATCAAAAAATATTTCTATAATAAAGTTAAATAATTTAAAAAACCATCAAATTCTTGATTTGGGTAGCTTGTCAACATGGGTGATTTCAGAAATCATAAATAATTCTAAAACTATAGTGTGGAGTGGGCCTTTAGGTTACTTTGAAAAAAAACCTTATGATAGGGCAACAAATAAATTATGTTCTTTTATTAATTCAAAAAAAAATTTAATTAGCATAGCTGGAGGTGGTGATACTATTGCAGCAATTAATAAAAATAAAAAAATAAATAATTTTTCTTTTTTATCTACGGGAGGTGGTGCCTTCTTACATTGGTTAGAAAATTATACTTTACCAGGAATTGAAGTATTAAAAAAATAGTTAATAGGATTTATAGGATTTCTCTTCAACAATATGTGAACCAGTAAGTTTATTTATTTTTTTTTTTATTTTAGATCTCTCATCATTATTCAAATAAACTTGTCTTGCTAAATCCACAAACTCTTTTCCAAAATTTTTTTTTGATTCTTCAAATCTTATTTTGTCTTCTATAACCCACAATTTCTTATTTATATTTAGCAATTGTTCTTCGTATAAAATAATCTTTTTACCCTTACCAAAACTTTTCTTATAAATATCATTTAATAAATTTAATTCATTATTTATGTTTTTTAATTTCGTTTTATTTGAAATTTTTTTTTTTTTTATTTTTAAAATAGTAATTTTATCTATTAATTCTCCACTTGACGCGGGAATTAAAATTTCATATTTTTTTTTCATTTAAAAACCCATTAATTTTTTTAATAACATATTCAGATTTAATAGCATTAATATTATTTGATCCAAACAATCTAGAGTCTATAGTTATTGAGCCTGGCGTGAGTCCAGTATATTTTCCAGGAAGGCTTCTACCAAAAACTTTAACAATCGGCGCTCCTCCAGCATCAATCATATGCGCGGTTCCACTATCATTCGCTAATGCACACTTTATTCTCTCTGCTAGAGCTATAACAAGTGCAGGCCCTTTTGCATTTCTTTGTTTAAATTTACCCCACTCAGGAAATAAAGGTTGTTTTAATTTTTGCTTTATAATTTTTAACCATTTTTCTTCTTTAGGACCCAGAAAAAATACCGGTTTTCTATTTTTATTTTCGAAATATTTAGCTACGTTTATAAAATTTTGCAAATCCCAGCATTTTCTAGTATCGCCAGCTCCAGGGGCAAAACCTATATAGTTATTAGAATTTGGTAATGCAGCTTTAGCAAGATCTCTGTATTTTTTTTCAAGAGGTAAAGGTGGTGGTGGTACTGTGATTGTTTCTCCATATGCAATTTCTGATAATTGAACTAATCTTTGAGACAAATTTAATTCACGTTTAAAATTTGATGGAGGTTTTATATCAGAAAGAAAAAAGCTTGCACAACCTGAAAGAAAATAATCATGTTTAATAGTTCTTACAATTAATGATGTTAAAAAATGAGTTTGCGTATCAATTAATAAATCAAATTTTCTTTTATTTAATGGTGGGTAAAAAAAATTTTTTAAATCTCTTATTCTTTCTGAAAATTTAGCTTCGTTTACTCCAATAAAACCAATTTCTGCTTCTTCAATAACTTCATTAAGTAAACCTTTTACAAGGGGAGCAAGAGATCGTTTGAATTCACTTTTATGAGTTCCAGCTATCCATGTTATTTTAGATTTAGGAAAAACTTGTCTTAATGATCTTATAAAAGGAAGTTTAATTAGACCATCGCCAACAAAATCCAAACCAACATATACGCCTATAGATAAGGGTTTTATTTTTATATTATTCTTTTGTAACATACATATATGAAAAAAGATTATTTTATACTTTTTATACTGATATTTTACCTATTTTTTCAATTTTCAACACTTGATTATGGTTTCAAAATAAACAATTTTAGCTACTTCAAAAACACCTCTATCAATGAAACATTTATAAAAGATTTTACTGAAAAAAAAAAAATTAAAAACAAAGAAAATGTTAAAAATGAGAATAATAAATGGGAATACAGATATAAATTATATAGCGTTAATGCTGATGAAATGATACCAATAATGAGTTTATCAAAAATCAATATAGTAAAAAAAGAATTTGATCCACAAGTATACAAATACGGCGGTGCTTTTATATACCCTTTAGGTTTTTACTATTATTTTTTAACAAAAATTAATTTTCTAGAGAATATAAATAGCCAATCGTTGATAAGTAATGAAAATTTAATTGATGATATTTATTTCAATGGAAGACTTTTTATTCTTTTATCTTTTATATTTTCAGCATTTGTTCTTTACAAATGTTTAAATTTAATTACAAAAAAAAATTTTTCATTATTACTAACAACAATATATTTATTTGTTCCTTCATCAATTATGTATTCTCAGATTATAAAACCAAATTGGTACGCGTTGTTATGGTTTAATATCGCAATTTATTTTATTTTGAAATATTTTATTAAAAAAAATAATAAAAAAAATTTACTAATTGCTTCTATTTTTTTTGGCTTGACCATGGGTTCTAGTATTTTATACGCACCAGCAATTTTTCTTATCTTTGTATTAATTTTCAATTATTCAAAAAAAAATACTAATAATTATTTTTTCTTTATAATCTTCGCCACTTTATCGATTTTTTTTATCACTAACCCATATATTTTATTAAATTTAGGCAACTTTATTAATGAATCTAGTGGGGAATATACTTGGGTTTTAAAAGGTATTAAATTAAATAACATAATTCCTTTTTTTTACAATTCATTCATACAAGGGTTTGGGTTTATAATTACCTTGTCATTGATTTATTATCTATTAAAAAAACCAAAAAAAAAGTTTGAAAGAAATGTATCTTTATTTATTTTTTTGTTAATTTTATTTGGTGCTATTATTTCAAGTTTTGAAATTTGGCATATCCAATTCAGATATATCCCATATATATTACCAATAAGTTTAATATTTCTTGGATATTATATAAAAAACGAAAAATTCTTAATTTTAATTCTTATAGGAACTTTTTTACAATCCCTGCCATTAAAATTAGCTTATTACGACGAAAATAATTTAAATTACTCTACTAGAATAAATTCTGCAAATTGGATTAATGAAAATATAATAAAAAAAAATAAATCAATTTGTAAAAAGGAATTTAGCCCATTTGATTTTCCACCAATAAATTTTAATAAGGTTTTAATTAAAAAAAAATGCAATTATGAAATACATGTTTTAAGACAGCCAAAGAAAATAAATATTTACAAACAAAGACGTTTAGTTAAAAAATTTGAACCAAGGTATCAATTTAGTTATATTCCATTAGTATTTAGCCATATAAATCCTTTGATAATAATTTTAGAAAACTCTTATGAATAATATAATAAGAAATGTTTAATAAAAATAATTTGAAATGCGTGATTTAACTTTAATCATTCCTACAAAAAAAGAGGCTGAATCTTTGCCTTCTTTTCTAAAAGAAATTAAAGATTATAAATGTAAAAAATTTATTATTTTACAAAAAGAAGATTTAGAAACAAAAAAAGCAATTAAAGATATAAAAAATATTAGAATTATTGAACAAATTAACAATGGTTATGGCAATGCTTTAATTGAGGGCATTAACTCTGTAAAGACAAAATATTGTTGCATTATAAATGCTGACGGCGCTATGGACCCAGGGTATTTAGATAAAATGAGAAAATTATGTAAAAATAAAGATCTTGTTTTTGCATCTAGATATCAAAAGCCTGGAGGAGGTAGTGATGATGATACTTTAACTACATTAATTGGAAATTATTTTTTTACTTTTATGGGTAATTTTCTTTTTAATTTAAAAATATCAGATATTTTATACACATATATTGTTGGAAAAACATCTTCATTCAAAAGTTTAAAACTTACAAATTTTGATTTTAGAATTTGTGTTGAAATTCCCATTAAAGCAAAACTTCGAAATATGAGTTATGTTTGTTTACCAAGTTATGAAAGAAATAGAATAGCCGGAACAAAAAAAGTTAATGCTTTAAAAGACGGCTTCTTGATACTAACAGAAATTATCAAATATTTTTTTAAAATTAAAAAATAAAAACTATTTAGATTTATTGTTTAGATACCATTTATAAGTAGTATTTATTCCGTCAAATAAATCTGTTTTACATTTCCAGCCTATAGAATTAATTTTCTTTGAATTTATTAATTTTCTTGGAGTCCCATCAGGTTTTGATTTATCAAAAATAAATTTACCTTTAAAACCTATTACTTTGGCAATAGTTTTTGCAAGATTTAGAATACTCACTTCTTTTCCAGAACCAATATTAATATGATCGCTTTTATTATATTTTTTCATTAAAAAAATTAGAGCATCGGCTAAATCATCTACAAATAAAAATTCTCTTTTTGGTTTTCCAGTTCCCCAAATAGTCACTTTCTTTTTATTTTGCTTAACTGCTTCATGAATTTTATTTATTAATCCAGGAAGAACATGTCCAGATTTAACGTCAAAGTTATCTCCTGGTCCATATAAATTGGTTGGCATAGCTGAAATAAAATTCTTTTTATATTGAATACCGTATGCTTTACATAATTTTAAACCCGCTATTTTTGCAATAGCATACCATTCGTTTGTTGGTTCTAATGGGCCTGTTAATAATGAGTCTTCTTTAATAGGTTGTTTAGAAAATTTTGGGTAAATACAACTAGACCCTAAGTATAAAACTTTTTTTATATTATTTTTATAAGATAAATGTATTAAATTTAATGCTATTGATAAATTATCATATATAAAATTAGCAGGATAAGAACTGTTTTCTAAAATTCCCCCAACTCTTGCGGCAGCAATAAAAATATAATCAGGTTTATTTAATTTAAGCCATCTATCTGTTTTATTGAAATCTCTTAAATCTAATTTTTTTTTGTTTACAAAAAGAATTTTGCATTTTTCATTTTCTAATCTTTTACATAATGACTGTCCTACCAACCCTGTATGGCCGGCAATAAAAACTTTCTTATTTTTTAAAGATATTTTTTTCATACTTTATACCTGGTAGCGAGGGGGAGATTTGAACTCCCGACACACGGATTATGATTCCGCTGCTCTAAACCACTGAGCTACCTCGCCCTATGGCTAGAATGTATAAATTAATATAATATTTCAAGTAAATTATTTTTATGCTATTGAAAATATTAAACCTTTTAGTTTATCTGTAATTTTAATCTGACAAGCAAGTCTTGAGGTTTTTTTTAAATTTTTTGTTAATGCTAAAATTTCTTTTTCTTCGATAGTTTGTTTGTTCAAATTGTCAATATGTTCCGACAAAATATATACATGGCATGTGGAACATAACATTTCGCCTCCACAGGTCCCTTCTAAATTTACATTGTTTTTTTTTGCTACTTCTAAAAGACTAGATCCATCTTTTGCGTCAATTACATTTATTTTTTTATTTTCATCTAAAAAATTTATTTTTACCATTACTTTTTTTTTAAAATTTTAATAATTTTTTTTGCTAAATATAATAATTCATTTTTATTATTATTCTTACCAATTCCAATTCTTAAAGTCGATTTAGCGTTATTAGAAGTAACTCCTAGCTCTTTTAAAACATAAGAGGTTTCACCTGAACCAGAGCCACAGGCCGCACCTGATGATATTGATATATTGTGTAATTTAGAAAATAAAAATGCTCCATCAGTTCCAGGAAAGGTTATATTAATATTATTATCAACGCTATTTTTTCCATTTAAAAAAAAATCAATTTTATTTTTTACAAGTTTGTCTAAAAATATTTTTTTTAATTCTTTAATTTTTTTCATATTTTTATTTCTTTCTCTTTCAATAAGTTCTACTGCCTGCCCAAATCCAACGCATAATACAGTGGGAATAGTTCCGGATCTTAATCCGTTTTCTTGACCTCCACCTGATAAAAGGGGTGTAATCTTAAAATTGTTTTTTTTTCTTATAAACAACCCACCTATTCCTTGTGGTCCATAAATTTTATGAGAAGAAAAACTAGCAAAGTCTACATTTAAATAATTAACATCAAACTTTAATTTTCCTAATGATTGTGATGCATCTGTGTGAAATAAAACTTTTTTTTTTTTACAAATTTCACCAATTCTTTTTAAAGGATGAATGGTTCCTATTTCGTTATTAACATGCATAATAGACACTAATAATGTTTTATTATTAATTTTTTTATTTAAAATATTTAAATCTATATCGCCATTTTTATCTATTTTTAAGTAAGTTACTTTACAACCAATTTTTTCTAAAAATTTACAGGATTCTAAAATACATTTATGTTCTGATACACATGTAATTATATGATCTTTATTTTTTTGACTAAGTGCCAAACCTTTTAAAATTAAATTATTAGATTCGGTAGCACCTGATGTAAAAAAAATTTCATCGACTCTTGATTTTATGGTTTTGGCTATTTTAGATCTAGCTATATCTATGAAATTTTTTGAAATCCAGCCATGTGAATGTGATTCAGAATGAGGATTACCATAAATTTGATTAAGAAATGGTTTCATTGCATCATAAACACGTTTGTCAATTTGTGTTGATGCATGATTATCTAAATAAATATTTTTATTCTTCATAAAAATATTTAAATTCCTGCTCCATCTCCACTTGTGTTATCAATGACGCGTGCGGGAATACCTATAACAGTTGTATTTGATGGTACATTTTTAGTGACTACTGAATTTGCTCCAATTTTTGAACTTTTTCCTACTGTGATTGGGCCTAAAACCTTTGCACCAGCTCCTATAATAACATTATCTGCAATAGTAGGATGTCTCTTCTTTTTAACACTTTTTGTTCCACCTAAAGTTACACCTTGATATATGCTAACATTACTTCCAATTATAGTTGTTTCACCTATTACTATTCCCATACCATGATCAATAAAAAGATTCTTACCAATTTTTACTGCTGGATGAATTTCTATACCTGTAAGAAATCTTGATATATTAGAAAATATTCTTGCTATTAGCTTTAAATTAATTTTCCAAAAAAAATTAGATATTTTGAAAAATAAAAATGCGTGTAATCCAGGATAGCAAAATATTATTTCTAAGTAAGATCTTGAAGCAGGATCTTTCTTTCTGTATGTATCTAAATGTTCTTTTAAATTTGATAAAAACATCGGTTTTAAATAATAATACTGTTACTATTACTATATTTATTTACTTATTTATATGGAAAATTTCTAGTTAATTTATAAATTTAGTTAATATTTATTAATTTATTAATTGCATTTAACAATACTTTAATTATAAATCTTATATTTAAATATGACAGAAATATTAATAAACGGACCACAGGGGAAACTACAAGGATACTACAAACATATAGAAAACTCTCAAAGCATAGCTTTAATTCTACATCCAAGAAATTGTATTGAAAATTCCATGGATAACAATGTTGTTTTATCGTTATTTGATATTTATTCTAAAAAAGGTTTTTCAACGCTTAGAATTAATTTTAGAGGAATTCAAAAATCTGAAGGAGAAACTGAAGAAGACGGATTAGGTGAATTAAGCGATGCTGCTACAGCGCTTGATTGGCTACAAGAACAAAATCAAGATATTAATAATTGCTGGATAGGAGGTATCGATTTTGGTGCATGGATAGGCTCGCAACTTCTAATGAGAAGACCTGAAATAGTTGGCTTTATAAATGTAGCAACTCCAATTAAAGATTTTGACTTTTCATTTTTATCACCTTGCCCAGCTTCTGGTTTAATCATTCACCCGAATAAACAAGTTGATATAGAACAAAAAAATGTATCTAGTTTAGTTAAAAAACTAGCAAGCCAAAAAAAAATTAAAATAAGCTATAAAAAAATAAATTCGGATATTAATTTTAAAAACAAAGAAAATGAAATAAAAAAAATTTCAGATAATTTTGTTTCTGATGTTCAACAGGAATTATCCAAAAGTAAAGAGTTGGCCTCCGGTTAATGGTTTTCTTACACCTGTTGTTTTAGGAAAAGTTATAGGTAAATTCAATAATTTTCTTACTGATAAATAAGCAAAGGCATATGCTTCGATAGAGTCTCCGTCCCATCTATACTTTTCACTTGTCACAAATTGAGTGTTGTTTATTTTTTTTTTTATTAAATTAATTAAAAAATCGTTTTTTCTACCACCGCCAGATAAAATGCATAATTCTGGAAATTTCGGCAAATAATTAAAAGAAAGCAATAATGATTCAGCAATAATTTCATTTAGTGTTGCAGCTCCATCTTCTAGAGTTAAATTTTTTAATTTTTTTAATGAAAAAAAACTTCTATCTAAAGATTTTGGTGGAGTTATTAAAAAATAAGGATTTTTTAGAAAGTTTTTTACTATTTTATCATTAACATTTCCTTTTTTTGCTATTAAGCCTTTATTATCAAATTTTTTATCTGACTTCATTGTAACCCAGTCATCTATCAATGAACAACATGGTCCTGGATCAAAAGCTAATATATTATTTAAGTTTTCTTTTAACTTATGATTAAAATATGAAATATTTGATATACCTCCTAAATTAATAAAACAAATTTTCTTTTTAATTCTTTTCGTTAAATAATAATGGAATATTGGGGTTAATGGTGCTCCTTGCCCCTTATGATCTATATCATTTTGTCTAAAATTACCTATAACTTTTATTTTCAATAAATTTGCAAGTTTTTGAGAATCTCCTATTTGCCAACTATAACCTTTTGATGGATTATGAGAAATAGTCTGTCCGTGAAAACCAATTGCATGAATTGATTTCCTGCTTATTTTATTTTTTTTTAAGAATTTTTTTATTATTAAAAAGTTTAATTTAGTAAAATCATCTTCAATTTCATCGATTCTTTTTTTATTTTTTAGTTTTTTAAAATTTATTTTTTTTGAAAAAATACTTTTAATTTTTTTAGTAAAGCTTTTAGAGAAAGGATAATAATCATTTGGCCCTAATCTAATTTTATTTTTTCCATCTGTCTCAAGTAGGGCGATATCTATACCATCAGCTGAAGTGCCGCTCATTAATCCTAATGAAAAAAAATTTTTTGAATTTAACATTAATTAATCTTAAATTATAATTAATAAAACTTCTAATAAAGTTCGAGTATTATAATGTAAATAAAAAAAAACTAGAATTTTAAAAAAAAAATGTTTAAACCCACATCAGACCTTATTAAAGAATTAACACTAAGAGGCTATATTCATCAGTGCACAAATATAGAAGAATTAGACAAATTAGTAAAAAAAAAGAAATTTACTGCATATGTAGGTTTTGATTGTACCGCAGAAAGCTTACACGTTGGAAGTCTTATTCAATTAATGTTAATAAGAATTTTGCAGAAATATGGGCATCAGGTTATTGTTTTATTGGGTGAAGGTACTTCTAAAATAGGTGATCCTTCAGGTAAAGATAAATCCAGACAATTACTTGAAGAAAATGAAATAAAAAAAAATTCGCAAAATATAAAAGAAAATATAGAAAAATTTACGATTAAAAATAAAAATTTAAAAAAAGTTAAATTTTTAGATAATTCAATCTGGCTCAATAACATAAATTATATTAATTTTTTAAGAGTATATGGTAAGAATGTTTCTGTAAATAAAATGCTAACCATGGATAGCGTTAAGGAAAGGTTAAAAAGAGAACAGCCATTATCATTCTTAGAATTTAATTACATGATAATACAAGCATATGATTATGTGGAATTAAATAATAGAGAAAATTGTGAAATTCAATTTGGAGGATCTGATCAATGGGGCAATATTACTGCTGGCGTTGATTTGATTAGAAGAATTAATAAAAAAGAAGTATTTGGCATTACAACTCCATTAATCACAACTGCATCTGGTGATAAAATGGGAAAAACAAGTAAAGGGGCGGTATGGTTAAGTGAAAAATTACTTTCATCTAATGGTTATTGGCAATTTTGGAGAAATGTAGATGATAAAGATGTTGTTAATTTTTTAAAATTATTTACTGAATTGGAAGTTAAAGAAATTAATAAATTAAAAAGTTCTAATAGTAACGAAATAAATAAAAATAAAGAAACTTTAGCAAACTTAGCAACTGATTTATGTCATGGTAAAAATACTGCGGATAATTTTGTTATAAAAAAGAAAGATTTTATAAAAGGTATACAGGCATTTCAAATTCTTTGTTTAAACAAAAAAATTGTTCAAAGTAATAGTGAATCAAGAAGATTAATTAGAGGGGGAGCCGTAAAATTAAATGGAGAATTAATAACCGATGAACTCAAAATTTTTTCAGAAAAAAATATTAAAAATAATAAAATAGAAGTATCAATTGGTAAAAAAAATCATTTTACTATTAAAATTATCTAATTCTTTTCTTCTTCTTTTTCATCATTTTTAAAAACACTAAAAAATTTTTGAATAAAGCCTGGTGTTATTGTTTTAATTGGATTAACTTTAACTTCTGGCTCATCTAGATCTCCAGTGATTGTATATACAAATGACCAAATCCCTTTTCTCTCGTTTGTTAATATTTTTCCTAATACTGGAATAGAGCCAATAATTTTATTTAAAGTAACCATTGGTATAATCGCGCCTTCTAGATCTATTTCTTTTTTTCTTAAATAGATCAGACCTTGATTTGAAAAACCTACATCAGGACCATATGCTTCATATTTTTTTAAATCCAATATTCCATCTTCTAAAGTAAACTCTGATTTTAATTTATTAATTAGAATACCTTCTCCCGATAATGCTGAAACAATACCTATCGATGCTAAATTTAGTATTTTTGCTAATGTTGGGGCTTTAATTAGTCGCATATCTCTAATTGTAACATTAGCATTTAACGGATGGTTGGTTTTTGTATCATCATAAAAACCATGAAGAACAAATTCACCTTCTTTTCCACTTTTATTAATATTAAAAGTTTTAAGAAATGAGCCAGCATCATCAGAGTTAATAACTAATTCTCTAGAATTTTCATTTGGTTTTATTGTTAAATTGAAGGTCTTTGAATTATCTAGTTTGGCATCAAGTTTTACATTTTTAAATAATTTATTTTCATACTTTAAAACAGAACTTACGTTAAAAATACTTTTTTCTTCTGATACGGAAATTTCATTAGCATTTAAATTTATATTTACAGGTTGTATTTTTACTAAAAAACTATCATCTTTTTGCTCTTCAAAAAATGTTTGTTTTAATGTTTCTGAAAAATCAAAATAATCTCCAGATATATCAAGTTTATTAATATCTTTATTTCTCTCAATTTTTACACTAATTTTCTTATCATTCTTCTTATAATTAAGATCTAAGCTTTTATATGGTTTAAATTCTTTTGATAATTTAATTAAACTATCTAACTCATGATTTTCATGTTTATATTTTATAATCTTAATTTCTTTTAAAATAGAATTTTTGAAATTAAAATCTATATCTGCATTTGCCTCAACGTCTTTATCTTTTGTTAAGTTAATAGCGGGAACATTAATGATAGTTTCTTTTAAATTATTTGATGTTTTTATTAATTCTTTATTATTTTCAAAAATAAAATATGTGGCATTTAAATTTATTACACCTTCAGCATAAGGTGAGATATTTAGATTAAATGCTTCTTTAATATCTTTCTCAGTGATATTAGCTGATAAATTATATTTACTTATAAAATTACTTGTATTTTTATAATTTTTTTTTCCTTTTAAATAAACTTCTACGCCACCTAAATTGGACTGGCCCTCAATATTAAATTCTTCTTTATTAACTTCAAAATCCAATCTATTTGAATCTAAGTCTAAGTTGTGAAAAATTTTTTTTCTAGAAAGATTTGTTAAAACTCCCTCTGCTTTTGAATCTGATAGATTTAGTTTTGCAAATCCCTGATAAAAATCATTATTAATACTTGTTGAAAAATTATCAATTTTAATCTCTTCTTTAGTCGTATCTAAATTGCCTTCTAATATAATAGAATTAACTTCTAAAGGTTTTTTAAAAACTGATGGCATTGTTATTGACCCCTTTATTAGTTCTAATTTATTTGTTACTAATTTTCTTTCTTTAATTAATGGTAAAAAATTTATATGGACTTTTAAATTTTCAAAATTTGATAATTTTTTAGAGTCATTAGAAAAAATATTAAAATCATTTCCATCTATAATTATCCTTATTTTTTTTTTATCAAAAGTAATTTTAGGATCCTTAATGGATGTATAAAAATTTTCAGATTTGAATCTATCATTAATAAACTTTTCAAGATATTGACTTGAAAAACCACCTTTATTAACAATCCAAGCTAAATAAACTAAGGCGGAAATTATTATCAGTATTAATAAAGATATAAATGTTTTAAAAATTTCTTTCATTTTTTTATTTCTTAAATAAAGCTGCTTCTAAAAAAATATCAATATTTCCATCTAGGACAGAATTACAATTCGATACTTCAGTGCTGTTTCTAAGATCTTTAACCATCTTATATGGATGCATAATATAAGATCTAATTTGCCTTCCCCAACCAATTTCAGATTTATTCTCATTTTTAGATTGTTGCTCAGATTCTTTTTTTTGCAATTCCATTTCATAAATTTTTGCCTTTAACATTGATAAAGCTGTAGCTTTGTTTTTATGTTGTGATCTATTATTTTGACACTGTACAACAATTTTTTCAGGTAGATAAGTTATTCTTACAGCGCTATCAGTTTTATTTACGTGTTGTCCTCCAGCGCCAGAGGCTCTATAAGTATCTATCCTTAAATCTTTCTCATTAATATTTACTTCAATTTCCTTATTAATTACTGGATAAACCCATACTGATGCAAAACTGGTATGTCTTCTTGAGTTTGAATCAAATGGGGAAATTCTTACTAATCGATGAATTCCAGACTCTTTTTTTAACCAACCATATGCATAATCACCATCAATTTTCATTGTCAAAGATTTAATACCTGCTTCTTCTCCTGAATTTTCTTCTAAAATTTCAATATTAAAATTTTTTTTTTCACACCATCTCGTATACATTCTTACTATCATTTCAGCCCAATCCTGTGCTTCAACTCCTCCTGCACCTGAATGAACTTCTAAAAAACAGCTATTAGAATCTGCTTCTCCAGATAAAAAGCTTTCAAATTCTTTTTTTTTTACTTTTTTTGATAATTCGTTAACATTTTTATTAATCTCGGAAATTAATTTTTCATCACTTTCACTTGAAACACCGATTAATTCTTCTAGTTCAATATGCTGTTTTTCTAAATCTAAAAAAGAATTCATTCTATTTTCTAAAATATTTTTTTCCTTAATAATTGATTGGGCTCTTTCTTGATCATCCCAAAAATTTTGTTTTTGAATTTCACTATCAAATGATTTGATTTTTTTAGAGATATTTTCTAAATCAAAGACACCCCCTAAGTGTCTTTAAAGAAGATTTTATATTGGACAGATTATTAATGATATCTTTCTTCATTAATATAATCCTCCAAAACCGTGTATATTTTTTTTATCAAAAATTTCCATACTGATATAATCTTTTTTTTGAGAATTCGGTGCAAATGCTTCTAATATAACTTCCTTATCATTTTTTTTAGCTAATTCTCCTGTTTTTAAATTTATTTTAACTAATTGTGCTTTTGAAGGAATTCTAAAAGGCGTTCCTTTTTTTTGCTCTAACGCTAAATACATAAAATCTCTAAAAATAGGTGAGGCAACACTTGCCCCAGTTTCTCTTGGACCTAAAGTTTTTGGAGTATCAAAACCAACATAAACTCCGACAACCAAGTCTGGAGAAAAACCTATAAACCAAGCATCATTACTATCGTTAGTGGTTCCAGTTTTTCCAGCAAGAGGTTTTTTAATAACTGAGACTTTTTTACCTGTACCTCTTAAAACAGCTCCTTCTAACATAGAAACAACTTGGTAGGCATGTATTGGGTCAACTAATTGTTCACGGCTATTAATAATATTTGGCTCTAATTCGGAATTGGGTTCATCAATTTGGCAATTAATACATAAACTTTTATCCTGCTTTTCTATAGTTTTTCCATTTCTATTTTGAACTCTATCTATTAATGAAGGCGATATTTTTTTTCCCCCATTAACTAGTGTTGCATAAGCAACTGTTAACTTTTCTAAAGTTGTTTCTCCAGCACCTAGAGCCATGGACAGCACCGGGTCAAGATCATTGCTAATATTAAGTTTTTTTGCTTTATTAATTATAGTATCAATACCAATCATTTGCGCTAAACGTATAGTCATTAAATTTCTAGATTTTTCCAATCCTAATCTCATTGTGCTTAAACCATAAAATTTATTAGAATAATTTTCAGGACTCCATTTACCTAAATCAGCCCCTTGATCTATTACAAATGGGGCATCTAAAATCTTAGAATTAGGGGCGATGCCCTTTTCTAATGCTGTCAAATAAACAAAAGGTTTAAAAGCTGAGCCAGGTTGTCTAAAAGCTTGCGTTGCCCTGTTAAATTCGCTTTTATTAAAACTAACTCCTCCAGACATTGCAAAGATTCTTCCTGTGTGAGGATCTAAAGCTATTAACGCTCCATTAACATCTGGAAATTGTCTTAAGTTATAAAGTGATAAATAACCGTAATCTAAATAATCTTCTTTTTGATTTTTATCTTCAACATATATTATATCTCCAAGTTCTAAAACATCACTTGGATGTTTAATTGGTGGGCCCAGATACTGTTTTCTTCTCCACTGTCTTGCCCATTTTAAATTTTTTAAGTTTATTCTCCCATAAGTATCATTGTCAAAAAAAATATTTGCTCCTAAATCATCTAGATGTATTACAACAGCTGGTTTCCAATTTGGGAATGCTTCGGGAATAGCAATATTTGCTAAATCTCTTTTTAAGTTAGATTCTTTAATATCAACATTAGCTAGAGGACCTCTCCAACCGTGTCTTATATCATAATTCAACAAACCAAACTTTAATGTATCATCTGCAATCTTTTGTAAACGGGGGTTTAAAGATGTTTTCACTGTAAGACCACCCTTATATAATTTTTCCTCTCCATACTTATCTACAAGTTCTTTTCTAACATCTTCTAAAAAATATTGAGCTTCTACTGGTTTTATTTCTTTCCTATTTACAATATTTAATTCAGAATTTTTTGCTTTAGTAGCTTGTTCTTTAGTAATTATTCTTTCCTGTAATAATCTTTTAATCACCCAATTTCTTCTACCTAAAGCAGCTTTTTTTTTTCTAATTGGATGATAATTATTTGGAGCTTTAGGAAGAGCAGCTAAAAATGCTGCTTCAGAAATAGTTAACTCATTAAGAGATTTATTAAAATAATTCAAACTAGCTGCTGCAACACCATAAGATCTAAAACCAAGATAAATTTGATTTAGGTAAAGTTCTAATATTTTATTTTTATCTAAAATTTGTTCAATTCTTAAAGCTAATAGAATTTCTTTAATTTTTCTTTTATAAGAAACCTCTCTAGATAAAAAAAAGTTTTTTGCAACCTGTTGAGTAATTGTTGATGCGCCTTCAGGTCTTCCTCCTAAGTTATTAATATTTCTTTTTGCTGCTCTCACAATACTTGTAAAATCAATTCCTATATGTTTATAAAAGTTTTTATCTTCTGCTGATAAAAAAGAATCTATAACAATTTTAGGTATCGACTCTAATGGAACAAAGGATCTTTGTTCAGCAGCGTATTCTGATATCAATCTTCCGTTTGAAGCATAAACTCTAGTGACCATTGGAGGCTCATAATTAATTAGCTGTTCATGGTCTGGAAGATCCAAAACAAAATGCCAAATAATAAATAACAAAAGAATAAAAAGAGCAAACAACGAAATAAATGCTGAAGTAAATATGGTAATTAGCTTTCTTACAGGTTGCATTCTTTATATATTAAAAATTAATTAATTCTTTTTTGTTTAATTTTTGTTAAAATATAATTATATCACCTTATATTATGTGTTATTTTAAAAAAACGAATTAAATAATGATTTATTCATGAAAAAGGCATATTTAACATATTTTAATTTATTAATAATAAAAAAAAATTGGTTTAATTTTTATAATTTGATTAAATTTTCAATTTTTAAAAGTATTTTTTATAGGATTTTATTACAATGGAAAAAAGAATTGTTGTTGATTCTTCTTTTGATGAAGAAACAAGAGTTGCATTTATTAACGGATCAGAAATCGAACATTTTGAAGTTGATACATCTTCAAACAAGAAACAGTTAAAAGGCAATGTTTATTTAGCTAAAGTAAGCAGAGTTGAACCATCTTTACAAGCTGCATTTATTAACTATGGGGGAAATAAACAAGGTTTTCTACCTTATAGTGAAATAAATAATGACTATTTTAAAATACCAGAAGCAGATAAAAGTAAAACTAGTGATGAGTTTATAGTTAAGGATTTTTATAGGGATAGTGATAAAGATGGAAATAAAAGAAAGCCACCACGAAGAATACCTAATTTTAAAAGATATAAAATTCAAGAAGTAATAAAAAAAAATCAAATAATGTTGGTCCAGGTAGTTAAAGATGAAAGAGGAAATAAAGGAGCTGCGTTAACAACTTTTATCAGTATTGCTGGAAAATATTGTGTTTTAATGCCCAATAAATCTTTAGGTACAAAAATTTCAAAAAAAATTAGTGATTTTAAAGAAAGAAAAAAATTAATACAAATTGCAAGTAAATGTAAATTAACTAAGGAAATGGGTTTAATAGTCAGAACCGCAAGTAGAGACTGTGATGAAAATAATTTAAAAAAAGATTTTGATTATGTTTTAGGAATTTGGAAATCAATAAAAGAAAAAACCATTAATTCCCTAGCGCCAACCTTAATTAATGAAGATTCCAACATTGTTAATAAATTCATTAGAGATAGCTTCATTGAGGAATATAAAGATATTGTTATAGAAGGTGAACAAACATACGAAAGAGCAAAGAAATATATGAAAACTTTGTTACCTGATCAAGAAAAGAAGATAAAGCAATATAAAAATACAAAATTACCGATTATGGAGTTTTATGATTTAGAAAAAAAAATAAATTCAATTTACGATTCAAAAGTAAGATTAAAATCAGGAGGATATATAATTATTAATTCAACAGAGGCTTTGACTGCAATAGATATAAATTCTGGTCAATCAACTAAAGAGAGGAATGTTGAAGAAACAGCCTTAAAAACAAATATTGAAGCCGTAGATGAAATTTGTAAACAAATAAGAATAAGAAATATAGCGGGATTAATTGTAATTGATTTCATAGATATGGAATATATTAGAAATAAAATTATCATTGAGAGAAGATTAAAAGAAACCCTAAGATATGATAGGGCAAAATGTCAAATATCAAGAATAAGTAAATTTGGTTTGTTAGAATTATCAAGACAAAGAATTGGACCAAGTCTAGAAGAAACAACTATGGAAGATAGTATTATTTCAGGAATGAGATGTACTGTAAGATCTACAACGTCATCAGTTGCAAAAATATTAAGAAAATTAAAATATTTAAAATTAGACAAAAAAATAAAGCAAATAAATGTTCTTATGTACGAAACTTTATATAAATATATTACTGAAAATAAAAAAGAACTTATAAAGAAACTCGAAAAAGAATTGAAAATAAAGATGAACTTTGTTCTAGATAATAGTATAGCACCGCCTTTTTTTATTATTAAATCTGATAAATTAGGTAAATCAAGAGCTGATGATTTAATTATTTATGATGATGTTCCTAAATACGAAAATGAAGAAGAAACTTTAGAAAAAGAAAAAAAAGGCAAGGACGAAAATAAGAAAAAAAAAACTAAAATAAAAGAAACTGCAAAAAAGAAAATTAATTTAAAAAAGAATTTAAGCGATCAAACAGAATCTTTAGTTAAATAATTACTTACTAATTTTCATCTTACTTCTAATTTCAGTTGCTGATATTTCTTCTATTTCTTTAGGTAGAGAAATTTGCTCTATTTTATATCCAACTCCTCTTCCATAACAAATATTTGTGATATTTGGAACTTTAATAACTTCAAATTTTCCCTCATAATCTTTCAAAGCAACATCAATATTTTTTTTAACAGTATTAAAATCAAAAGGGTTTGAATCATCGTTTCCACTGGTATCTCTTATCATGATGATAACCTGCCCTGTTTTTTTTAAAATTTCTTTGAATAAAGTTTTATGCCCGTCATGGAAAGGTTGGAATCTTCCTAACATTTGCGCAGTGGGTTTTTTCCAATTAATAGTCATTACTTATTATCCTTTCTTTTAAATAATTAGACCAGAATTTAGCATTTTTTGTATCAATTCTAAAATGAAATTTTTTAGGTTTCTGAAAAATTTTATTTGTATCACTAAATCTTCCTTTCTTTTCAGTATCCATCCAAATAACAATATCTGGACTTAGAATTTTTCTTGTCTCTTCTAATGGGCAAACAAAATCAGCTAAAGCACTTATTTTTTCTAAAATAATAAAATCTGAGAACCTTTTCATTCTATCAGCTTGTCTAAGTCTACCTTCCTCTGAAAAATCCCAATCATTAAAATATTTTCTTATTTCATCAGCGTTTAAATGAATAATTGGAAAAATTTTTGAAAGCTCTTTTGATAAATATGTTTTACCAGTTCCCGGTAAACCCATAATTAAAATCTTCTTTGCTTCATAATTCTTATTTATATTTATGAAATTATTTTTATTAATTTTTTTACTAATAAATTTTTTTTCGTTTTCTAAAATGAGCATAATATTAAATTATTTATTTTTTTTTAAAGATTTTTTTCATAATCTTATATTTTTTATTTTTATTAAAGTATTTTCCCCAAAATATATAATTCCAACCTCTTTCATGAAAATAATATAGAAAAGTTTTTGTTAAAATTTCAAGACTTGCTATAGAACTTGCCCATGAAATTTTTCCAGTTATAAACCAAGCAATTATAAAGGTGTCCAAACTTGCTATAATTCTCCATGTTATAGATTTTATTAAAGATCTTTTTCTTGATACAGTATAAATCATTTTTTTAAATTAAAGGGTTGTATGTATGTATTCCACACTCAGTTTTCTCTGAATTTTTCCATCTGCCACCCCTTTTAGGTTCATTGTCAGAGATTTTAGTAGTACAAGGATAACAACCTATGGATTTATATCCCTTTTTTACCAAAGGATGGACAGGCAGAGAGTTAATATTAATATAACTAGCAATATCTTTAAAACTCCAATTAGCTAATGGATTTATTTTTATAATATTATTTTGCTTTTCTATTTTTCTAATATTTTTTCTGTCAGAACCATGAAAACGCTTTCTACCATTGATCCATGCATCATAATTAGATATTGCTTTTTGTAATGGAATTACTTTTCTTATTTTACAACATAGATCAGGATTCGATTTATGTAGATTTCCCTTTGGATCATTTAGTTTTAAATCTTTAAAATCAGGCTTTTGAATTTTGATATTTTTTAATTTCAGAATTTTTTTAACATTTTTTAAATAATCTAAAGTCTCAGGGAATAGCTTTCCTGTATTTAAAAAAATAATTGGAATACTTTTATCAATCTTCGAAACTAAATGTAATATAACAACGCTTTCTGCTCCAAAAGATGAGGTTACTACTATTTTTCTAAAAAAAAATTTTTTTATCATTATCTTTAAAAGTTCAAAAGCCTCTAACTTTGAAAATTGATCTGAAAATTTCTGAAAATCATAATTATTGTACTTTGTCATCTAAAACCTCCTTTAATTTTTTAAATTGCAAATCTTTACCAATTCTATTGCAAAAGTCTCCAAGTCCTTCATTTTCATTTCTTTGTTTTTTAAATAATAAAAAAATTTGTTCTAACGCAGTTGTCAGATGTTGATAAGAAATTTTATCGAGAATTTTTGAACTTAATCTAGAGCCTTCAAAATCACCACCTGTGAATAAAGAATAATTATTGGGAGTTCTTCCAACAATACCAATATCTCCCGCATATGGTCTTGCACAACCATTTGGGCAACCTGTTATTCTTATACTAATTTTTTCATTAGCCAATTTATGCTTAGATAAAATTTGATCTATTTTATCAACTAAATCATCTCTTACTCTTTCTGCTTCAGCTAAAGCCAGCCCGCAAGTAGGAAGAGCTGGACAAGCTAGGAACCAACGATTAATTTTTGATATTTTATTAACTATTAAATTTTTTTCTAAAATTTTATCTATTATTTTTTTATCTTGTTCTTTAATTTCACCTAAAAAAATATTTTGATCAGTTGATAAAATAACCGATGTTTTAAAGGTTTTAATAATATCTTTTAAACCCGATTTAATTTTAAAATTTTTATTATCCTTTATTCGTCCTGAAGGAATGAAAATACCAATATACCATTTACCATCACCTTGTTCATGCCATCCTAAGTGATCTACAATTTTTAAATCATTAATTTGCTTTGGCGCATCAAATCTAACTTTTAATTGCTTTTCAATCTTTTCTTTAAACCAACTAGCGCCTTTTTCAGCAACCAAATATTTTAATCTTGCATGCTTTCTATTTGTTCTATCACCATAATCTCTTTGTATTTTTATTATTTCTTCTAAAACTTTTTTTAAATCATTAACTTCACAAAATAATACGGGTTTTGCTAAATATGGGAAAGTTTCTGGTTTATTATGCGTCATTCCTAAACCACCGCCAATAGCGATATTATATCCCAAAACTTTATTATCTTTATGAATCAAAAATATAGCTATATCATTTGTTAAAACATCAACAGAATTATCTTCAGGTATAGTTATTCCTATTTTGAATTTTCTTGGCAAATAACATTTTCCATACAATTTCTCTTCCTTTTTATATTCATATTTATCACCATTAATCCAGATTTGTCCGTAGCTGCTACTTGATGGAATAAAATTTGATGAAATTTCTAATGCATCTTTTCTTAACTGTTCATGTATTTTATCTTTAATAGGTGCAGCTATTGTTGTTACATTTCTTACAACATCGCCACAAGCACCATAAGTTGTTAATAACATTTTAGAGATATTGCTAATTGTTTTTTTTAAATTTTTTTTTAAAACTCCGTGAAATTGAAAAGTTTGCCTAGTTGTAATTCTTAATGAACTGTCTGAAAACTCGTTGGCTAAATTATCCAATTCAATATATTGCTGAAAGTTTAGAACGCCTCCAGGAATTCTAGTTCTTATCATAAAACTAAATTCTTTTTCTAATCCTTTCTTTTTTAATTTTGTTGCAGTATCTCTATCAAATTGCTGGTATGTACCGTGAAATTTCAGTAGTTGAATCTCATTTTCCTCGAAAAAAGATTCTGAATTATTTAATTGAGAAGCAATTTCTCCAGCCAAATAATCGCTATCGCTTTTTATTTTTTCAACTTTAGATAAAATTGTACTGTTCATATTTTTCTTTTCTTTCTTTATAAAAATTTATATTGGTTTCATCTGCATACCAATTAAGTATTGGGCTTAATAAAACATTTTTCCCTATAACTAATAAAGCTGGGCTATCAATAGTGCTTTGATCAAAATCTTTTGAAAAATTCTCAAGATTACCAATTAAAATTTTTTGATTTTTATTTGTTGCATTTGAAATAATCGCAATATTTTCATTTTTATCTCTACCTCTTTTTATAAGTTCGTTACATACCCATTTCATGCGCTCTAAACCCATATAAATAACTATCAATTGTGATGTTTTAGAGAAACTGGCCCAATCAATAGTTTCTGGCTTTTCTCCACCTGCTCCATATGCTGAAATAAATGTAATAGAAGTATTAAAATCTCTATGAGTAGCTGGTATACCAGCATAC
>PBIP01000021.1 GCA_002720895.1 Pelagibacteraceae bacterium
AACAGAACCTGGAGAGATAAAGATGCTAAAGATGCGCCTAAAGATATTAATCCAGTAATAAGAATTAAAGCTCCAATAGAAGGAGAAAGTATTATTGATGATATAATACAAGGATCAATTACAGTTTCTAATGAAGAAATGGATGACTTTATCATTATGCGCTCCGACGGAACGCCAACTTATATGTTATCAGTTGTTGTAGACGATCATGATATGAACGTTACCCATATTGTGAGAGGTCATGATCATCTAACAAATACATTTAGACAAAATATAATTTATAAATCAATGGGATGGGATGCTCCAAAAACTGCACATATACCATTAATTCATGGCTCGGATGGAAGTAAGATGTCTAAAAGGCATGGAGCTATAGATGTAGAAGAATATAAAAATAACGGTATTTTACCCGATGCTTTAA
The DNA here is from genome assembly GCA_002720895.1 of Pelagibacteraceae bacterium. Classification (GTDB taxonomy): domain Bacteria; phylum Pseudomonadota; class Alphaproteobacteria; genus CAYOOR01. The sequence goes on from PBIP01000021.1 coordinate 422, forward strand.
TTAATTACATGCTTAGACTTGGATGGAGTCATGGTGATGATGAAATTATATCTTTAAAAAATGCAATTAAATGGTTTAAATTAGAAAAAATAGGAAAATCTCCAGCTAAATTTGATAATGATAAATTAATAAGTGTTAATAGTCATTACATTAAAGAATTAGATAATAATAAAATAATTGTTTTTCTTAAAACTTATTATGAAAAAAAATATAAGATTAAATTTGATAAAGATTCAACAGAAAGGTTGAACTTAGGTTTAGAAGATATAAAGTCAAGATCACGTGATCTTATTCAGCTAGCAGAAATGTCTTTGTTTTACTGTAGTAAATTCCCAATATCAATATCAAAAAAAGCTGATAAGTACATTAAAAAAGTTGATAAAAATATATTTAAAGATTTATTAGAAGCTTTAAAAGTTATTGAAAATAATTTTACGAAACAAGAAATAGAAAAAATAATAGCTAATTTTCTTTCAAAAAAAGGTTTAAAATTGTCAGATATTATCCAATATATAAGGGCGATGATAACAGGTTTAGATGTAAGTCCAAGAATTTATGATATAATGGAAATACTTGGTTTTGTAGAGATAAAAAAAAGGATTGAATATTTTATAAATGGATAAAAAAGTTAATAAAAAAATAGAAGTTACTTTATCAAATAACAAAAAAATAAAGTTACCAGTAATCGAATCAACTGAAGGGCCAGATGTGATAGATGTTAGAAATCTATATAAGGAAACAGGATACTTTACTTTTGATCCAGGTTTTCAATCTACTGGTAGTTGTGAATCAAAAATTACTTTTATCGATGGCACAAAAGGCATTTTATTACATAGAGGTTATACAATTGAAGAATTAGCCGAACATGCTGATTTTATGGAAGTTGCATATTTACTATTACATGGAGAATTGCCAAACAAAAAAGAAAAAGGCAAATTTGAACATAATATTCGTTACCACACAATGTTGCATGAACAAATGAAAACTTTTATACAAGGTTTTAGAAGAGATGCGCACCCAATGGCTGTAATGGTTGGTACTGTTGGCGCGTTATCAGCTTTTTACAGAGATAGTGAAGATTTCTCAAATCCTAAACAAAGATTAATATCAACTCATAGAATAATTGCTAAAATGCCAACTATAGCAGCATGGGCCTATAAATATTCATTGGGTCAACCAGTAATATATCCAAATAATCAACTGACATATGCTGAAAATTTTATGAAAATGACATTTGCAACTCCATGCGAAGATTATGTTTCTAATCCTGTTATAACAAAAGCAATGAATCAATTGTTAATATTGCACGCAGATCATGAACAAAATGCCTCTACTTCTACTGTTAGATTAGCAGGTTCATCAGGAGCAAACCCTTTTGCATGTGTTTCTGCTGGAATTGCTTCATTATGGGGCCCTGCTCATGGTGGTGCCAACGAAGCTGTAATGAATATGCTTCTTAAAATAAAAAGAAATACAAGAATTAAAGATTTTATAGATCGTGCAAAGGATCCAAAAGATTCATTTAGATTAATGGGCTTTGGTCATAGGGTTTATAAAAATTATGATCCAAGAGCAAGTGTTATGAGAGATGCTTGTCATAATGTTTTAAATGAATTAGGAAGAAAAAACAATCCATTTTTAGCAGTTGCGCTCGATTTAGAAGATGCTGCTTTGAATGATCCTTATTTTAAAAAGAAAAAATTATACCCCAATGTTGATTTTTATTCTGGAATATTACTTTGGGCTCTTGGGTTTCCTTTATCTATGTATACAGCCGTATTTGCCGTTGCAAGAACTGTTGGTTGGGTAGCTCAATGGAGAGAAATGATTGAGGATCCAGAAAGAAAAATTTCAAGACCAAGGCAACTATACACAGGTTATACAAAAAGAAATTATATAGAAATAGAAAAACGTCAGAAAAATAAATCTTTAATTAAGAAAATTTCATCAATCATCAAAAACACCTATCACAAATCTTAAAATAATTCATTTACAACATTTATACTTGGTAATTTTCTATTTTTCTTTAATTTACCTAATGCTTTTTGAGCTTTATGAATCTGCTTACTTGAATGAGATTTATTATTTATCAATTTAAATAACTCATTAGAAATTAAGTAAGGATTACATCTAAATTGTAAATATTCAGGGATTATATATTTATTTTCTAGAATATTTAGAATATTTGCATACTTAATTTTAACAAAAATCTTTGCTAAAAAAAAAGAGAATAAATTCAATTTATAAATGACAATTGTAGGTACTTTGAAATAACTTAATTCCAAGGCTGCAGTACCTGATGTAGAAATTGCAGCATGACTTACTTTAAAAGCATTATATTTATCTTTATCATTAATAATTGAATGAGGAAAACTAAACTTAAACTTTTTAAAATAACTATTTAAATGAGGTAAAATATAAAATAAAAAATGTATTTTAATATTTGAATTTTTATTTATTAAATTTACGGTTTCATTCAATACTGGTAAAATTTTCTTAATTTCAGATAATCTACTTCCAGGTAACAAAGAAACAATTTTATAATTTTTATTAATTTTATATTTTTCAAGTATTCTTTTACTACTTTTCTGTTTTTTAGATAACTCGAAAACAGGATGTCCAACAAATTCAGTTTTTAAATTATATTTAGAAAAATATCTTTTTTCGAAAGGTAAAATTGTCAGTAGCTTGTTAATATATTTAGATAAATATTTAGCCCTACCACTTCTCCAAGCCCAAACAGTTGGAGCGACATAATGCACTTTTTTAGTTTGTGGCAAGATTTTATGTATTTTTCTTAAAATTCTAAAATTAAAATCAGGACTATCAATTGTAATTAAGATATCTGGTTTAATTCTTAACAAATCATTCTTAGTTTTTTCCAATAATTTTAAAACTTTAAAAATTTTAGGGATTACTTCAAATAAACCGAAAATAGATAATTTATCAATTCCAAATAAACTTTTTTTAAGACCAGAATTAATCATTTTTGGACCACCAATTCCAAAAATTTTTATATTACGACCTTTCTTTTTTTTTAAAGATCTTATTAAATTAGCACCAATGGTATCACCTGATGGTTCTGTAGCTATTAAGTATATTTTTATATTCTTTTTTTTAACATTATTCATAATCAACTGTAAAATTTTGGCCTTTTATTAATATATCTACAGATAAAATGGTTTTTTTCTTATCCATTATATATTTTAAAACCTTTTTTTTATTCATTACTACTGTAGAATTTGCATTAAGAATGATATATTTAATATCTGTTTTTACTAAATTTTTTAATGTATTAAATCCAAAAGTAGGTAGATCAACTCTTGTATCTTGATTTAATTTTTTAACTTTGATAAATAAGTAACTGTTTTCATTAATTTTATTTTTAAGAGATCTCTTTATTAAATAGTTAGTTCCTTTTCTATCCTCTTTATATAAAATTCTTTTTTTAGATGTTATTACACTTTGACCAATATCCTTTTTTGTCCATTTTAAAGTCTTATTTAAGAGATTTGATATAATTTTGAGGTCTGTTTTAGGTATTTTTTTATAACCATAAACACCTTTCTTTAAAAAAAATTTATTTGTTATGTCGGATAAGCCTATAACTTTAAATCCTTCATTTTCAAATATAGATACTACATTTCTTAATATTACATCGTCAGTTTTTTTAAAAAAAATAAACTTAAAAACTTTAAATAGGGTCCAAAAATCTGGTTTTAAATCTGATAAGGTTGGTCTTTCAAGAGCTCCGAGGAATATCAATCTTTTTATGTTATTTTTTTTTAGAATATTAATTGCACTAGCTCCCTGCCCCATTCTTAAAGCATAGTGTTTGTAATTTTTATAATCTTTTGTTTTCGAAAAACCTTTTATACATAAGATAATAAATCTTAATTTTTTTTTTTTTAAAATAGAAGCTACTTCTAACGGAAGTTTTCCTGATCCTGCTATAATAGCTAAATCATTAAGCATTTTTTTGTTTTGGTTGGCAAATAGCTCTTGTAGATGAATTATTTTTTATAAATTTAACGATATCCATGACCACTTTATTCTTTTTATATATCTTTATCGCATCTTTTAATCTTTCAAAAGCAGTCCCTTCGATAGAAAAGATTAATCTAAAGGCAGTTCTTAAATCATGTATTTGCTTTCTATTAAAACCTCTTCTTTTTAGACCAATGATATTTAAACCAGATAAATATGCTCTATTCCCCATTACTGATCCATAAGGTATAACATCATTTTCTACTCCAGACATACCTCCAACCATAGCATGCTTTCCCACTCTAACGTATTGATGTATTGCTGATAGCCCACCAATAATAGCAAATTCATCAATTTTGACATGTCCCGCAAGAGTAGCATTGTTTGCCATAATTACATTATTTCCTATTAAGCAATCATGTGCAACATGCGATGCAACCATAAATAGACAATTGTCACCAATTTTAGTTAATGAACCACCGCCCTTCGTTCCAGGATTTATAGTCACATGTTCACGAATTATATTTTTTTTTCCGATAATTAATTTTGTTTTTTCTCCATGAAATTTTAAATCCTGTGGGATAGTTCCTATAGAAGCAAATGGAAATATTTCGGTTTCTTCTCCTACTTGACTGTAGCCTTGAATATTAACATGAGAATGAATGTTTACATTGCTTTTAATGCTAACATCTGGACCAATAATTGAATATGGCCCAACATTAACATTTTTTCCTAAGCGAGCTTTTTTATCAATGATGGCAGTTTTATGAATACAATTTTTCATTCAATTGAAAAATAAATATTGAATACGAAAAAATCAATAAACTGTTTGTTACAAATTGCTACTGTACAATCATTGCCGAATATATGGCATCTGCTACTTTTTGATTATTTACTTTTGCTTCACCGGAAAATTTCCATACAAGCCCTCTATGTTGTTTTTTTTTTACATTTAGAATAAGTTCTGAATCTGGTGTTACTGGTTTTCTAAATTTTGCATTCTCTAAACTCATAAAATAAACTAATTTATTATCTGCATTCATTTTTAAAGAATGCATAACTAATACTGAAGCCGTTTGTGCTAAAGCTTCTATGATAAAAACACCTGGCATAATAGGCTTATTAGGAAAGTGTCCTTTAAAATAAATATCATTTTTACTTATTTTTTTTTTTCCAATTGCACTTATGAAGGGTTCTATGATTGTCACGTTATCTATCATTAACATGGGTTCACGATGTGGTATTAATTTTTTTATATCATTAATTGATAATTCTTTATTTGTCATTTTTTTTCCCAATTAATTTTTTTAATATAATTGTTTGTCTATGCCAATCTTTAATAGGAACTGAAGGTACACCACCAATAATCATCCCATCTTTTATATCTTTCATTACTCCAGATTTTGCAGCAATTTTAACATTATTACCAATTTTTAAGTGACCAGCAATTCCTACCTGGCCTCCAATTATAACATTATTTCCAATCTTAGTGCTTCCTGAAACACCGGATTGTGCAACCATTATGCAATTTTTTCCCAATACTGCGTTATGTCCAATCTGAACTAAATTATCTAATTTTGTTCCTTCTCCTATTATTGTATCAGGACCAGTTCCTCTATCTACAGTGCAATTAGAACCAATTTCAACATTATCATTTATAAGAACTCTTCCAAGTTGAGGTATTTTTATATTTGAATTATTATTTTGAGCAAAACCAAAGCCATCTTGTCCAATTTTAGCGCCGTTATGAATTCTGACGTTTGACCCAATTATCGAATAAGCTATATTGCAATTCGAACCTATAACAGTATTGTTGCCAATTTCTACACCTGAAGATATAACAGAATTTGCACCAATAAAACAATTGGATCCGATAACAACATTGCTGGAAATAATAGCGCCAGGTCCAATTTGAACAGTTTCATCGTATTTAACATTGCTTTCAACGTGTGCTTTTGGATGAATACCAATATTGGTAATATCTTTCATGGGATAAAAAGCATTGGCAATAATTGCAAATGAATGGTAAGGATTGTCAGATATTAAAGGTATCATATTTTTTGGAGCAATCTTTATAAAATCTTTTTTAAAAAAACATGCACCTGCTTTTGAAGTTTTGAAGTCATTGATATAATTTTCATTATTTAAAAAACTTATATTATCTTGTGAAGCGGTATCTAAACCAGAAATATCATTAAATAATTTTTTTTTATCAACAGATTTAGGCAAAGTTATTTTAGTTAACTTTGAGACTTGATCTAAAGTAAGTTCTTTACTTTTGGAAAAAAATTTAGAATCTACCATAAATAAATTAAGGTGTTACAGATACTGTAACATTACTCAATTTTTTATTTAACTCATCAACAACTTTATCTGTTATGTCAATCGTTGTATCTGATAAAATTACAGCGCTATTTCTAAAAACAGCAGTAATTTTTTCAGTCTCAATTATTGATTTAACAATTTTTTCAACCTCTTCTTCTATTTGATTAACTGCATCCTTTTCAGCTTTAGCTAATGCCTTTCTTTTATTTTGACTATTTTTATTAAACTCAATAACTTGTTTTTCAAAAGTATTTTTTCTATCAGAAAAAGCTTCTGGTGTTAATGTTGATTTTTGACGAAGAAGTTCCTCTTCCTGTTTCTGTATTTCTTTTTGTTTTTTTTGATCTTCTTCGCTATATTTTTTTGCTACTGCATTTAATTGATCTTTCATACTTATTGCAGCTTTAGAATCTTTAAGTAATTTTACTACGTCCAATGTAGCTATATTCGATTGGGAATAAGATGTAGGCGAAGAAAATATTAAAATAAAAAATAATAAAAGATATTTAAGGTTTTTCATAATTAAAACTGTGCTCCAAAATTAAATTTAAAAAATTGTGTTCTATCATATTCTTCTTTCATAGCAGCATGGGCAAAATCAAGTCGAACAGGCCCAAATGGTGACTTCCATTGTACACCAAAACCGACTGAAACTCTAGGACTAGAATCATCTTTTATTTTATCACCTCCATCTTCATCAATTTCAGTGACAGCCCCAACAATTCCAAATAATGCGCTAGTAATTCCTAGTTGTGGCGCAATTCCTGGAATAGGTAATTTCAATTCAGTTTTAAAAGTATACATTAAATTTCCTCCTAATGCATCTTTATTAGCAACGGAAGTATCTCTTGGCCCAATACCAGCTTGCTCAAAACCAGGAAAGGAATCGCCGCCAACAAAATATCTATCTTTAAGTTTAACTTTGTCATCATTATAACCTAAAATATATCCTGCTTTTAAATGTGTAGATAAAACGTAATCCTCAGTTATCGAATAAAATTTTGTATGTTTTAAATCAGATTTGAAAAAACTAATAGTTCCACCTAAACCAGCTAATTGATTAGAAACTCTTATACTAGATCCTTTTGAAGGATTTAATCTATCGTTTACACTATAGTATCCTAAAGTATGTTTTAATGAAGAAGTTGTATAATCTCCTTTTTGATTATTCACAAAATCTGACGCACCAGCTTTAACACCTTCAATCGTTTCTTCTTTCCATGAATAATTCCATGAATGTCTAGTTCTATCTGTAATTTTGTAACCTAATCGAAGGCCGGCTCCCAAAGTATCATTATCAAATGAACTTTCATCAGCGTATGTAGTTTTAGTTTTAAAAACATCTACTCCAAGAGAAATATCCTTGTCATATAAATAAGGTTCGGTAAAACCAAAATCTATTTGCGTTGCTCTTTCAGCTAAAGTGAATTTTGCTCTTAAATCTTGACCTTTACCTAAAAAATTTTTTTCAGCAATACCAACATTAGCTAAAGCACCATTAGTACTTGAAAAACCACCACCGACATTAAATTGTCCTGTCTGTTTTTCTTTTACATTAAAAGTTATGTTTGTTCTATCAGGTTTTTTTGCAGGTTTGCTTTCAGATTCTACACTCTCAAAAAAACCTGTATTTCGTATTCTTTGTTCTGATCTTTTTAATTTTTCATTACTGAATGCATCTCCTTCATTAAATCTCATCTCTCTTCTTAATACTTTATCTTTAGTTCTACTATTACCTTTGATATTAATTCTTTGAACATAAATTTTTTGAGACTTATTTATAACAATTTTCACATCAACTTCTTTTTTGGCAACATTTTTATTTAAATTAGGCCTTACCTGCATAAAAGCAAAACCAAAATTTCCTCCTATTTCTTTTATTTCTTCTAAAACACTATCTAATTTAGATATATTGTAATCTTTACCTTCGATTACTTTAGTTAATTCTTTAATGTCTTTCTCTTTTAGCTCTTTAAAATTTTTATTATCAATAACAACTTTACCAAATTTATATTTATCTCCCTCATCAACACTATAAGTAATAAAAAAACCTGTTTTATCTTTAGTTAATTCAGCAACACTTGAAATTATTCGAAAATCCGCGTATCCTTCTTGCAAATAGTATCTTCTAAGTAGATCCTTATCATAATTAATTCTATCAGGATCATAAATATCGCCCGCTGAAAAAAACCTCCAAAGTTTAGATTCTTTAGTCGAAACAATACCTTTAAGTCTCTTATCTGAAAAAACTTTATTTCCAATAAATTTTATACCTTTAATTTTTGTTTTCTCACCTTCTGCAATTTTGAATGTTACATCTATTCTATTTTGCGATAATTTACTAATTTTCGTAGTTATTTTTGCAGAAAAATACCCAGATCTTTTATATAGGTCCCTTATAACATTTAAATCATCTTGTAATTCTTTTTTTTGAAAAACATTTCTAGACTTTAATTGTATTTCTTCCTTAATAACGTCTTCTTTAATTTTCTTATTCCCTAGGAAATTTATATTATTAACCATTGGATTTTCTTTAATTAGAACAATTAAATTGTTATTTGAAACTCTAAATTTTATATCTGAGAATAAGCCCAAATTATACATTTTTTTAAGTTTTCTATTTAAGATCTCATAATTGACTTTATCTCCAGGATCAATATTTAGATATGAAATGATGGTTTCTTTATCAATTCTTTGATTATTTTTAACGATAATATTGCTAACAATGATATTCCTATTTGTCTCTGATTTAGGAGAACTCAAGTTAAATAGAGTAAAAAATAACAATAAAATGAAAAAAATTCTAAACTTTGAGTGCATTTTATTCTAAAATTTAAAAATATTTATTATATCATTATAAGTTAAAAATACAGCCAAAGTAATAATAATAGCAAACCCAAATTTAAACATATTTTCTTGTATTTTCTTATCAACTGGTTTGCCCAATATCATTTCTATAAAATAAAATACTAAATGACCACCGTCTAAAACAGGTATAGGAAATAAGTTGATTAATCCAATACTAACTGACAATAAAATGATTAAATTGAAAAAAGCTAGAAAACCAGCTTCTAAAAACTGTCCTGATACTTGTGCAATTTTTAACGGACCACCAATATCTTCTTTAGAACCCTTTCCAACTATAAGTAAGTATAAACCCTTCATCGTATATGAACATATCTCATAGGTTGTTTTTGTACCAAGGTATAAAGAATAATAAAAAGGATATTTTTCTATCGTTGGCTCATATGGTATTATCCCAATCTTTGGTGTATTTTGATCAAATTTCTCATCATTAATAATAACTGGCTTTATTTGTTTTAATATTATTTTTTCATCTCTTAAAATTTCAAAATCAATTAAATCTTGTTGAGAAAGTTTTATTGTTAAGCTGATATCTCTCCAATCCTTAATTTTTTTATCACTAACTTTCAAAATTTTGTCATCTTTTACTATGCCAGCAATAGCGGCCGGGCTATTTTCCACTACAGAACTAACAATAGGTTGAATATTTTGTTTACCTATAAAAGTAAACAAAAAACCATAGCATAATATAGCGAATAAAAAATTTGCTAAGGGTCCAGCAGCAACTATAAAAATTCTTTGATATACATTTTTTTCACTAAAAGAAAACTTAGACAATGACGAAGAAACCTTTTTTTTTGAAAAGAAATCTTCCCCAAACATTTTTACATAACCACCAAAAGGCAAAATACTTATTTTCCATCTAGTGCCTCTTTTATCATTCCAACCGTATATTTCTTTACCAAAACCAATAGAAAAAGTTTCGACTTTAACTTTGTTAATTATCGCAGCAATATAATGGCCAAACTCATGAACGAAGACGATAATCGATAATAAAATTATGAACGAAAAAAAATAAAAAAAAATATTAGTTACAATTTCCATAAGTTTTAAAAATATAATCTTCGGTTAATTCTCTTATATATTTATCTACAGAATAAATATCTTCCAGATTATTAATACTATGTTTTTTTGATATAGATATTATTTTTTTTACAATCTTAATAATATCCATAAATTTAATTTTTTGTTTAAGAAAAAATTTAACAGCTACTTCATTTGCTGCATTAAAAATTAACGAATATGGACCTCCTTTTTTTAGAACATAATAAGCAAGATTTATTGAATCAATTAAATGAATATTAGGTTTTTCAAAAGATAAATTCCTTATTTTAAACAAATCAATCTTTTTTACATTGAAAGACTCACGAGAAGGCCAGTAAAGTGCATAAAATATCGGTATTCTCATATCATGATCGCATAAAAGTGCAGTGGTTGAACCATCTTTAAAATTAACCAAACTATGTATAATTGATTCAGGATGAACGACTACTTTGATTTGATTTAATTTTAAATTAAATAAATGAAATGCCTCTATAATTTCAAAGGCTTTATTCATCATTGTAGCTGAATCAATGGTAATTTTATTTCCCATTTTCCAATTTGGATGTTTTAAAGCATTTTTTAGTGAAACTTTTTTTAATTTTTTCAAATTATGTTTTCTAAAAGGTCCACCAGAAGCAGTTAACGTTATTGACTCGACATTATTCTTTTTTTTAAAATCACATAGTTGAAAAATTGCATTATGTTCAGAATCTATAGGTAATAATTTGCAATTGGATCTACTTATTTTTTTCATAAAAAAATATCCAGCAGAAACTAAACATTCCTTGTTTGCTAAACATAACTTTGAGCTATTATTTATTGAATTTAAAGTGGGTTTTAAACCAGCAATACCGACTATTGATGCAACTGTTATATCAACCTTTTTATCTGTGCATTCGATAACACCTTCATCACCAGCTACAACTTTAATTCTTTTTCCGAATAAATTATTTTTTAAATCTTTATATTTATCTTTATTTTGTATGGCTACAATTTTAGGTTTGTATAAAACAGATTGTTTAGTAAGTAAATTAATATTATTTTTTGATGATAGTGATAAAACAGAAAATTTCTTTTGATTAGAACTTATAACATTTAAAGTATTTGTTCCTATAGATCCAGTTGAGCCTAAAATTGAAACTGTATTTTTTTTTAACATTTTTATCATTCTAAATAAAAAAATGAATAAAAAATAAATTAATTAAACCAAAACTAATAGAATCAAATCTATCTAAAAATCCCCCGTGTCCTGGTAAAAAATTACTTGAATCCTTAACATTGAATTTTCTTTTTATATTAGATAAAAATATATCGCCGACTAATCCAGATATAGAGAAAAAAAATGAAAATAAAATTAATATAAAAATATTGTCATTATTTAAATAATTTAATGAGTAAAGGATCCCAAATAAAGTACCTGTTAATAAGCCTAAGATTGTACCACTATAAGTTTTAGAAGGGCTTGTTTTCGGAAAAATTTTAGGTCCTTTAAAAATATTGCCAAACAAATAAGAAAATATGTCAGTTGTAGTTATAATAATCATTAACCAACATAACATCACAATACCGTTATCTAAATTCTTAATTTGAAAAAAAACAATTAATGGAACAGAAAGGTAAAATAATCCGTAAATGATCCATGGTAGATTTTTAAAAAAAGTATTTTTAAAAAAAATAAATAAAGAAAATAAAAAAAGAAAAAAAAATGTTGAAATAAAAGAAAAAAAGAAATTGGTAAAGGTAGATATAAATATATTTAAAACTACAGCAATTAAAAATAATGAAATCTTTATAAAATTATTTTCTTTTTGAGTAATTAAAAACCATTCAATTGAAAGAAATGCTGCTGTAATTAAAATAATAAAATTTGCTAAAAAACTTTGTGAAATAATAGAATAAAAATATATCGGTAATAAAAAGAAAATTGAAAACAATCTTCTTAAAAAGTTTATATTTTTATAAATTTTATTATCTAGAACCATATCGTCTAACTCTTTTAGAATATTGTTTTAAAGCTTCTATAAAATGTTTTTTTTTAAAATCTGGCCACAAAACTTTTAAAAAAACAAGTTCGGTATAAGCTATTTGCCATAAAAGAAAGTTACTAATTCTTTTTTCACCACTGGTTCTAATAAGTAAATCAGGATCAGGTATATTTTTCGTGAATAAATTTGAAGATATTAATTTTTCATTAATATTTTCTTTTTTTTTTTTAAAATTTTTTAATATTCTTTTTATTGCATATATTATTTCGTTACGTGCACCATAATTTAATGCAAATATTAAATTCAAACCTTTATTTTTAGATGTTAGTTTTTCATAATAATCAATTTTTTTTACAATATCTTTTGGTAATTTACTTTTATCACCAATCATTCTTACAAGAATTTTATCTTTCATTAAGTCATTAATTTTATTTGATAAATACTTTCTCATTAAATTCATAAGAAACGTAACCTCTTTCTTTGGTCTGGACCAATTTTCTGAAGAAAAACTAAATAATGTTAAATATTTAATATTAAATAATTTTGCTGTATCTATACAATGTTGAATTGAATCTATTCCCTTTTCATGACCTATATAACCTCTTAATTTATGCTTTTTTGTCCAACGATTGTTGCCATCCATAATTATTGCAACATGTTTTGGTGAAATTAATTTTAATTTAGAATTAACCATTAAATGTGCATTATTTCTTTTTTTTTATCTTCAAATACGCTTTCTATTTCCTTAACTTTATCATCAGTTATTTTTTGAATTTCATCAGATGTGTTTTTTTGTTCATCTTCGGATATAACATTATTTTTTTGATCATCTTTTATTTTATCCATAGCATCTCTTCTAATATTTCTAATAGAAATTTTAGCGTCTTCAGAGAATTTAGATGCAACTTTTGTTAATTCTATTCTTCGTTCTTCAGTTAAATCTGGTAATGGCACTCTAATTAACTGTCCATCAGTGCTTGGATTGAGACCTAATTCAGACTCTCGAATTGATTTTTCAACATTTGGTACCATTGATTTATCCCAAACTTGTATTGTTAGAAGTTTTGGTTCTGGAGCATTAACCGTGGCTAACTCAGATATTTTCATTTTTGAATTATAAGCTTCAACAAAAATTGGTTCTAAAAGTGAAGGAGTTGCTCTGCTAGTTCTTAACCTGTCTAATTCTTCATGGAAAATTTTAAGTGTATTTTCCATTTTATTTTTACATTCTTCGATAGATATAGTCATTTTATTTAATTACTTAATTAAAGTATAGCTGCATTTATTTAGTATAGCATTTAAAAAAGCATTATTTTTACTAATTGGAAACACAATTATTGGAATATTGTTATCTCTAGCTAGAGCTATTGCAGAACCGTCCATAATTTTTAAATTTTTTGCAAGAATATCTGAATATTTGATAGTTTTATATCTTTTTGCTGATTTATTCTTTTTAGGATCGTCAGAATATACACCATCTACTTTTGTTGCTTTTAAAATAAGATCTGCGGAAATTTCTGAAGCTCTTAATGCTGCAGCAGTATCAGTAGTAAAATAAGGGTTACCAGTACCAGCAGCAAAGATCGTTATTATATTTTTATTTAAATGATTTATAGC
>PBIP01000022.1 GCA_002720895.1 Pelagibacteraceae bacterium
AGAATCATTTTTAGAAAATGAATTTGAAGGTAAAAAAGGAATTATATTTGGAGTAGCAAATGACCATTCATGTGCTTGGGGTATAGCAGAAGGATTATTGGAAAAAGGAGCAGATTTATGCGTAACGTATCAAAATGATTTATTAAAAAAAAGAGTAGAAAAGTTATGTTCTTCAAAAAATGTTAAACATATTTTAAAATGTGATGTTTCTAAGTCTGATGAGATTACAACTCTGTATGATAAAATAAAAAAAGAATGGGGTAATATAGATTTTATAGTCCATTCAGTTGCATTTTCAGATAAAAATGAACTTTCTGGCAAATATTTAAATACCAGTAAAGATAATTTTTTAAATACTTTATTAATTTCTTGTTATTCTTTTACTGAAATTGCACAAAAATTTTCTGATATAATTAATCCCGATGGTTCGTTGTTAACTTTATCATATTTTGGTTCTCAAAAAGTAATACCTAACTACAATGTAATGGGAGTAGCTAAAGCAGCGCTTGAAACAAGTGTTAAGTATTTAGCTGTAGATTTGGGTGAAAAAAAAATTAGAGTTAATGGTATTTCTTTAGGTCCAATGAGAACTTTATCAGGTGCAGCAATTAAAGATGCTAGATATATATATAGTTGGTCAGAAAAAAATAGCCCTTTAGGTAAAAGTGTTAGTTTTGAAGATTTATCAGGTTCAAGTAGTTATTTATTAAGCAACCAATCAAGCGGTGTTACAGGAGAAATACATTATGTTGATGCTGGATATAATGTTATTGGTATGATAAAACCTCCTGAAAAAGCTTGAAAAAACCATTCAACTTAATTAATTTAAGTTTAATGACAACAGAAAAAAATAAATTCTTTGCTTTTTTAAAGAGAAATGGATTAAAACCAACATCTCAAAGAAATTTAGTTGTTAAACAACTGCTAAATGGAAAAGATAGGCATTTTACAGCTGAAGATTTATATGATGAGATGAAATTAAAAAAAACTAATATTTCATTAGCAACTATTTATAATACACTTCATAGTTTCGTTGAAAAAAAAATTCTAAAACTTGTTTCTGTTAAAGAAGGAAAAGCAATTTTTTGCACTAATATGAAAAATCACTATCATTTTTTTAATCCCAAAACAGGTAAATTGATAGATATACCTTATAAAAAAATTAAAATTAATAAACTACCGAAACCACCTAAAGGAACAAAAATTGATAATATTGAAATTACTATTAATTTAAATTCAAAAAACTAGTCTTTTTTCATTCCCCATAAATATTTTTTTTCTACCCAACCTTTGTATGGTTTAATTTTTACTTTACATAAAATATTTTCACAACTTATAATTTTTCCAACAACTCCTTCTTTTATAATTGCGATAATTATTTCATTATTATCTTTATATTTAAATAAATTTTGTTCTTTTTTATTTATAAATGTTTTTTTATTTGAAATCATACTTTTATGAATCCATCCTTCATCTCCATCTATATCTCTTACTTTTTTCCAAACATCATATTTATCAATTATTAAGATTGGTAAATTTTTTTTTTGATAAATAAATTTAATAGGAGCTTCAAAACTTGCATTCCATCTTAAATATACCTTATCTTTTTTCAGAGAAGCATATACAGGGTCTATTGGATAAATAATCGAATATGATTTTATGGGAATTAAAAACAGAAAAAATAAAAGAAATATTTTCATTTATTATTTACAAATAACACATTTTTTATTTTTTTTAAAATTTATTTTTTTAAATCTATTAGTTAGCAAATCTATAATTAACAACTTACCAGTTAAAGGGTTTCCAATTTTTAAAATATCTTTTATAACTTCCACTGACTGGAAAGATCCAGCAACTCCAGCTATACCACCGACTATTCCACAATCTTGATAATTTTCATTATAATCATTTTTATTTATTTCTGGAAACATGCACCTGTAACATGGATATGTTTTAATCCAACCCTTTATAGTTGTTATTTGAGCTTCAAATCCTCTCAATGCTGCAGAGATTAAAGTTTTTTTATTTTTTAAGCAGCTGTCATTTATTAAATATTTTGTTTTAAAATTGTCGCTACCATCAACAATGACATCATATTTTTTAATTATTTTATTAATATTTTTTTTTGTTATTTTTTTTTTGTATACATCAACTTTAATTTTTGGATTTAATAATAGTAATTTTTTTTTTGATATCTCTACTTTAGATTTGTTTATACTGTTTTGATCATAGATAATTTGTCTTTGTAGATTGGATAATTCTACATTGTCAAAATCAGCTATACCTAATGTTCCTATGCCTGCAGAAGCTAAATACATAGAAACAGGAGATCCTAAACCACCCATGCCAAGTATAAAAACCTTTGAAGTTAATAATTTCTTTTGCCCATCAATTCCGATATTTTTTAAAATAATTTGATGTGCATATCTTTGAATATCTATATCACTTAATTTTTTTAACATTTTAATTAAATAATGCGGTTGATAAATAGCGTTCAGCAAAAGAAGGAATAATAACCACTATTCTTTTATTTTTCATTTCTTTCCTACGAGCTACTTCGATGCCTGCGGCTAATGCTGCTCCAGATGATATTCCTATTGGCAAACCTTCAACTTTAGCCGCCATTTTTGCCGTGGTAAAGGCAGTTTCATTTGCAATTTGTATAATTTCATCTATTGAGTTTTTATTAAGAATTTTAGGTATAAATCCTGCCCCAATACCTTGAATTTTATGAGGTCCCGCAGGCCCTCCTGAAAGCACAGGACTATCTTCAGGCTCTACAGCAATAATTTTTATTTTTTTATTTTTTTTTTTTAATATTTTACTAACTCCTGAAATTGTGCCGCCTGTACCAACTCCCATAATTACAACATCTAGCTTTCCACCAGTGTCATTCAAAATTTCTATTGCAGTAGTTTTTTCATGAATTTCTGGATTAGAAAGATTTTCAAATTGTTGAGGCATAAATGAATTTGTATTTTTTTTTTTAATTTCTAGAGCTTTTTCAATAGCACCCTTCATCCCTTTTTCTGCTGGAGTTAATATTAGCTTTGCACCAAGTAGTATTAACATTTTTCTTCTTTCAACTGACATTGACTCAGGCATTGTTAAAATAAGTTTATACCCTTTAGCAGCACAAACAAATGCCAAGCCTATTCCTGTATTTCCAGAAGTTGGTTCAATAATAGTAGTTTTTTTATTAATTAAGCCAAGCTTTTCAGCCTTTTCTACCATTGCTAAGCCAATTCTGTCTTTTACAGAAGATGTCGGGTTAAAAAATTCTAGTTTGCATATAATTTCACCTAAACAGTTATATTTTTCAGATATTCTTGGAATTCTAATTAAAGGAGTGTTTCCAATAGTCTCCAAAATACTATTGTATATTTTATTTCTTATGGTTTTTATTTTTTTCATTAATTAAATTGTAAAATCAACTTTCTTATTTTTATCTTTATCAATTCCTTTTTCAGCAACTTTTTTATATAAATCATCTATATTTGTTGTTTTAAAGTAATTTATTGTTGTATTTGACACCTTTTCTATAAAAGGATTAATAATCTTAGATCTTAACTGTGTATCCATTCTTATTTTTTTTTTATTTTCTTCAATAACTAGAATTGCATTATATATATCGATTAAAAAAATATTCCTTTTTTCTTTACCTAATGTGTAACCTCCATTCGGACCTCTTGTTCCTTTTAAAATTTTTTGTCTAACCAGTTCTTGTAAAATTTTTTCTAAATATCTTGATGGAATACCCTGTCTTTTTGTAATTTCCTTTGCACGAATAGGTGCGTTAGATGAATATATTGAAATATCAAGTATAGCTTCAATAGCATGTAAAAATTTTTTATTAAAAATCATTTTTATAATCCTGTTGATCCAAATCCAGAGTCATTTCTTTTAGTTTTTTCATTAATTCTTTTTTTTTCCTTCCATTTTACTTTTTCAACTTTAGTAATTATTAATTGTGCTACCCTCATTCCTCTTTCAATTTCAAAAACTTTTTTTCCATGATTTATTAAAATAATTTTTATTTCTCCTCTATAATCTGCATCTATTGTACCTGGGGTATTTAAAACTGTTACACCATGATTTGCTGCTAATCCAGATCTAGGTCTAATCTGAGCTTCTAAATTTTTTCTCAAGGCAATTTTTATACCTGTTGGAATAATTACAATTTCACTTTTCTTAATTTTAATTTTTTTTTTTACTGCGGCATAAAGATCTAAACCAGAACAATTTAAAGAACCATATGCAGGCAATGGCATATCCTTTGCATGTTCCAATTTTTGTATTTCTATATTTAGCATTTTAATTTAAATATGAAGAAGCAACTTTGATAATTTTTTCTGCTATTCTTTTTTTTGACATTTTTACTAACTTTTCTTGTTTATTTTTTCCAACTATTGATATTTGATTAATATCATTCCCCATCGGGTTAAATTGTGGTGTTATTTTATTAGCAAAAATTAAATCACAATTTTTGTTAAGTAGTTTTTCTCGAGCATTTTTTATTAAAGAGTTTGTTTCTGCAGCAAAACCGCAAACTATCTTAGGTCTATTTTTTTTTAGGTTTGATATTGTTTTAAGTATATCTTTATTTTCTATAAATTTAATTTTTTTAAATATATTTTCATTCTTTTTATATTTTTTTTTAAATTTATTTATTTTCCAATCAGAGACCGCTGCAGTTAAAAAAGCAATATCTAAAGTTTTATGTTCATAACAAATTCTTATACTTTCATTATACATTTGCTCTGCTGATTCAATTTTGATTACCTTATTAACTTCAGGCGGTTCTATATTAGTTGGTCCAGTAATTAGTATAGTTTCAGCTCCATAATCATGAGCTTTTTCTGCTATTGCAAAACCTTGTTTACCAGATGAGAAATTTGAAATATATCTAATTGGATCAATTTCCTCAATAGTTGGACCTGCAGTAATTAATATTTTTTTACCCGATAATTTATTTTTTGAATTTAAATAATTTTCAATTTCAGTTTTTATAATTTTAATATCTTCCATTCTTCCCATTCCTATTTCTCCA
This sequence comes from Pelagibacteraceae bacterium, assembly GCA_002720895.1. Classification (GTDB taxonomy): domain Bacteria; phylum Pseudomonadota; class Alphaproteobacteria; genus CAYOOR01. The sequence continues at coordinate 5,051 of PBIP01000022.1, forward strand.
CAAGCAAGTTTACCACTAGCTGGACCAATAATTTTAACACCTCTTTTTTTTAGTACTTTTATATTTTTTTTATTTGCAGGATTTTCCCACATTTGTTTGTTCATTGCAGGTACAATAAATATTTTTTTATTTGCAGCTGCTAAAGTTGTAGAAGCTAAATCATCCGCATAACCATTTGCTAGTTTAGCTATGATATTTGCACTAGCTGGAGAAACAACAATCAAATCAGAATCTCTGCTCAAATTAATGTGTTTCATATAATTATTTTTTTTTTCTGAAAAAATATCAATATGAATATTTTTATTAATTAAAGAGGAAAGAGATAGAGGAGTTATAAACTTCTGACCTGAATTTGTTAAAATTACTTCGATGCCATAATCTTTATTTTGCAGATCTTTAAGTAAATCCAATGACTTATATGCAGAAATACTACCACTTATAATAAATAATATTTTTTTCAATTTTTAATTTACTAAATAAATATGTAAATAATAACATTAATTTACTAAATTGAAATAATTATGAATTTTTTTTTTTGCAAGAATATATTACAGCGACTCCAAAACTTAACTCATAGTATTTAACATTGTAAAAATTTTTTAACTTTAAAATTTTACATATCTCCTCTTGCGATGGAAATTTTTTTATACTTTCTATTAAATAGGTGTAAGCATCTTTATTTCCTGTAATTTTTTCTCCTATTTCCGGTATTAAATTTTCAGAATAAATTTTATAAATTGAATTTACTGCTAAATTTTTAACTTTACCAAATTCTAAACAAATAAATTGTCCGTTCTTTTTTAAAACTCTGTTTACTTCATTTAAAGTTTTCTTTATATTTTCAACATTTCGTAGGCTGAATGCCATTGTAACCAGATCAAATTTATTATTTTTAAATGGTAAATTTTCACCATATGAAGAAAGCCAAATTAAATTCTTTTGTTTTAATTTCTTTTTTCCTTCTTCAATCATTTTAATATTTGGGTCAACTAAATAAGCTTGAAATTTTAAATTTTTTTTTGATTTAATTATATTTGAAATAATATCTCCTGTGCCACAACCGAGATCTAAAATAGAATTATTTTTATTTTTGTCTAAATCTAAATGTTTTACTAAATCCCTTTTCCACTTTCTGTGAATGCCTAAACTCATTAAATCATTCATTAAATCGTATTTATTTGCGATACTCTCAAAAATTTTATTTACTTTTTCTTTTTTCATTTTTTATATTATTAAAAATTATTATTTTAAAATAAACCTATGCCAGAGTTACCAGAAGTCGAAACAACAAAAAAAGAATTAAAATTAATTCTACTTAATAAAAACATAAATAAAATTTTAGTTAATACTAATTCTTTAAGAGTTCCTATAAAAAAAAATAAAATTAAAAAATTAGAAGGATCAAAGGTAGTAAAGGTTTCCAGAAGAGGCAAGTACTTATTAATTGCTACAAATAAAAATTATACATTATTAATACATCTGGGAATGTCTGGAAGACTAATATATAAAAAAAAAAAATATATTTCGAATAAGCACGATCATGTTGTCTTTATAATAGATAAAAATCTTTTTATTATTCTTAATGATCCAAGGAAATTTGGGCTTATAGATGCTATTATGAATGAAAAAGTTTTTAATTGTAATTATTTGAAAAATTTAGGTATTGAGCCATTAACAAATAATTTTTGTTCTGAATATTTAAAAAAAATTCTTGTTAGAAGTAAAACTAAAATAAAAAATTTTTTGTTAAATCAAAAAATAATAGCTGGTTTAGGCAACATATATGTAAGTGAAAGTTTGTATGATGCCAACATTTCACCATTAAAAATTTCAAACACTTTAAATAAGAAACAAATTTTTAAATTATGTCAAAGTATAAAAAAGGTACTAATTAAAGCTATTAATTCCAAAGGTTCGTCAATAAACAATTACAAATCACCATCTGGTTTATTAGGTAATTTTCAAGATAAATTTAAGGTTTATGATAGGGAAGGTAAAAATTGTAAAAATAAAAACTGTAATAAAAAAATAACAAAAGTTGTTATTAGTGGAAGATCATCATATTATTGTAAAAAATGTCAAAAAATATAAAAATTATTGGACTATTTCATAATTTTGATTATAAGTGTTTAGATATTTTTTTTAAAATAAACTTATGCCAATAATAAAATCAGCAAAGAAAAGAGTTAGACAAGTAAAAATAAGAAATGCAAGAAATAGAATTACTTCTTTAAAATATAAAAAAAAGATAAATGAACTTTTAACTCATATTGAGAAAAAAGATAAAAAAAAAGCTCAAGAACTTTTTAAAATTTGTCAAAAAATGCTGGCACGAGCTAAAAATAAGAATATTTTAAAAAAAAATAAGGTTTCTAGAAAAATTTCATCTTTAAATAATAAAATTAAGACAATTTAAGGAGAATATTGTTGTGTTGTATTTTTGCAACATCAATATTAAATTTCTTTATTCTTTAATTTAGTTTTAGGAGATTCTTCTAATTAAAAATATACTCTATAGAACTATATAAAGTGTCGGGGGAAATGATTTAAATTTTAAATTTAATTTTATTTGCTTTATTTAACTCAAAAAGGCAGAAAGTTGTATATCTATGGTTAAAGATTTGAAAGAAAACTTACAATCTGATGAAATTATATGGTCCAGCGTTAAATTATTACTTAAAGATATATATGGGCAAGCAGAATACTCTAATTGGTTAAAATTACTAATATTTGGAAAAGTTAAAAAAGAAACAATAATTTTTTATGCTCCAACTAAATTTATGTGTGACTGGATACTGTCTCATTACGGAAAAAAAATATTATCATTATGGAGAGAGAAAAATAAATTAGTAAAAGATATATCTATCACTGTTTACAGTGGAGATAATTTAGAAAAACAACAAAGTAAAGATTACAAAAGTTTTAAAAATGAAATTTTAAGTTCAAATAAGGATGATGTTGAAAATAATTTAGATCCACGATTCACTTTCAAAGATTTTGTTGTAGGAAAGTCAAATGAACTAGCTTTCTCTGCTTGTAGAAGAGTTGCAGATGCCGAAGATGTTCCTTTTAATCCATTATTTCTCTATGGTGGGGTTGGATTAGGTAAAACACATTTAATGCATGCAATTGCTTGGCAAAAAAAGAAATTAAACCCAAAACTAAAAATTTTGTACTTATCAGCTGAAAAATTTATGTATGAATTTATTAAAGCTTTAAGACAAAAAAACACCGTTGCTTTTAAAGAACAATTTAGATCTGTTAATTTGTTAATGATTGATGATGTACAGTTCATTATAGGCAAAGATTCTACTCAAGAAGAGTTTTTTCATACTTTTAATGCTTTGGCTGATCAAAATAGACAAATGGTTATTTCTGCTGATAAATCACCATCAGATCTTGAAGGTTTAGAAGAAAGATTAAGATCTCGACTTGGTTGGGGTTTAGTTGCCGATATTCATCCAACAACATATGAATTAAGACTTAGTATTATTGAAGCTAAAATAGAAAAATATAATATCGATTTACCAAAAGATGTTGTTGAGTTTTTAGCTCATAAAGTAACTACAAGTGTTCGTGAATTAGAAGGTGCGCTAACTAGATTAGCTGCTCATGTAACTTTAGTAGGTAGATCGGTTAATTTAGAAATTGCTGAAGATTTATTACAAGATTTACTCCGAGCAAGCGATAGAAGAACAACTATAGATCAAATTCAAAAAAAAGTTGCAGAACACTTTAATGTAAAAATATCAGATATGCATTCTTCAAGAAGATCTAGAACAATCGCCAGACCGAGACAAATTGCAATGTTTTTATCTAAAAATTTAACAACTAGATCTTTACCTGAAATAGGTAGAAAATTTGGAGGACGAGATCATACAACGGTAATACATGCTATTAAAAAAGTAAAAGAATTAGTTAAAAACGATTCAAGTTTATCTGAGGATATAGAGATTTTAACACGTTCATTGCAAAGTTAAATTTTCTATTTTTTTAAAAAACTGTTATAATTAAAGTATTCAAATTTATGAAATTACAACTTTCTAAATCTAATTTTGTAAAATCACTTTCATTTGTTCAAAATATTGTTGAAAGTAAAGCTACAATTCCAATTTTAGCAAATGTTTTGCTTGAAGCAAAACAAGGCAGGTTAAATGTATCAGCCACTGATATGGATATTACAATTTTCGATAAAATTAAAATAAATAATATAGAATCAGAGGGCTCTACAAGTGTTCCAGCTCATACATTATATAATGTTATAAAAGAATTACCGGATGATAATCCTATTGATTTAAGTTATGACCAAAATAATCAAAAATTACATTTAACATCATCCAAATCAAAATTTGAGTTTAAATGTTTATCAACTGATGAGTTTCCGATTTCAGAGACAGAATCTTTTAAAACAAGCTTTGAATTAAAGTCTGATTTATTAAAGGAAATAATAGATAAAACATATTTTGCTACTTCAAATGAAGAAACAAGATATTATTTAAATGGATTATTTATACATACTACAAATTTAAATAACGTAAATTATCTTAGAGCTGTTGCAACAGATGGACATCGACTAGCACAATATCAAATAACTACACCTCCAACAATTGCAAAAAGTAATTTTGGAGTGATAGTCCCAAAAAAATTAGTTTTTGAATTAAGAAAATTGATTGATGATATTAAAGATAATATAAAAATTGAATTATCTGAAAGAAAAATTAAATTTTCTTTTAATGAAACAGTAATAATATCAAAATTAATTGATGGTAAGTTTCCAGATTATGAAAAAGTTGTTCCTAAAAGCACAAGTAATACTTTTTCAATAGACAGAAAAAAATTTTTAGCTTCTATTAATCGCATATCAACAATTTCTTCTGAAAAGTCAAAGGCTATTAAGTTAAATTTAAACAAAGATAAAATAACTATTTCTGCAAATAATTTAGAAGAAGGAGGGAGTGGTATTGAAGAAATAAGTATTAAATACGATGGCCCTTCACTAGATATAGGTTTTAATTCAAGTTACTTAAAAGAAATAATTAATCAATTTACATTAGAAGAAATTACGATATTATTTTCAGATTCAACAGCTCCAACAATTATCAAAGATGGTTCTAAATCTGAAAGTTTATTTGTTCTAATGCCTATGAGAGTTTAAATATTCATGAAATTAAGATCTGTTAAGTTAGAAAATTTTAGATCTTATAAAAAATTAAATATAAAAATTGGTAAATTTAAATTTGTAATCCTTACTGGAAAAAATGGTAGTGGAAAAACGAATCTTTTGGAAGCTATCTCTTTTTTATCTCCGGGAAGAGGTATTAAAAATTGTACGTTGAATCAATTAATAAATAATAATTCGAATTTAAGTAAAAGCACAATATTTTGTAATATTGATGATGGAAAGGAAAAAAATGATATTGGTATAGAATTTAGTAATGAAAATAGTAATTCTTCAATATATAAAAAAAAAATTCATTTAAATGGAAAAAAAATAAAAAAACAAAGCGATTTAGCGGAGTTAATTTCTGTAATTTGGCTAACTCCTGAGATGGACATTTTTTTTAGATCTAATTCAATGATTAGAAGAAAATTTATAGATCGATGTATATTTAATCTAAATCCAATTTATTTAGATTTTCTGAAAGTATATGAAAAAAATTTAAAAGAAAGAAATAAAATTCTTAGAGATCTATCTGAAAAAGATTTTTTTTATGAAGAAGGAAAAAATAAAGAAAAGGATTTGTGGTTAGAAAAAGTTGAAGAAAGATTAGTTAATGAAGGAACTAAAATTCTTTTAGAAAGAATAAAATTTTTAGAAAATTTTAATTCTATAACTAACAGTTTTGAAAATTTTCCAAAAATAAAAGTTTCTTTTGAAGGAAAGATTGAAGAGGTTTTAAAAAACAAAGAAATAGAATTATTTAAAGAACAATATATTAAAAAATTACATATAAGTAGAAAAATTGATTCTATTAAAAAAAGTATTTCTTACGGACCAAATAAAAGTGATATAAAAGTTATTTTTCTTAAAAAAAATATATTTGCAGAAGATTGTTCAACAGGGGAACAAAAAATAATTTTAATATCTTTAATAGTTAGATTTTGTAAATTAATGAATAATCAAAATTATTCGCCTATTTTGCTACTTGATGAAGTTTTTGCCCATTTAGATGATAAAATTAAAGTAAGTTTATTTAAGGAATTAAAAGATTTAAAAAATCAAGTATGGATGTCTGGCGCAGATTTAAATCTTTTTTCACCAATAATAAAAGATAAAGAAATTACCAATTTAAAAATTGAAGATTTAGTAAAAGAGTAATAAAATAACACTATGCCGAAATCTAAAGAATTAACACAAAAAAAAAACAGTTATGAAGCAGATTCAATTAAAGTTTTAAAAGGCCTAGATGCGGTAAAAAAAAGGCCTGGAATGTACATAGGAGACACCGAGGATGGTTCGGGTCTTCATCATATGGTATATGAAGTTGTTGATAATTCGATTGATGAAGCCTTGGCGGGGCATTGTAAAAAAATTTCTATAAATTTAAACTCAGATGGTTCAGTTACCGTTACTGATGATGGAAGAGGTATACCTGTTGATATACACCCAGAAGAAAAAATTTCAGCAGCAGAAGTTATAATGACACAATTACATGCTGGTGGAAAGTTTGATCATAATTCTTATAAAGTTTCAGGAGGATTGCATGGCGTAGGAGTCTCAGTAGTTAATGCTTTATCTGAAAAATTAAAGTTAGAGATTAAAAGAGATGGAAATTTGTATTTTATGGAATTTAAGAATGGTAATTCTGTGAAGCCTTTGAAAAAAATTGGGAAAAATGATGAAAAATCAGGAACAAAAATAACTTTTTATCCATCTAAAAATACTTTTAAATCTATCAATTTTGATTTTAAAAAATTAGAAGATAGATTTAGAGAACTAGCATTCCTTAATTCTGGCATTGAAATTGAATTATCTGATGAAAGATCATCGGAAAAAAAACTATCTAAACTTCATTTTAAAGGCGGAATAGAATCATTTGTTAAATTTTTAGATAAATCAAAAGAAAATTTTATTTCTAAGCCTATTACCTTTACAGAAAAAAAAGGAGATTTAATAGTTGATGTCTCAATTATTTGGAATACTGGTTATTACGAAAACATGCTTTGTTTTACAAATAATATACCTCAAATCGACGGAGGTACCCATTTAGCTGGATTTAGATCTTCCTTAACAAGAGTAATTAATAAGTTTGCAAACGAGTCAGGTATTTTAGAAAAAAATAAAATTAATTTAACTGGAGAAGATTGTAGAGAGGGAATGACTTGTGTTTTATCTGTAAAAATGCCAGACCCTAAATTTGCAAGCCAAACAAAACATAAATTAGTTTCTTCAGAAATAAGGCCTGTTGTTGAAGCAGCTGTAAATTCTGGTTTAGAACAGTGGCTTGAAGAGAATCCTAAAGATACTAAATTAATTCTAACAAAAATATTGGAATCTGCACAAGCAAGAGAGGCAGCAAGAAAAGCAAAAGAACTTACTAGAAGAAAAGGAATTTTAGATTTTGGAAGTCTTCCTGGAAAATTAGCAGATTGCCAAGAAAAGGATCCTAAAAAATGCGAGCTTTTCATTGTTGAGGGAGATTCTGCTGGAGGCTCAGCTAAACAAGGCAGAGACAGAAAATATCAAGCAGTACTTCCACTTAAAGGAAAAATTTTAAATGTTGAAAAAGAAGCTAGACCTGATCGTATTTTAAGTTCAGATGAAATTGGTGCTTTAATTAGTGCAATAGGTACAGGTGTTGGACCTGAAGAATTTAATTATGATAATATTAGATATAGTAAGATTGTTTTAATGACAGATGCTGATGTTGATGGAAGCCACATTAGAACTCTTTTATTAACATTCTTTTTTAGACAATTTAAGGACTTAATTATTAATGGAAATTTATATATAGCCCAACCACCTTTATATAAAATAAAAGCTCCAGGAGTTGGAGAAAAATATTTAAAGAATGAAAAAGATATGGATAATTTTTTAATAACTAATGCTGTGAATAGTTTAAAACTTACTACAACTGATCAAAAAAATATTAAAGATAAAGATCTTAGTAGTTTGATAAAAAAGACAATAAAAATTAGAGATGCGATATCTGATCTTGGAAACAAAGTTGGTTCAGTTGAACTTGTTGAACAATCCGCTATAGGATGTTTTTTTGGTAAAGATTTGGTAAATTTCAAGCTAAATGAGAAGCAATTAAAAGAAGCAGCAAATTTTATTGCAAAAAAATTAGAACAATTTGGGCAAGATCTTGCTGATTGGACAGGAGAATTTGTAAATGATAAAGAAAAAAAAGAAAAATATTTTTTATTTAAAAAGAAATCAAGAGGAATTACTGAAGAATATTTTATTAAACAGCAACACTTAGTTTCACCTGAAGCAGAGTTTCTTGGAAATAAAGAAACTATGGATACTCTAACTAAATTTTTTCATAGTGGAAAAAATACTTTAATAGCTGGCGAAAATAAATATCAAGTGAAATCAACATTTGAGTTTTTAGAGACTGTTAAAGAAGCGGGAAAAAAAGGAGTAAATATTCAAAGGTACAAAGGTTTAGGTGAAATGAACCCAGAGCAATTGTGGGAAACAACTTTAGACCCTCAAAAAAGAACGCTTTTAAAAGTACAAATGGAAGACGAAATGTTATTAGATGAAACCTTTGTAAGATTGATGGGTGAAAAAGTTGAGCCACGAAGAGAATATATACAATCCAATGCAAAAAAAGTTGTTAATTTAGATATATAAATTAAAAAAATTGAATAAGATTAATTTAAAATTTTTTATACTTTTTTTCTCTTTTTTTTTGATTTCAAAACATTTATTTTCTGCTGAAACTTTAGAAGATGGTGGCAGAGAAAAAAGACTAGGAATTGAATCAAAAAATATAGAATCTGAACACGTAACCAAAGAAAAATTTATAAGAAATATAGAGCTTAATAATTTAGAAAAAATAAATTTATTTATAAGACATAGTGGTAAAAATCTTAATTTTTTAGTAAATGGTATAAATCCATTCGCCCATGCTGCAAATATAAATAACTTTCAATTAGTTAAATTTTTTTTAGAAAATTGTGATGTTGAAATAGATGTTAAAGATAAATTAGGAAATACAGCTTTAATATATGCTGCAGATAAAGGTAACTTAGAAATAATCGAGTATTTAATAAATAAAGGAGCTGATGTTAATTTTCAAAATGATCAAGGATTAACCCCCATAATGAAATCTGCGGAAAAAAATAATTTTTATGTAACGAAATTTTTATTAGAAAAGAATGCAGATATATCTAAATCAGATTATTCAGGTAGAACATTAAAAGAAATAGTTGAAAATAGTAGAGATAAAAGAATATTAAAATTATTAAACTAATCTTTAATTTTATTATAGCCTAAAACAAAAAGAGCAATTGTTAGAACAAAAATTATAGGACCAGTATTAATTTCTTCATTTCCAAAGGATATAAAAAAAATAGGATTGTAAATAATAGCTATCATTGCAAAAATAATAGCAAAAATATTATCTTTTTCTTCTATATAGAACTTGTAAAACAATACTAATGCGCTCACGAATAAATAAACTCTTAAAATAGCAAAATAAATATCTGGTACAGGAAGTAATCCAACTAAAAGTAAAATACCTGGAACAATAAAAAAATAAGTTTGGGGATCTAATTTTAGTAATTTTAAACAATATTTTTTTATTAATTCAATGTATTGCTTAAAAAAATTTATATCAAAATTCTTACTATTTTCTTTTTTTTCTGCCATAAAAATATATAGTTTTATTTTTTAAACTACCTAACTAATAATAATAAATATTTCACAATTTAGAAATGAAAAAATTAAATATAAATAAAATATTTGAATTGGAAGTAAAGAGCCATATACGCTCTGCAGAAATATTTTTAAGGAGCGATGTTGGTATTTTTAAAAAATTTATTGAATTAATAATTAAAACATTAAAAAAAGGAAATAAAATAATCTTATTTGGGAATGGCGGAAGTGCTTCAGATGCCCAACATATAGCTGCAGAATTAGTTGTAAAATACAAAAAAAAAAGAAGATCTATTCCAGCAATTTCTTTATCAACTGATACATCATCTCTAACAGCAATAGGTAACGATTTTTCATTTGACGAGATTTTTTCAAGACAACTAGAATCTATAGGAAATACAGGTGATATTGCTATTGGTATATCTACATCTTGTAAGAGTAAAAACGTTCTAAATGCCTTAAAACTTGCAAAAAAGAAGAAAATAAAATCGGTTATTTTAACAAAATACAATTATCCAAATAAAAAACAAATAGACAAAATAACAGATTTAGTTTTAACTGTACCAGCAAATGAAACTGCTAGAATTCAAGAATTACATATTTTAATTGGCCATTTAATGTGTGAAATAATTGATCAGGTGTTCTAATAAAAAATGCCACAAAATATATCTGAAAAAATCTTATCTCTATTAAATTGCAAAATTTTTTGCTTAGGTGATCTAATGTTAGATAATTATGTAATTGGAAATACAAATAGAATTTCTCCTGAAGGCCCCATACCTATTTTAGACATAAAAAAAGAAGTTAAAATGTTAGGCGGAGTTGGGAATGTAGTTAGAAATTTAAGTACATTTGCAACACAAACTTCTTTAGTTACTTTAGTTGGAAATGATGAAATAGGTAAAGAGGTAGAAAAAAAATTAAATAAAATTAATATAAAAAAAAATGTTATTAAAGATAAAAATAGACCAACAATTACAAAAACTCGATTTATAGCAAACAATCAGCAAATACTAAGAGTTGATAAAGAAAAAGTACAAAATATAGATAAAATTTTAGAAAGAAAAATTTATGATTTCTCAAAAAAACATATAAAGAAATCAAGTGCAGTAATTGTTTCAGATTATAACAAAGGACTTATAACCTCAGAACTTTTGATAAAAATAATAAAATTTTCGAAAATAAATAAAAAACCTGTAATAATTGATCCAAAAGGAAATAATTTTGAGAAATATAAAGGCGCAACAATAATTACTCCAAATATCAAAGAATTAGAATCAGTATTGAAAAAAAAATTAAACAATGAAAATGAAATTGTTAATGCAGCAAAACACCTTATTTCAAAATATAATTTTGAATATTTATTGGTTACTCTTGGTAAAAAGGGAATGATACTTGTTTCAAAAAAAGAAGGCATTATTAGATTGAGTGCTGAAGCAAAAGAAGTTTTTGATGTTTCTGGTGCAGGAGATACAGTAGTATCTTTTATAGCTGCTGGCCTTGCAAAATCTTTAAAAATTAATGATGTTATTAAAATTGCAAATATTGCCGCAGGAATTGTTGTAAATAAAACTGGAACTTCAGTAGCACATTTATCAGAAATGTTAATTTCTGTAAATAAAGATGATTATCATTTATCTAAAGTAATGAATTTGAACGAAGCTGAAAAAATTATAAAATTTTGGAAAAGTAAGAATGAAAATATAGGTTTTACTAATGGATGTTTTGACTATCTCCATCCGGGTCATATATCTTTATTAAAACAAGCAAAAAATAAGTGCAACAAACTAATTGTTGCTGTTAATTCAGATAGTTCAATAAAAAAAAATAAAGGGCCTTTAAGACCTAGGCAAACATTAAATACACGTTTACAAGTTTTAAATTCAATTCCTTATGTTGATTTAATTATAGTTTTTTCAGATGTTACTCCGATAAAAATAATTAAAAAAGTTAAACCAAAACTTTTAATTAAAGGAAGTGATTATAAAGAAAATGAAATTATTGGTGCAAAGGAAATAAAAAAGAATGGTGGAAAAGTTTTAAGAGCAAAAATTTTAGAAAATTTTAGTTCATCAATTATTATTGATGAAATATTAAATACAACATTTTAAAAAGAATTTTTTTCGAAAAAATTATTTTTGTTTAAAAATGCATTTATATCTTTTTTATTTTTAAAACTTCCATACGCTAGAGATATTTTTGCAAAAGCAGTTTCTACAGTTATACCTTTAAGACTTTTTACTTTTAAATCTTTAAGAATTTTAAAACTAAGATAAATATTTTTTTTTTTTTCTGATACTGGCGCAACATAGAAATTGATTTTTTTTCTTTTATTTTTTTTTATAAAATTAATAAATCTAAGGCTAGATGTTCCGGAGTGATAAAGGGTATGTAAAATTGCTTTAGGTTTTAGCCTATTTAAATCAAAAAAATTATAGTTTAATCCGGGATAAGGATTAATCAAAACAAGCTTATCCGTAAACCTAAATTTTGTATTGAGTTTTCTTTTTTTTCCTCTTTTTTTAATTAACTTTATAGATGGATTATTTTTCTTTTTAAAAAAAAATTTTTTATTTTTATAAATACAAAATTCATCACCATAACTATTATCTAAATTGTTTTTATACCCACCTATTTGTTTAACTCTACTTCCTATGAAAAAAGAAACAAAATTATTTTCAGGATTTTTATATGGAACATATGTTCCTGGTAATTCAAATCTTCTTATAAACTCTACTGCTGAAATAAAATTTGATTTACCATTAGATTTCTTATCGTTTAAAGGTTTGTCACTACTAACAAAAACTACAGGTTTATAAAAATTAAAAAAATATTGAGAAAGAGCTGAAGCTGTATAGGACAATGTATCTGTGCCATGTGTAATTATTATACCTGAGAAATTATCTTTCCAGTTTTCTTCAATAGATTTAATTATTTTATTCCAATCTTTTGGAAGAGCATTTTCACTTTGGATGTTAATAGGTTGGGTAATTTTAAAATCAATCTTTTTGTTTATTTTATTCGAAAGAAGGGATTTTAATAAATTATTTCTTTTTGATACATTGACTATATTTTTTTTTTTTTCACTTCCTATTGTTCCGCCAGTTAATATAAGTAATATTTTAGTCATATTATTTTTATTAATTAATTATATTATTTAGAATATATGTATAAATTATCAGCAATTTTTCTATTCATTTTTATATGGAGTTGTTCGTTTAATACAGAACCAAAGTACACAATTAGAGTATTTAGTCAAGATAGTCCTAAAATTTTACTAATGCCCATTGATATAGAAATTTGCGAATTAACAATTGCTGGAATGTGTGAACCAAGTGCATCGTGGACTAAAAATTCTAGGGAAAATATTATTTTAAGTTTTAAAGAAATTTTAGGAAAAAGAAACGCTATTTTGAAAGAATATGATTCAAGTATACAAAGCGACGATATAAACCAAATAATCAAATTACATACGCAAATAGGACAAGAAATAATAAATAATGAATACGGGCCTTTTAAGTTGCCAACTAAGGAAGATTTTAGTTGGTCTATAGGTCAGAAAATAAAACTACTTAATAATAAATATAAAAGTGATTATGCTATATTTATTTTTTTTAGAGATCAATATTCAAGTACTGAAAGAGTGATTTATAGCATTGTTACTGCTGTTTTGTTTCCAGGAATTATACCTGTGGGCGGTTCACAATTAGCCTTTGCAAGTATGGTAAATTTAAAAAATGGCGAAATTACATGGTTTAATGGCTATTATGCTTCATTTGGCGATGTAAGAGATATTGATAATGCAAGAAATACGGTTAATAAACTTTTTGAAGAATTTCCAGGATGAAAAAAATATTTATATTTTTTTTAATTTTATTTATACAAAGCTGCGCAAGCCCTATAGGAGGAGCAAAAAAAATTGAAGATATTAAGCCTCAAGAAACTCCATCAATTGAAACAATTGAAGCCGGTTTGTGGATGCAAATGAATAATTATGAAGAAAAATTAAAAACCTCAGGATCAAGAATTAAGGATCGAGATCTAGAAAAATATTTAAAAGATATTTTGTGTAAATTAACCTCTGAATATTGTAAAGATATTAGAGTCTATGTTCAGGATATACCTTTTTTTAACGCATTTATGGCACCAAATGGAATGATGGTTGTATGGACAGGATTATTATTACGCGCACAAAATGAAGCACAAGTGGCTACAGTAATAGGTCATGAAGCAGGTCATTACATAAAAAGACATTCTCTTAAATCATGGTTAGACGCAAAAGCTAGAACTGATTTAATGGCAATATTATCAATTGGATTAGCAGTTGGAGGTGTACCTGCTGGTGGAGATATATTTAACATAACACAATTATTACAAGCAGGTTTTATGGCCAAACATAGCAGAGATAATGAAAGAGAGGCTGATAAGATTGGGCTTGATTTATTAATAAATGCTGGATATGACCCTATAGAAGCTCCGAAAATTTGGGAAAATATAATTAAAGAAATGGAATTAGGGGAAGTAAATAAACCCTTAAGTTTTTTAGCATCACATCCAGCTCCAAAAGAAAGAATAGATAATCTAAAAAATCAAACTAAAGAGTATGGAAATATTCAAAGTTTGAAAAATACTAAAGAATTAGATAAAAAAACAAATAAACATTTAAAAAAATGGATAAAAAATGAAATAAGACTTAAAAACAAGACAGAACAAACCGAGTTTGTAATTGATACAGCTTTGCCAGAAAAAGAAAATAAATATTTATTATATTTTTATAAAGGTGAGATATATCGTTCAAGAGGTGATAAAATAAATAAAAAAGAAGATGACAATAATACAAAAGAAGTTGAAGAAGAAACTAATTATGATAAAGCAATTAGCTTTTATAAAAAATCAATTGCAGAAAATCCAAATTTTGCAGATGTGTATAGAGAATTAGGATTATTAGAACTTAAAAAGAATAAAAATGAAAACGCAAAGTATAATTTGAGTAAATATTTAGAACTTAATAAAAATGCTAAAGATGCTGAAATTATAAAAAGTTATTTAAATTAAATGAAATTTATAAAAAAAATATTAATTATTCCAATTTTTTTATTTTTAGTTTCTTGCCAAACTGACAAAACATATATTTTGGTTGAGCCTGGTAAAGTAGAGTTAAAAAAAATTTATTCTGCTGATACAAATAAAAAATGGAGTCAGTTTCAGGAAGATGAATATAATTTTTTATTTTGGACAATTAATGGATATACATTAGAAAGAATAGTTTTTTTTAAACCAATTTCAGATGGAAGATCTCTATTTGATCACGATAGTTTTTTTACGCAAGAAAGTGAAAAAAGACCAATATTTAATTCAAAAATGAATAAATTCGAAATCAAGGAATTTTTCGAGAATTGTATAATCTGGTCTAGAGAATTTACAAACTTTGAAACATCAAATATAAAAAATTATAAAATAGGAGATGTTGAAGGGATTTCATTTGATATAAAAGCACAAAACGAGTTGGGTTTAAATTATAGAGGTTTTGCTATAGCAGGAATAAAAAATGAAAAATTTTATTCAGTATACTTTATTGCCACTGAATTAGAGTTTTATGACAAATATAAAAAAGAAGCTAAAGAAATTATTTCTTCTATTGAGATTTTGTAACTTTTAAAAATATATCTTCTAATTTTTTTTTTTTAAATTCCCGCATTATACTTTTTTTTGTTTTAGACAAAACAATTTTTCCGTTTGATATAATACATATTCTGTCACACAAATTTTCGGCTTCTTCAATATAATGTGTTGTTAAAAGGACGGTTTTTCCATTAGATCTTAAATTTTCAATATATTTCCATAATTGTCTTCTTAGAGTTACGTCAACACCCGCTGTTGGCTCATCTAAAACAAGTATAGGAGGATCATGAACCAAGGCTTTTGCAATCATCAACCTTCTTTTCATTCCGCCTGACAATGATCTTGTATAAGAATTTGACTTATCATATAAATCCATGTCTTCTAAAATTTGTTTTGTCTTTCTATGTTCTTTTTTTATTCCATATAAACCAGCCTGGATTTCTAAAATTTCTTTAGGAGTAAAAAAAGGATCAAAATTTAATTCTTGAGGAACTATTCCTATTTGACAGCTAGATTGTTTTCTACTTTGGTCAATATCATAATTATTTATTTTTACAGATCCCGAATTTTTCAAACATAGGCCTGCTAAAACATTAATTATTGTTGATTTACCAGCGCCATTTAAGCCAAGTAATCCAAATAACGACCCGCTTGGTATTTTTAAATCTACATTAATTAAAGCAGGAATATCTTTTCCATTTTTTTTATTAAAAAAAGTCTTATTAAGCTTTTTTATTTCAACTGCATATTTTGTTTTTTTTTCCACTGATACAAAAAAATTTTTTTTAATGTTAATATAAATAACTTCTTTTTTTAAAATGTATATAATTAGTTAAAATTGAAAAAATTATTTTTAATTGATGGTTCAGGTTTTATATTTCGTGCATTTTATGCGCTTCCACCTTTAACAAACTCTGAGGGGACTCCAATAAACGCTGTTTATGGTTATTGTAATATGATTTTAAATATATATGAAAAATTTAGACCGGAACAAATAATTGTAGTTTTCGATACCAAAAAAAAAACATTTAGAAGTGATATTTATAAAGAATATAAAAGTAATAGAACAGAGCCACCTGATGAATTAATACCCCAGTTTTCATTAATACGCGACGCAACTGATGCATTACAAATTCCAAGGGTTGAAATGGATGGATATGAAGCTGATGATATAATTGCAACATATACTAAGGAAGCTGAAAAGAAAGGCGTGTCAGTAACCATTGTATCTTCAGATAAAGATTTAATGCAGTTGGTTAATAAAAATACAAAAATGTACGATTCCATGAAAAATAATTTTATTGGTGTTAAAGAAGTAAAAGAAAAATTTGGTGTTGATCCTACAAAAATAATAGATGTTCAAGCTTTAGCAGGAGATAGCATTGATAATGTACCCGGCGTTTCAGGAATAGGTATCAAAACTGCAGCAGAATTAATCAATAATTTCAATAGTTTAGAGAACTTATTATCTAAAGTTAAGGAAATAAAACAAAAAAAAAGAAGAGAAAAATTAATTGATGAGAAAGATAAAGCTATAATAAGTAAAAAACTAGTTACTTTAAAAAATGATATTGATTTAGAAAAAAAATATGATGTTGATTTATTCCAAGGTATAAACCAAAAGACAGCCTTAAAATTTTTTGAAGAGCATGGTTTTAAAAATTTAGTTTCAAGATTTACAAAAAAAGATGAAAATGAATTAAACAATAATTCTCAAGAAAAAAATAATAAAAAATATTCTGTAATACAAAATTTAGAAGATTTAATTAATTTCGAAAAAAAAGTTCAAAAAAAGAAAGTAGTTTCTGTTGATACAGAAACAAATTCACTTAATACAAATTTAGCAAAACTTGTTGGAATTTCATTATCAATATCTCAAAATGAAGCAGTTTATTTGCCATTTAAACATAATACTAATAGTGATGATAAATTTAAAAATTTAAATTTAGATAAATGTTTGCCAATTTTAAAAAAAATTCTTGAGGAAGATTCTATTATAAAAATTGGCCATAATATAAAATATGATAAAATAATTTTTTCAAGTATTGGAATTAATTTAAATCCTGTTGATGATACAATGCTTTTATCATATGTTCTTGATGCAGGTAAAATCAGGCATAATCTAGATGATTTAGCAAAAATTTATTTAAACCATGAAACAATAAAATATAAAGATGTTGTTGGAGTAGGAAAAAAACAAAAAACATTTGATGAAATTAGTATAAATGATGCATATGTTTATGCAGCTGAAGATTCAGATATAACTTTTCAATTATATAAAATTTTAAAAAAAAGAATTATTTCAGAAAAATCTCTAGGAGTTTATGAATATATTGAGAAACCTCTTATTAGTGTTTTAGCTAAAATGGAAAAGGAGGGCATCAAAATTGACGTAAATAAAATAAAAAATTTAAATTCTTTTTTTCAAAAAAAATTATTAAAAATAGAAAAAGAAATTTTTAAATTATCAGGTATTGAATTTAATATTGCATCGCCAAAGCAGTTAGGTGAGATATTATTTGAAAAACTAGGTTTAGAGGGTGGAAAAAAAGGAAAAAGCGGAGCTTATAGTACAAGCGTAGATATTTTAGAAAATTTATCATACCAAGGACATAAAATTGCGGGGTTTCTTTTAGAATGGAGACAAACATCAAAGTTATTAAATACATATACCGATTCTTTAACTAAAGAGGTTGATAAAAAAACGTCAAGAGTGCACACTTCTTATTCAATGGCAGCTACAAGCACAGGAAGATTATCATCAACTGATCCAAATTTACAAAATATCCCTATAAGAACTGAAGAAGGTAAAAAAATAAGAAGTGCTTTTATAAGTAAACCAGGATTTAAATTAGTATCATTGGACTACTCTCAAATTGAATTAAGATTACTTGCACATATAGGAAAAGTAGAAAGTTTAAAAAGAGCATTTAGTCAAAATATTGATATTCATAAGAAAACGGCATCTCAAATCTTTAATATTGAATTGGAAGAAGTAACCGATGATTTGAGAAGAAAAGCAAAAACTATAAACTATGGTATTATTTATGGTATTAGTGCTTTTGGTCTTGCTAAACAATTAAATATTAAAAGATCTGAAGCAGATATTTTTCTAAAAGAGTATTTTAAAAATTATAAAGGAATACTAAATTATATTGAAGAAACAACAGAGTTTTGCAAAAAAAATGGTTTTGTTGAGACATTATTTGGAAGAAAATGTTATATTGATGGAATTAATAATAAAAATCCCAGTTTTAGGAATTTTGCAATTAGAGCAGCAGTGAATGCACCAATACAAGGATCGGCAGCAGATATTATAAAAAAAGCAATGATAAAAGTAGATAAATTTCTTAAAGAAAAAAAAACAAAAACAAAAATGATTTTACAAGTCCATGATGAATTATTGTTTGAAATGTATGAATCTGAAATTAACTATCTTTCAATGGAAATAAAAAAAATTATGGAAAATGCTTTTTTACCTGAAGTAAAACTAGATATACCATTAGTAGCTGATGTAGGAAAGGGATCAAGTTGGGCGGAAGCACACTAGATTATTTTATAATATGAAAAGTAATATTTTTTTAATAGATGATGATAAAAATATATTAACTTCAGTATCGATTTTACTTGAAAGTGAAGGCTATAAGGTTAATACATTTTCTGACGGAGAATCTGGATTAAAAGCAATTTTAGAAAATAGTCCAGATATAGCTATTGTTGATATTAAAATGCCTAGATTAGACGGAATTGAATTATTAAAAAAATTACGAAAAACATCGGATTTACCAGTTATTTTTTTAACTTCAAAAGATACTGAAATTGACGAATTATTAGGATTAAAAATTGGTGCAGATGACTATATTACAAAACCCTTTTCGCAAAAAATTTTAATTGAAAGAATAAGAATTTTAATTAAAAGATCTGAGTTAAAAAATAAAAATAAAGTAACTAAAATAGACGCAAAAAATTCTCTTAAAGAAGGAAGTATTTTTTTAGATACTGAAAAATATTTATGTAAATGGAAAAATAAACCTGTAGATTTAACTGTAACAGAATTCTTATTAATAAAATCCCTGGTAGAAAATATTGATGTAGTTAAATCAAGAGATCAGTTAATTGTTGCAGCATTTGGAGAAGATAAAGAAAATATTGATGATAGATCTATAGATCATCATTTCAAAAGAATAAGAAAAAAATTTAAAAAAACTGATAATAATTTTAATTCTATAGTCACTGTTTATGGCGGTGGTTATAAATTTTCTGAATAATGATTTTTAAAAATGTTCAGAAATAAATTAACAATATCCCCGTTACTCTTAAGATTATTAACTTTGAATATCTTAGCTCTTTTCTTTTTGTTAGGAGGCTTATTTTCAATTGACAGATATCAACAAACTTTAGAAGAAAATGAGTTTAAAAAATTAGAAGATGAAGGAAGGATTTTATCACAAGCTATAGGTAGAACGATATTACCTACAGATGATTTACGATCACAGGTTATTATTACAAGAGAAGCTCAAGAAACAATTAGTTATTTACTAAACCAAAGCAGGGTAAGAATAAGATTATTTTCCTATCAAGGTGATTTATTAGCTGATTCAGAAAGATCAGTAGGATACCAGACAAGAGTAAAATCAATAAAGCTACCATCTTTACAAGAAAAAAACTTTTTTAGAATATTTTTTGAAAAAATTTATTCTTATATATCTTTGTTAATTGTTAAAACAAGTAAATTAAGTATTTATAAAGAAAACACACTTCAACAAGCAGAAGATTATGAAGAAGTTTTAAAAGCTTTATATGGTGAGGAGACTAGATTTTTAAGACAATTAGAAAATGGTAAAAAAATGTTTAGTGTAGCTATACCAGTTCAGTCATACAAAAAAATTTCAGGGGCTATAATGTTGACCTTAGATAGTTCAAATATTGAAAATAAGTTGAAAGATTTTCGTTTTGAAGTTTTTAAAATTTTTTTCTTAGCATTATTTTTAACTATTTGTGTATCAATATATTTATCTGTAAATATAGTTAGGCCAATAAGAAAACTAGCAACTGCAACTAGAAATATTAATCCATCTGATGGTAGAAAAATATCAGTACCTCAGTTTACAGATAGAAAAGATGAAATAAACGAATTAGCATTTTCAATAAAAGAAATGTTAAATTCAATATGGAATCGAATGGATGCAATAGAAAATTTTGCCGCGGATGTTGCTCACGAGATTAAAAATCCTTTAACATCATTAAAAAGTGCAGTTGAAGTTGCTAATAAGACAAGAAATAGAAAACAACTTAATAAACTTTCTAAAGTTATTAACCAAGATATTCAAAGATTAGATCGTTTAGTAACTGACATATCAAATGCCTCAAGATTAGATGCTGAGTTGTCAAGAGAAGGAATGAAGAATTTTAATATCAGAAAAGTTTTAGAGGGAACTATTAATTTTTACAATAGAGATAAAAAGAAAATAATATTTAATTTTGAAAAAAATTTAAATTATTCTATACATGGAAATAAACAAAGATTATCACAGGTTTTTAGTAACTTAATTGATAACGCTTTATCTTTTAACAAACAAAATGCAAAAATTGAAGTTTTATTAAAAAGTAATAAAAATAATGTAATAATTGAAATTATGGATTTTGGACCTGGAATACATGTGAGTGATTTTAATAAGATTTTTGAAAGATTTTATACTGAAAGACCTTCTAATGAAAAATTTGGAGAACATTCAGGTTTAGGCTTAAGTATAGTTAAACAAATACTAGAAGTTCATAAAGGAATAATTACAGCGGAGAATAGATTAGATAAAAATAAGAAGATTTGTGGGGCTAAATTTATAGTAACACTTAAAAAAATTATTTAGCATAATTATATAATATTGATTGATTATGAATTTTTTTTTAGTAAGTTCAATTTATCATGGCAGATTTTAAAGTTAAGGATATAAGTCTTGCAGATTGGGGAAGGAAAGAAATCAGTATTGCTGAAACTGAAATGCCTGGCCTTATGTCTTTAAGAAAACAATATAAAAAACACAAACCTTTAAAAGGAGCAAAAATCCTAGGATGTTTGCATATGACTATACAAACTGCTGTCTTGATAGAAACATTGATAGATTTAGGAGCAGAAGTTAGATGGAGTTCATGTAATATTTTTTCAACTCAAGATCATGCTGCTGCGGCTATAGCAAAAAAAGGTATTTCTGTTTTTGCTTGGAAAGGGATGACAGAAGAAGAATTTTGGTGGTGTATAGACCAAACTATAATTGGAATGAAAAATTGGAAGCCAAATTTAATTTTAGATGATGGAGGAGATTTAACAAAAGTAATGCATGAAAAATATAAAAATTTACTAAAAAATGTAAAAGGTCTTTCAGAAGAAACAACAACAGGAGTACATAGATTATATGAAATGGAAAAAAAGAATAAATTATTAGTACCAGCTATAAATGTGAACGATAGTGTTACAAAATCAAAATTTGATAATTTGTATGGATGTAGAGAAAGTTTAGTTGATGGCATTAGAAGAGCAACCGATGTTATGCTTGCGGGAAAAGTAGCAGTA
>PBIP01000023.1 GCA_002720895.1 Pelagibacteraceae bacterium
CAAATATAATTAGTTTATTTTATGAAAAAAAAAATACCAAAAAAAATTACTCTAGATAAGCTTGAAAAGAGTGCAATTAAATATTTAGAAAAATATTCAGTATCAGAGTATCAATTAACAGGTTTTTTAAGAAAAAAAATAATTAAAACTTCTTTTTTTTATAAAACAGATCCACAAAAAGATTTTAAACTTATAGAAAAAATAATAAGTAAATTTAAAAAAATAGGATTAATAGATGACAAAAAGTTTTCAGAAAATAAAGCTATAAACTCTGTTGAAAAAGGCTATTCAAAAAAAAAAATAATTTTTATTTTAAAAAGTAAAGGTATATCTGATGAAAATATACAGATAGGAATAAATAGTTTGGAAGAATCTTATTTTAATTCTGAAATTTTATCAGCTTTAATATATGCTAGAAAAAAAAAATTTATAACTTTTGAAAAAAAAAAAATTATTGGTGAAGACAAAAAAAAACTATTAAAAATGTCTCAAGCTGGATTCCCATATAATATTGCAAAAAAAATAATTAATTTAAATAATGAAAAAGAACACTTAGAGCTTGAGAAATATGCTAAATATGGTGATAACTAACTATCGTCAGTGCCTACTGTAAATCCCTGCCTTCTTTTTCTTGTTTTTTTCTTAATAGTCTTTTTTTTATTATCAGGATAAGAAATTGTTCTTTGAGGAAAGGGTATTTCAATTCCACTTTTATCAAATGCTAATTTAATTCTTCTATTAAACTCTCTTTTAACAATCCACTGCTGCTTGTGTACTGTAGGAATTCTTCCTTTGATAACAATTGCAGAATCTTCGAATTTATCTAATCCAAAAACCTCTATTTTTCCATTAATTTTAGATTTAAATTCTTTATCTTGTTCTAAATCTTTACCTACTTTTTCTATAGTTTCCATAACATGATCAACATCTTCATTATAAGAAACGCCTATTTCAAAACTGTGATAATCTTGATCTTGTGTTATATTCTTAACAGTAGTAACTTCACTAAAAGGAACAACATGCAAATGGCCGTTAACATCCCTCAATCTCACAGTTCTTATAGTAATAGCCTCTACTCTTCCAGAATGGCCTGCTACTTCCACAATATCACCAATAGTAATTTGCCCTTCTAATATAATAAATAAGCCAGTTATTATATCTTTAACCAAAGTTTGTGCTCCAAAACCAAAGGCTAAGCCCACAACCCCGGCTGCTGCAATTAACGGTCCTATTTCTATTCCTAATTCTGATAGCACAAGCATTATAACTACAATCAGAATTGCTATGGACACAAAATTTTTTAGTATACGAAAAAGAGTATTAATTCTTTGTGTTTGCGCTTCATCCTTAGAGCCTTCAAGATTATTCAATTTTTTTTTTATTAATGTTGAAAGGGTTTTCCACCCAAAAAACCCTATAAAAATAATAATAAATATATTTACAAAGGTTTGATAAGAATCCTTAAAAATATTTAAAAAATTTAAATCCATTTATAAAAAAAAATACTAAAAGTATCCCAAATATATTATTATGAACTATATAAATTCAATAATGTTTTTAAATTTTAAAATGTTAAAGAAAAAATATATTCTTATTGCAATCATAATGATGTTTTTTACATCATTAAGTTTGAACTATACAAACTCAAGAGAAATTCCTGGTTCTGCTTATGATTTTGCATTTATTGATATAGACGGAAAAAACTTGCCTTTAGATCAATTTAAAGGAAAACCTCTTTTAATATTTAATTCTGCTTCAAAATGTGGTTTTACTTCCCAATATACTGGGCTACAAAAAATACATGAAACTTACAAAAATAAAGGTTTAATTGTAATTGGAATTCCTTCTGATAATTTTAACCAAGAACCTGGGAATGAAGAAGACATTAAAAAATTTTGTATGGTAAATTTTAACATTAATTTTTATCTAACAAAAAAAAATAATGTTGTTGGATCTGAAGCTCATCCTTTTTTTAAATGGATTGATAAAAATTACAATGCAAAACCAAAGTGGAATTTTTTTAAATTTGTTATAGATAAAAATGGAAAATTAGATAGCCATTACTCATCAATGATCGCTCCATCGTCAAAAAAATTAATATCTGCATTAGATAAAGTAATTAAATAATTTTAATCTTAAATTTGGTGCGCCCGAGAGGAGTCGAACCCCTAACCTCCTGATCCGTAGTCAAGCGCTCTAATCCAATTGAGCTACGGGCGCTTTTTCTTTTTTTTTATATTTTGTAAGAAATCATATTTTTGCCAAACATATTTTCGCATATCATGGCAAGTAATCTCTTTTTCCTTTCCATGAACAATCGATGTATTACTTCCTATTTTTTTTTTCATGAAACTAAAAACTCATTAATAATTTAACAAATCGCAAATTATATGTTCAATTGTTGTAAAAAAGCAACATAATTAACTTGTTTTTCTTAATTTACAAATCATAATACTAGTATAAGTTTTAAAGTAATATATAATTATTTTAGAAATATTTTGTGTTGGGAGCATGCTTAATAGATTTTTATTAATATTCATATTCTCAGTTTTAGTTACTAGTTGTGGTTTGCTAGATAGAGGTGGTAGAGATGATGATCTTGCAGAACTTGAAACTATCCCTGATGAACCAATCACACAAGAACCTTCAATTTTAATTGATGATGAAGAAATGATAGCCCCTGTTGATGGCGCGATAGTTGATGATGGTTCAGTTCCAAGAACTCAACAAATGGAAGCGGGACCTAGTGGAACTTTCGTTGGTCAAAAAATTAATCCTTTAAGAGAAGATTTTCTAGCAGTTGCAGAAGCATTTAATATACATAGAGATTCATATGAGGAAGTAAAATCTAGAGTTTATGGTGCCTCAACGGAGTTTTATGGAACTATAGCAGCTGTTAATACAAAATTACAATTAGGAACAACACCTGGCAACCCCGTTTTAGTTAGACAATATGATCAAGCACAAAGTGAACTTGATAACATTGAAGAATATATGCGTGAAATAAATCTACTAAATCAAAAAGTAAATGCTGATGCAGGAGTTGTTGCGCTTTTAAAAAGTACATTAAATAAAACATTACGTTTAGCCGGTGCAATTGACCAAGATCACCGTCAATTGGAACTACTAGAAGATGATACTGAAAAATTAGAAATTGATATTGCGAGACTTATTAATGAAATTACTGAAGAAATTTCTAGACAAGCTGGATTTACAAAAATTGAAAATCAAAATATGTTAGTAATGGCTGTAGCAATTAGAAATGGTGAAGCAATGGGAACAGGTATTTTAAATAGAAGTTTTCTTGCAGCACAGGCTTTAGCACAAGCTGGCGATCCAGATCAACAATTAGATGTTCCTAAAGTAAACATTTCAGGCTTACCATTAGTTGTTATCAGATTTGATGATCCAGATATTGATTATGAAAAAACTTTATTTGATGCTATCGGTATTACAGTTGATAAAAAGCCAAATGCACAGTTTGGTTTAGTAGCTGTAGCTCCAATTGGTAAAAATGAAGGTGAAACTAGAATAAATAGTAGTAAAGTAAAAAAATATGCAGAAAGAGTTCTTAGAAGTTTAGTTAGTTTTGGATTGCCATCAAAGAAAGTTGCGTTATCTGCAAAAACAAGTGGCGATGTTGTTGTTCCAGAAGTTCATATATACGTTCAATAATTTATATTAATTTTTATAGTTATCAATCAATCTAGTTGTTCCGAGATTTGCAGCTACAAAAATACGAAAATTTTTTTTATTCATTTTTTTTTTTGATAAATTTTTTTCATTATATATTTCTAAGTAATCAACTTTACTAAATCCACATTTAATAAGTTTATTAATTCCTTTTCTTTTAAGAACGTTAAACATTTTAAAATTTTTTTTTGTTTCATAATATATCTCTTTTATCGTTTTAAATAAAAAGAAAGCAATTTTTTGTTCTTTTTTTGTTAATAATTTGTTTCTAGATGAATAAGCAAGACCGAAATTATCTCTAACAGTTGAAACACAAAAAATTTTTATTTTTAGTTTATATTTCATTATTAGATCTTTAACAACCAATATTTGTTGAAAATCTTTTTCACCAAAAAAAACTTCATCGGGTGATACCTGTTTGAATAATGATTTCAAAACAGTCACAACTCCATTAAAATGGCCTTTTCTAAACTTTCCACACAATTTATTTGCTTTATCTGACGAATTTATTTTTTTTATTTTTTTATTTGAAAAAACTTCCTTGAAAGTTGGTATGTATAAAATGTTCGCCTTAGTTTCTCGTATTTTTTTTTTATCATTAATTAAATTTTTTGGATATTTTTTTAAATCTTTTTTTAAATTAAATTGCAAAGGATTAAGAAAAATACTAACAATTACTATATCTGATCTTTTTTTGGCTGTTTTTATTAATTTTATGTGCCCTTTATGTATACCTCCTAAAGTGGGTACAAATCCTATTTTTTTTTTTTTTAATTTATATTTTTGAATTTCTCTGATTAATGATTCCGAACTTTTAATTATTCTAAAACTATTCACTATTTTTTATTAAATTTTAAATAAGTTATGTTATTTGGAATTGTTTTATTGTTGATATAACAAAATTGATTGTTAGGAAAACTACCATTTCGAACTTCGTTACAAAATTGCTTTACTGACAATTCTACATCACTACTTTTATATACTTTAACAAATTTTGGAAGCTTATTTCTTTTATTATTGTTAGTTAAATTGAGTATATCGTCAGTAACAAGAATTTGACCGCTACATTTGACACTTGCGCCTATTCCGATGACAGGAAAATTATTGTTAATTTTTTTAATTTCTTTTAAAACTGATTCAGCTGCATTTTGAGCTACAGCTTCAATAACAATTGAAAAAACTTTTGATTCGATTAATGCCTTAGCATCCTCTATTAATTCATTTTTTTCAAGTACATTAAAACCCTTAATTTTAATACTTTTATAATTCTTAATTGATTGAGGTAATAAGCCAATATGTCCCATTACATTTATACCTCTTTCTGTTAAATAAGAAATTGTTTCTGCAAATTTTTTTCCACCTTCAATTTTTATACCATAGCAATTAGTTTTTTCTATTACCTTACAAGCTGTTTCATATGCCTGAATTTTTGATCTTTCATATGTGCCAAATGGTAAGTCAATAATAACCAAGGTATTTTTTGCTGCTTTTACGACTGCTTTACCATGATTAATCATCATGTCTAAAGTTACTTTTCTAGTATTATTCATACCATATAAAGTCATTCCTAAACTATCTCCTACTAATATAAAATCTACGTATTTATCTAATATTTTTGCCATATCGTATGAATACGCTGTAAGGCCAACCAAAGGATGTGAATTTTTAAAGAATTTTCTAATTTTGTTTTTTAACTTCATGTCAATATAATTATATCAATTAAGGTTTAATAAAAAATTTGTTTAAATCAATATTAAAAATATTTTTTTTGTGTATTTTTCTTTTTGCTATAACAAAAAACTTATACGCAATAGAAAAAAAATTTGCAATTTCAACATCGGATCCAGAGGCATCAAGGATAGGAATTAATATATTAAAAAAGGGAGGAAATGCTATTGATGCAGTTATAGCTACTCAACTTGCTTTAAATTTAGTAGAACCTCAATCTTCAGGTATTGGTGGTGGTGGTTTTTTATTATATTTTGATAAAAAAAAATCTAAATTAATTTTTTATGATGGTAGAGAAATTGCACCATCTAAAATAAAAAAAAAGTTTTTTTTAGATAATAATAATGAGCCATTAGGTTTTTTTGATATAGCCATAGGCGGTACTGCAATAGGTGTGCCTGGCCTCATATCAATGTTAGATTTGGCTCATAAAGAACATGGTTTATTGGAATGGAAAGTATTATTCGAACCTACAATCAAATTATCAAAAAAAGGATTTAGAATTTCTCAAAGACTTAATGAATCTATTGAAAAAGATAATTATTTAAATCTTTTTCCAAAAAGTAAAAAATATTTTTATAAAAATAATGCTCCAAAAAAAGAATTCGAATATTTAATAAACAATGATTTTGCAGATACATTAAGAATTATATCTTCAAAGAGATCAAAAGGTTTTTATCAAGGAAAAATAGCAAATTCAATTGTTGATACAATACAAAATTCTGCTGTTAAAAAAGGTTTTATGAGTTTAGATGATTTAAAAAATTATAAAGCAAAAAAAAGAGATGTTATATGTGGAAAATATAGAAAATATAAAATATGTAGCGCGCCTCCGCCGAGTGCTGGGGGATTTAGTATTTTACAAATATTAGGAATACTTGAAAAATTTAATTTATCAAAAAATAATATTGAAGAAAATATTCATTTAATTATTGAAGCAGCTAAACATTCTTATAATGATAGATATAAATATTTGGGTGATCCTGATTTTTCTAATATCAACATAAACAAATATTTATCAAAAGATTACCTTGAAAAAATATCCTCTAGTATATCAGAAAATAAAAAAATAGATTTTAATACTAAAAAAAAGTATAAAGAATTTTTTCCTACTTCAACAACTCATTTTTCTGTTATTGATAGTTATGGTAATGTCGCTTCAATAACTTCAAGCATTGAGAATAGATTTGGATCTAGATTAATGACAAATGGTTTTTTATTAAATAATCAATTAAGTGATTTTAATTTTAAAAAAAAGAATAATTTGTTTATAAATAATATTGTAGAACCAAGAAAAAGGCCGTTAAGTTCAATGTCTCCAACAATTGTTTTTGATGATAAAAATAATATTAAATTAGTTATTGGTTCACCAGGAGGGAAATCAATTATTATGTATGTAGTTAAAACAATTGTCGCTATGCTAGATTGGGGTTTTGAAATACAAGAAGCAGTTGATTTTCCTAATTTCAGTATTACAAACAATAAAGTAATAATTGAAAAAGGTAAATTTGACAAAAAATTTAAAGAATATCTTTCTGATTTAGGACATTTAGTTGTTGAAAAAGAATTAAATAGTGGTTTAAATGGTTTTGAAATTAAAGACAAATCCATTTATGGGGTAGCAGATAAAAGAAGAAATGGTCTTGTTTTGTATAATTAATAATATTTTTTTGTATATTTAATATTAAATTAATTTATAAATATTAGAGTTAATAAACATTTTTTTTAAAATTTTAAATTGAAAAGAACATTTCAACCAAGTAAAAGAAAAAGAAAAAATAAACATGGATTTAGAAAAAGGATGTCTACAAAAGATGGTAGATTAATTTTATCTAGTAGAAGAAAAAAAGGTAGAAAAAAGATTTCTGCCTAAACTAATGTCAAAAATTTTGCTTAAAACAATAAAAAAGAGAGTTGATTTTATTAATGTATCAAAAAAGGGTAAAAAAAAATTTACAAAAGGATTTATTCTACAACAATATAAAAGAGATTTATCAAGTAAAGAAAATACAGCTAGAATAGGCTTTACAATTACAAAAAAAATAGGAGGGGCGGTAATCAGAAATAAAATTAAAAGACGCTTTAGATCAATTATTAAAGAAGTTGTAAATAATCATTTAAAAAAAAACTATGATTATGTAATAGTTGCTAATAAAAAAAGTTTAGCCATGAATTATCAGGATTTAAAAAATGATGTTATTAAAGTAGTAAAATGAATATTTTAAGCAAATTTATAACTAAATTTCTAATTACTATAATAGAAATTTATAATTTCTTCTCACCCTTTTTTTATAGAGGATCTTGTAGATTTAATCCAACATGCAGTCAGTATTGTAGGCAATCAATTATTAAAAATGGTCCTATTTTGGGTATTTATAAAAGTTTAATTAGAATTTTAAAATGTCATCCATTTGGAAAACATGGTTTTGATCCTGTAAAAGCAAAGGAAGATAAATAAAAATGAAAGAACAAGGTAATTTACTTTTAGCAATTGTATTATCTTTATTAATTCTGCTAGGCTTTCAATATTTTTTTGAATTACCTAGAATGAAAAAGGAAGCAGAAAGACAAGAACATTTAAAAAAAACCGATAAAAATATTGAAAATAATTTAGCTGATAATGAAGAGATTTCTGGATATTTGGAATTAAATGATGCTTTAAATAAAGATGAAAGAATTAAAATCAACGCATCTAGATTGGAAGGATCAATATCTCTGAAAGGTTTAAAAATTGACGATCTAACTCTTAAAAATTATAAAGAAACATTAAATAGTGACAGTGAATATGTAACTTTATTTAAACCAAGTTCAACTAAAGGTGGATATTTTTCTAATTTTGGATGGATAAATGGCTCATCAAATAAAAATTTAGATTTACCAAATGACAAAACTATTTGGAAAACAGATTCGAAAGAAATAACAGGAAATAATAGCGCTATTTTTACATGGACAAATAACCAAGGAATTCAATTTATACAAGATATTACAATTGACGAAAATTATATGTTTAAAGTAAAACAAAAAGTAATTAATAACTCTGATAACGATATAAGTTTAGTTCCTGTTGCGAAAATTAGTAGAACGGACACTCCCGAAACAGAAAAATTTTTTATTAGTCACGAAGGGCCAATTGGAGTTATAGAAAATGTTTTAGAAGAACTTGATTATAAGGATTTAAAAAAAAATATAGGTCCGATTGAATATAATTCTAAGGGAGGTTGGTTTGGATTTGGAGAAAAATATTGGCTTGCAACTTTAATACCTGACCAAAATACAAATGTTATTGCTAGATATCAATTTTATACCAAAAATAATAAAGAAAAGTATCAAGTAGATTATAAAGCAGGAATAATTGAAATATCTCCGAATAAATCTATAACTATAGAAAATCTACTATATGCCGGAGCAAAAGAAGTTGAACTTTTAGATAAATATGAAAAACAATATTTAATACCAAGACTAGATTTTGCTATAGACTTTGGTTGGTATTATTTTCTAACCAAGCCTTTTTTATATATTTTAATTTTTTTTAAGAATATATTTGGAAATTTTGGTCTTTCTATAATACTACTTACTCTTCTAATAAAATTAGTTTTTTTTCCACTTGCGAATAAAAGTTACATAGCTATGCAAAAAATGAAAGATCTTCAGCCACAACTTTTAAGAATAAAAGAAATGTATAAAAACGATAAAGTAAAACTTAATCAGGAAATGATGTCACTTTATAAACGAGAAAAAGTGAATCCAGCAGCAGGTTGTCTTCCAATCCTTGTACAGATACCAGTATTTTTTGCACTATATAAGATTTTATTTGTATCTTTAGAAATGAGACATGCTCCATTTTTTTTATGGATTAATGATTTATCTGTCGCTGACCCGACATCAATTTTAAATCTTTTTGGTTTATTACCATATGATCCTAATTTTTTACCTAAAATTTTTAATGTAGGTTTATGGCCACTAATTATGGGTATAAGTATGTGGATTCAACAAAAACTAAATCCTACTCCAACTGATCCTATGCAAGCAAAAATTTTTATGTTCCTTCCA
The DNA here is from genome assembly GCA_002720895.1 of Pelagibacteraceae bacterium. GTDB lineage: Bacteria > Pseudomonadota > Alphaproteobacteria > CAYOOR01. Next base: position 9,472 of record PBIP01000023.1, read on the forward strand.
ATATTTTTTACCTTTATCTTAGCTCCATTTGCATCAGGATTAGTTATTTATTGGACATTCAATAACATTTTTTCAATGGCTCAACAAATGTTAATAAAGAAAAAAATGGAAAAAAAAAATAATTAAATTTAGAGATTTTCAAATTGAAATTAAATTTAACTGATAGCGAAAAAAAATATTTAGAAAGTGTTCTATCTTATAATGAAGCAGAAAAATATATAAAAAAATTCAAAAATAAAACATTTGTAATTAAATACGGAGGTAGTGCTCTAAGCGATAGATATTTAGCAAATAATTTTGCTAAAGATGTTGTTTTAATAAAAAAACTTGGAATAAATATTGTAATTGTACATGGCGGAGGAGTGCAAATATCAGAAACACTTAAAAAAGAAAATATATCTAGTAATTTTATAAACGGTTTAAGAGTAACTGATAAAAAAACTATCAAAGTTGTAAAAAAAGTTTTAATAAAAAGAATAAATAAAAAAATTGTTGATTTAATTAATCAAGCAGGGGGGAAAGCGATTAGTCTACCTGGTTATAAAAAAAAATTTATCGAGGTTAAGACATTAAGAAAAGAACTTGGATTAGTTGGAAAACCAAAAAAAATAAAATTAAGTTTAATAAAAAATTATTTAAAAAAAAATTATATACCTATTATTCCGAGTCTTGGTTTTAAAGGAAAAAAGATTTTTAATATTAATGCTGATACAGTTGCTGGTGAACTTGCTGCATCCTTATCAGCAACTAGATTCTATTTTGTAACAAATATAAAAGGAGTTATGGATGGAAATAATAAATTAATAAAGGAAATAACAACAAAAAAAGCAAAGGAATTAATAAAAAAAAATATTATAAAAGAAGGAATGATACCTAAAGTTGAAACTTGTTTAAATGCTGTAAAAAAATCTGCAAAAGCAGCTGTAATTCTTGATGGAAGAGTTCCAAAATTATTGCTTAAAGAAATATTTACTACAAAAGGCGTGGGAACTTTAATTGGTAAAAAATAATAATAAAATAGATTTTAAACATTGGATCTTTGATCTAGATAATACGATTTATAGTGCAAATTCTGGAATTTTTGACCAAATCCATAAAAAAATGGGAGAATTTATTTCAAGTAATTTAAACGTTAATCTGAAAGAAGCAAAAAGACTTCAAAAAAAATATTTTATTGAAAATGGTACAACTCTTCATGGTCTAATGATAAATCACAAAATTGATCCAAAAGAATTTTTAAATTATGTTCACAATATAGATTTTAGCATTGTAAAACCCGATGAAGAACTGAATGATTTAATAAAAAAAATTCCAGGAAAAAAAATAATATTTACAAATGCTGATATTTCTTATGTAAAAAAAATATTAACAAACTTGAATTTAAATAATATTTTTTATGATATATATGATATAGAAAAAATGAATTTTTTACCTAAACCTAATATGGAAACATATAGAAAGTTAATCGCTAAATATAATGTAGATGTTAAAAAAGCAATTTTTTTTGATGATATACCGCAAAATCTTTTGCCTGCTGCAAAACTTGGATTGAAAACAGTCCATGTTTATAATAGTAAGCTAGATGAAGAATTAAATGGAAGATCAAAAAAAATTGATTATATGACTAATAACTTAAAAGATTGGTTAAAAGAATGGACTCTGAACAATTAAAAAAGATTATAGAAATAAATTTTAAAAAAATAAGCGAAATCAATCCTCAAACGAAGGGAGACCTATTAGATTCAGTTAATGAAGTTATAAATTTGTTAGATCAAGGAAAAATAAGAGTTGCTGAAAAAAATAATGGTAAGTGGATTGTTAATCAATGGATTAAACAGGCAATATTATTAAGTTTTAAAATATATGAAATGGATAATTTAAGCGGGCCTTATAGTAGTTGGTATGATAAAGCTCACTTATTAAAAGGCAAAACATCTGGTTGGACAAAGGAAGATCATATAAAAGCTGGGTTTAGGATGGTTCCTAATTCTCCGGTAAGAAAAGGTTCTTTTATAGGAAAAAATGCTGTACTAATGCCATGCTATGTAAATATTGGAGCTTATATTGATGAAGGCACTATGATTGATACTTTTGCTAGAGCCGGAAGTTGTTGTCAAATTGGAAAAAATTGTCACATATCAGCAGGATCAGGAGTTGGTGGTGTTTTAGAACCAATTCAAGCCAACCCAACTATTATTGAAGATAATGTTTTTCTAGGAGCAATGTCAGAAGTTGTAGAAGGAGTGATTGTTGGAGAAGGTTCAGTTCTTAGTATGGGAATGTACATTGGACAATCTACAAAAATAGTAAATCGAGATTCTGGGGATATTTCTTACGGAAAAATTCCTCCTTATTCAGTAGTGGTGCCTGGCACATTACCTGATAAAAATAATCCATCTGCACCATCTTTATATTGTGCGGTAATAATTAAACAAGTGGATGAAAAAACAAGATCAAAAACAAGTATCAACGACCTTTTAAGAGAATAAAAAATATGAAAGATTCTAATGAGATTAAAATTGCTCAGAAGTTAATTAGATGCAAGTCAATAGCGCCAAAAGCAGATTCTGCTTTAAATGTTGTTGAAAAAGAATGTAAAATTGCAGGTTTTAAATGCACAAAATTACGATTTTCAGAAAAAGGTTACGACTCTATTAGCAATTTGTATGCTGAAATTGGTAATGGCAAACCACACTTTTCTTTTGCAGGACATGTAGATGTTGTTCCTGCAAATAAGAAAGATTGGACTGTAGATCCTTTTAAAGGTTTAATAAAAAATGGATATTTATGGGGAAGAGGAGCTGTAGATATGAAGTCAGCAGTAGCTTGTTTTTTGGCAGCATCAAAAACTTACTTAGAAGAAAATGATAATTTTAAAGGGAAAATTTCCCTTTTAATTACAGGAGATGAAGAACAATATGCAAAAAACGGAACAGTAAAAGTTCTTAAATGGTTAAAAAAAAAAAAAATTAAAATAAATAATTGTTTAGTTGGAGAACCAACAAATTTAAATGTATTAGGTGATCAAATTAAAATTGGTAGACGCGGTGGTTATAACGGTATTGTTACAGTATTTGGAAAAGAAGGGCATTCTGCTTGGCCAAACAGAACAAAAAATCCTGTTTCTGCTTTAATTAAAATGCTTACAAATATTGATAAAAAAACTTTAGATAAAGGAACTAAACATTTTCAGCCATCTATAATTTCTATTACATCTATAGATGTTAAAAACGAAGCATTAAATGTTATACCTGCAAAAGCTCAGGGATCTTTTAATATCAGATTTAACCCTAAACATAATATTAAATCGTTAACAAATTGGATAAAAAGAGAATTTAATAAAATTGGATTTAAATATAAGTTGGATCTTTATGTTTCTGGAAACGCTTTTTTAACAAAACCTGGAAAATTCTCGCAACTTATAAAAGATTCTGTAAGAAAAGTAACGAAGAAAACTCCGAAGTATGCAACCGACGGTGGAACTTCAGATGCTCGATTCATAAATGCAGAAGGAATTAATGTTGTTGAATTTGGTTTAGTCGGTAAATCAATGCATACAAATTCGGAAAGAGTATCTTTGAAAGATTTAAAAAATTTAACTAAAATTTATAAATTAATTTTAGAAGAATATTTTAAATGAAAAAAAAAAAAGTAATAAAGAATCCATCTGCCAAAGCTTTAAGAACTGCAGCTTTTAGACCTAAAGTTGTTCAATCAAAAAAGAAGTATGTAAGAAAAAAGGTTAAGTTAGAAGAATTAGACGATATTTAATTTAAAAAAGAATATATTTATTTCTATCAAGCTTACTCATGCATTTTGAAAGCTGGCTATTATAAGTTTGCGCTTGTTTTTTTACTTTGCTTGCTGTCTTTAAAAGTTTAGGTTTTTTTTTATAAGTTTTTTTTTTAAAGCCATTCATTCCTTCATGATATGCTAAATAAATACTATAAGTGTCCTTTTTTGATATCCCAAGCTCCTTATTTGCTGTGTCTATATACCATCCTACAAAATCAACTGAATCTCTAAAACTTATTCTTGTAACCAATCTTTTCCCAGTTTCTTTTTTATATCGTTCCCATGTCCCTTTAGTAGCTTGAGAATAACCAAGCGAACTAGATTCTCTTGTTAACAAAGGTATAAAACCAAATAATTTTTTTCTTGGTGGTTTTGCGTATTGTTTATAAGCACTTTCTTGATTAATAACGCTCATTAAAGTTGCAATTGGAACTTTCCATTTTTTAGAACTTTTCTTTGCTGCTTTAAACCAAAAATATTTTTGCTGAAAAACCTGACAAGCATTTCCAGCATATGAAGGCGTTGAAACACAACCTTGTAATGAGGCAAATGTAATTAAAGTAAATAATATTAGAAAAAAACGTAACAAAAACATATATTATAAAACGTACTAAATAATATTTATTTGCATTATGAAAATTATAACATTACCAGATCCAATATTAAAAAAAAAATGTACTCCTGTAAAAGAAGTTAATGATGAAACTAAAAAGCTTTTAGATGACATGCTTAAAACCATGTACGAAGCGCCTGGTATTGGTCTTGCTGCGCCGCAAATTGGAATTAGCAAAAGATTAATTGTATTAGATGTTTCACCAAGAAAGGGTTTAAAACGCTATCAAGAAGAAGAGGTTAAAGAAGAAATCAAACCCAATCCTATTCAAATGATCAACCCAGAGATTACCTTTATTTCGCAAGATAAAAATACAGATGAGGAGGGATGTTTGTCAATTCCTGGTATTATGGCAAATGTTACCAGACCTTCTTCTTGCAAAGTAAAATATTTAGATAAAAATGGCGAATCGAAAGAAATACATGCTAATGGTTTATTGGCAAGATGTATTCAACACGAATTGGATCATATTAATGGAATATTATTTATAGATCACTTATCTAAAACAAAAAAAGATATAATTTTGCGTAAAATTAAAAAACAACAAAAGGAAAAAGAACAAACAACATAAATATGAAATTAAAAGTTGCCTTTATGGGAACTCCGGAATTTGCTCTACCTGGTTTAGAGTCTATATACAAAAATTTCGATTTAGTTCACTGCTATACACAACCGTCTAGACCCTCAGGTAGAGGTCAAAAAATATCACATACTCCAGTAAAAAATTTTTGTATAAAAAAAAATATAAATGTTTCAACGCCAGTAAATTTTAAAAAAAATGAAGAATTGCAAAAATTAAATAAAATGAATTGTGATGTCATTGTTGTTGCTGCATATGGAATAATTTTACCTAAAGAAGTTTTAAATATTCCTAAATATGGAGCTATAAATATCCATGCAAGTCTTTTACCTTTCTGGCGTGGCGCTGCTCCAATTCAAAGAGCTCTTTTAGCTGGTGACAAAAAAACCGGAATTACAATTATGCAAATGGAAGAAAAGTTAGATTCTGGAAATATTATTTTACAAAAAGAAATAGAAATAAGTGAGGAAAATACCGCTCAGGAAATTCATGACAAACTAGCATTATTGGGCGGAGATTTAATTAATAACGCATTAAAGGAACTAGAAAGAAATAAAAAAATTAAATCTGTTTCACAAAATGAAGAAAAGGCCACTTATGCCAAAAAAATTAGACCGGAAGAAACAAAAATTGATTGGAATAAAAGTGGAATTGAAATATTAAGACAGATAAAAGCAATTGGAGGATGGTTTAAATTGGGAAATGAAAGAATTAAAATATTTGATGCAAAAATTTCAAATATAGAAAATAAATCATCGGGTATAATTATAGATAAAAATTTTTCCATTTCTTGCGGTAATAATGATGCAATTAACCCAAAAATATTACAAAAGTCAGGCGGAACTAAAATGGATATTCATGAATTCTTAAGAGGATTTGAATTTAAAATTAATCAAAAAGTTAATTGAAATGGCTCGTTATAAAATAAACATAGAATACGATGGAACAAATTTAGTTGGTTGGCAAAAACAAAAAAATGGTATATCCATTCAAGAAATTATAGAAAATTCTCTTTATAAACTAACTAGTGAAAAAATAAAAATACAAGGAGCTGGTAGAACTGATAGCAATGTTCATGCACTAAATCAAGTAGCTCATTTTGATTTAAAAAAAAAAATAAAAACAGATTCTATTCGAGATGGCTTAAATTTTCACATAAAAAATTTATACAAAAGGTATAAAGTTTCTATTTTAAAGTGTAAAAAAGTAAAAAAAAAATTTAATGCTAGATTTGATGCAAAAGAAAGAACTTATTTATACAAAATCTTGGATAGGCGCTCTCCTCCTACCATACAAAATAAAAGGGTATGGCATGTAAAAAAAAAATTAGATGATAAATTAATGAAAAAAGTAGCCAAAGTTTTAGTTGGAAAGCACGACTTTACAAGTTTTCGATCAACAGAATGCCAGTCAAAATCGCCGATAAAAACTATAAATTCTATAAAAATATTTAGGAAATCATCTGAAATAGAAATATGGATAAAGGCAAAATCTTTCTTACACAATCAATGCCGTATAATAGCTGGTACATTGATGATGGTTGGAAAAGGCAAATGGAAAAAAGAAGATGTTGAAAATGCCTTAAAAGCTAAAAAAAGAGGGGCAGCAGGACAAACCGCTCCTGCTTGGGGTCTATTTTTATATTCAGTAAAATATTAGTTTCTTAATAATTTAAGTCGCTCAAATAAATAATAAGCAGCAAAAATTATCAATATAGGTTCAATAGGAAATCTATATCTGACTGATGCTATGGTAATACAATGAATAGCGGTTGTTAATAAAATAATAATAACCAGTGGTGAAATCTTAAAAAAAAATTTTTTTATATTTGAAATAAAAAAAAGTATGGAAAATAATAATACCAGTCCATAAGAAAAAATTGAAACAAATTTATAAAATGTTCCTTTGTATTCCTCAGCGTAAGGATATAACTGCCAAAATCTTTTAAATTTTATAAAGGATAGTTTTACAAATGTTTTAGGATTTTCTTTAATATAATTAAATGCATCGCTTTTAAATTTTTTTTCAAATTCAATTCCTCTTTTTTCAATATCATCATCAGTCCATCCATGATTAACATCTACGCCTCCTATACCACCTCCAGATAAATTATCAGGATTATTTCCCGAATATAAATGATAACCTCCGCTTAAATTAATTCTAACAAAACCGTCATATTTCTTCCAGTTATGTAGCCACCAAGGAGAAAATAATATAGAATATAAAATATAAAAAATAAATAATTCGCGTAATACTTTTTTACTTGAATATTTGTATATTAAAAAGAAAAAACTTAATAATAAAAAAGGAGCAAAAATATCTGCAGTTGGTTTTACATAAATACTAAAAATTATTAATATATATCCCAACAAGAATTTTTTTTTATAAAACATTAGAATAGATGCGTATAAAAGAAAAACAAATAAAGTCTCACTTACAGCATTGAATGAATAGAATATTGAAAAAGGATATAAAGCAAAAATTAAAGCAGCTATTTTTCCAATATTTTTAAATTGAAAGATTTCTATAGTTAATAAATAAATAATATAAACTGTAAGGCATGAAATAATTATGTCTCCAAATATAACTCCGTAATTATTTTGTGTAATAAAATTTAATATATACATCCATATGCCGTACCCAGGCATATGTAAAGGTGTTTGAATTATTTTTCCAGAAAATATTTCCTCCCCTATTCTTTCATAAGTGGAAGTATCGGGAAGATTTTGATTTTTATAAAAAATTAAAGATAAGAATCTTAAAATAAAAGAGAAAAAAACTATTTGAAGAATATTAATTTTGTTTAAAAAGTTATCTAACACAAAATAATTATATTAGTTTTTTAATATTTATAACACTAAAGATTTTTTCTATGATACGCCTCTAAATCTTGTACAAATAAATCATAATCGTTTAAGAATTTTTTATCTGTTTCATCTTTAGTTCTTAAATCATCTATCTTTTTTTGGCAATCTGGGATTGTTATCCAAGGTCTTTTGTTTGTTTCCAATAACTTTTTAGCAATTTCTTTTTTTATATTAGATAGCTCTTCCTTAGATAAAGATTCTGGATTCTCCTCAAATATTAGCAATCTACCAAAATGTTTAAGAACACTATCCTTAAAACTAGAATAAACTTTTGCTTTTTCATCCCAATTGCCTTTTTGAAATTGATAAAAAAGAGCTTTATCTTCTTTAGCCATTTGAATTGAAGACTGATGTATAAAGTTTTCAGGAAAATAGTCTTGTTCATCTTGACTTGCCGAATCCTTCTTTTCTTTTACTTTTTCAGCAAGTATTTCAAAAACTTTATTAC
>PBIP01000024.1 GCA_002720895.1 Pelagibacteraceae bacterium
GCTTAATTTTTATCTTTTTCTTTTCATTTTTTTCTTCAATTATATCTTCATCATCAATATTCTCAGATTCATTTTTTATATTCTCATTAGTTTCTTCATTTAGAGAAGCATCTTCAAAACTTATAGGAATTTTCTTATTTATAAATTTTCTGTAAAAATTTTCTAAATCAATTACATGTCTAAGGAAAACTTCATTATCTATAATTTTTTTTTTTAGTAATGAAAAATATTCATATACAAAAGGAAATTCAAAAATAGAGTCTAAAATTCTTTTTTTTCCTTCTTCAATTTTAATCGATAAATCTACCTCGCCTTGTCTGGTCAATAAATCTACAGAGCCCATTTCTTTAAGATACATTCTAACTGGATCACTTGTTCTTGCCTCTCCTTTAAGTAATTTTTTTGCTAGTTTTTTTTGTTTTTTTAATAAACTAGAATTTGAGTTATTTGGACCTCTGTTTCTTTTTTTTAATATAATTCCTTGTGCTTTCAAATGATTTAAAACTATATCAAATTCTGGTGAATCTATTACTTCAGGAGTGAAGAATCTTTTGATTTTAGTAAAAGAAATTTTTCCAATCTTCTTTGTTTCTTCAATAAGTAATTTAAATTGCGGTATGTATTTATCTTTTCTAATTAACTCTAATACAGATTTTTTTTTTAGATTTGAAGTTTTTTTATTATTTTTTGCTTGTTTTTTTTCTTTAATCATTAGATCCCGTATACACTATATTAAAAAATATTTATTTAAACTATTTTTTTTTTGAATTTAAATTAAATTCCTTAAATTTATTAAAATCTTCTTCATTTAAACTTTTTAACAATTTATTAGCCTTTGTTTTTTGCATAATATTATCTTTTTTCTTTAAATAACCTTCTAAGTATTCATTCCAACCTTCAACAATAAGATCAATATTGCTTTTATCTTTCAAAAAGGGTGCATGAAGCAATATAGACTTATCTATAATTTTAATAACAATCCCTTTATACTTAGAATTTAACAATGTGGCTCTAATGTTTAAATTTTCAATTGTTTTTTTTTCGTGAAATATATCAAGAATTAATCCCTTAATATCATTAAATTTATTCTCTAAAAAACTAATATCTTTAAATTTATCAATTACTTTAAGAAGCATTGTTGGATGTATGATAATTGATCCAATTAAAACTCTTTCAGTAATTTTATTAATATTAATAACGCTTTTATTTAATAAAGATTTTTTTTTTTCCAAACTATCTATCTTTTTTCCAGAAAATCTAAATTCTTGAAAGAATTTTTCTCTAAAAAAATTTTTATAATTTTTTCTTACATTAAAATCTTTTATTAATTCTGTTAATCTATTAATTTCTTGATCTAACTCAGCCCTTTTTTCAGGAGTTCCAAAACTTTTTGCATAAATCAAATTATTCCATGTAAAATCACCAAGGGATAGTTTGCTTTCAAAAGATATCGAAAGTTCTTTAACATTATTTGCTAAAATTAAGCTATCAGGATCCTCTCCTTCTGGTAATTTAGTAAAATTAAGAGAATAGCCAGGCTTTAAATATGGAAATATTAATTCAGGGATTCTTTTTAAAGCTTTTTGTCCAGCATCATCTCCATCCATACACAAAACAGGTTCTTTAGATATTCTCCAAGCATGCATTATTTGTTTAACCGTAATCGCTGTACCTAAAGGTGCTACAACATTCTTATATCCTGCATTAAACATAGAAATAACGTCTGTATAACCTTCGACAAGGTAAAGCTCGCTACTATTCATTGGATCATTTTTACATTGCTGCCAACCAAATAAAAGATCGCCTTTTTTAAATAAATCTGTAGAAGGAGAATTTGTATATTTACCTAAATGATTTATTTGATATTTCGTCATTGCTCTTCCACCAAATCCTACTACATTTGAAGAATAATCGAAAATTGGAAACATTATACGATTGCTAAATCTATCAAATATTTCATTGTTTTTACTAGATACTATTATCAAGCCAGCATCTAGAATTTCTTTAGAAGAATAATTTTTTGATTTTAAAAAGTTATAAAGTGTATTTTTTGTGTTTGGTGCAAAGCCTATAATAAAATTGTTTACAATCATTTCGTTGAAATTTCTTTTATTAAAAATTTCTTGAAGATTTTTATTTAACTTCAGTTCTCTTTTTAAATTATCGTGAAACCAATTAGCTGATATTTTTAAAATTTCTTTTAGACTGTTTATTTTTTTTTGAAGAACGATATCTTCTTTTTTTAACACCCTTTCTTCAACTTTAATTCCTGCATAGCTTGCTAATTTTTTTACTGCATCTTTAAAAGATAAGTTCTCAGTTTTCATTACAAAATCAAAAACGCTCCCATGTTCTCCAGTGCTAAAACAATGATAAAATCCCTTTTCATCCGACACTGTAAAAGATGGGGTTTTTTCATTTGAAAATGGTGAAAGACCAACAAATTCTTTTCCCCTAGGCGCTAATTTTACTTTTTTTGATACAATATCTGAAACTTTAATTCTACTTTTGATTTCATCAACTAATTGGCTTCCAAACTTCATAAATTAATTACCCTTTAATTGCTTAATATAAGTTTAACATAAGAACTTGCATTAGCCATGTCTATTTGGGAAGAGGATTTATGATTTTTAATTTCAGCCATAACTTTTCCCATATCTGACATATTTTTTGCCTGTAATTTTTCTATTACTTCTTTGCATATTTGTTCAATTTCATTTTTATTTAATTCTTCAGGCAAAAATTTCTTAATAATATCAATTTCTTTTTTTTCCTTATCAGCAAGTTCCTGTCTATTACCTTTTTCATAAAGCTCAATACTTTCACATCTCTGTTTAACCATATTTTTTAAAATATTCACAATTAACTCATCTGAAATTTTTTTACTTTTCTCTTCGGATCTTAACGCAATTTCTTTATCTTTTAACGCAGCAAGAATGAGTCTTAGAGTGTTTACCGATTCTTTATCTTTCTTTTTAACTGCCTTTATTAATTCTTCATTAATTTTTTTTTGCAACATTTTATATGAAAAATTTATTAAAAACTTTTTTTTCCCTTATATCAACTTGATTCATAAATATAATATACTGAAAACATTGATTCTTTTTTTTTGTAATTTATTAAAAAAAAATAAAATTCTTATAAAAAAAGATTTGAATATTATTTTGAAACAAATACATTGTTTAAAGCTAGGTAAAGGAGGTTAAATCGCCGCCTAAAGTAAATTTTTTATACTCACACAAACCTAATGCAATATTAGCTTTAGCAAACAATACTATTTTTTTTGGAAACGGAGTTGGTAAAGAAGGTCAAGTAATAGGAGAATTATGCTTTAATACTTCGATTCTTGGATATCAAGAAATATTAACCGATCCTTCTTATTCAAATCAAATTATAACATTCACATTCCCCCATATTGGAAATGTTGGGGCAAATAATTATGATATGGAATCTGAAAAACCTGCTGCAAAGGGTTTGGTAATAAGAGAAAATATTTCTCTTCATTCCAATTTTAGGGCTATGGATAATTTTGATAAATGGTTAAAAGAAAAAAAATTAGTTGGAATCTCAGGAGTTGATACCAGACAAATCACTCAAACACTTAGAGAAAAAGGTTCTATTAATGCAATAGTAGCATATAAAAAAGATGGAAAATTTAATTTTAAAGAAATATTTAAGAAACTCAAAAATTGGCAAGGAATAAAAAATCAGGATTTAACTAAATTTGTAACTAGAAAAAAAAATTATGTATGGAATAAAACCGTTTGGAAAAAAAATAAAGGATATGGATATAATAAGAAAAAAAAATACCATATCGTTGCAATAGATTATGGCGCTAAAGATAATATATTAAGAAATCTTGCTTCTCTAGGTTGTAAAATTACAGTTGTTCCAGCTACCGTAAATTCAAAAGATATTATTAAATTAAAACCAGACGGTGTTTTTTTAAGTAATGGTCCAGGAGATCCAAAAGCTACAGGAAAATTTACAATACCTGCAATAAAAAAAATTCTAAAGAAAAAAATCCCAACATTTGGTATTTGTTTAGGTCATCAAATTCTTGCATTAGCTCTAGGTGGAAAAACAAAAAAGATGCACCATGGCCATAGGGGTGCAAATCATCCTGTTTTAGAAACGGATACGGGGAAAGTAATTATAACTGTACAAAATCATGGATTTGAAGTTGTAAAAAATTCTTTACCTGGAAACATAAAGATCTCCTATAAATCACTTTTTGATGGATCGATAGAAGGCTTAGAAATGAAAAAAAAACCGGTCTTTTCGGTCCAATACCACCCCGAAGCTTCTCCAGGGCCACATGACCATCTTAGTTTATTTAATAAATTTTATAATTTGGTAAAAAAAAATGCCTAAAAGAAAAGATTTAAAATCAATTTTTATAATAGGTGCTGGACCGATAATTATAGGGCAAGCTTGTGAATTTGATTATTCTGGCACACAAGCATGTAAAGCACTCAAAGAAGAGGGATATAGAGTAATTTTATTAAATTCTAATCCTGCAACAATTATGACAGATCCAGATATAGCAGATGCCACATATATCGAGCCAATAAATTCTACAATAATTGAAAAGATTATAAAAAAAGAAAAACCAGACGCTATTTTACCAACAATGGGTGGTCAGACAGCTTTAAATGCTGCCTTGGAAATCGAAAAAAAAGGAATATTAAAAAAATATAAGATTGAATTAATTGGAGCTTCATTAAATGCCATAAAAAAAGCTGAAAACAGAGAGTTGTTTAAAAAAACAATTTTAAATTTAGGTTTAAGAACTCCAAAAAGTTTTATTGCTAAAAATGTAAACACTGCAAAAAATATTTTAAAAAAACTTTCCTTGCCTGTGATAATTAGACCTTCTTTTACTTTGGGAGGTCAAGGAGGTGGTACCGCAAGAAATTTAAAAGAATTTGAAGAAATTGTTTCACAAGGTTTGGACTACTCTCCAATAAACGAAATTTTAATTGAAGAGTCAGTTCTAGGATGGAAAGAATATGAATTAGAAGTTGTTAGAGATAAAAATGATAACTGTATAGTTATATGCTCAATAGAGAATATTGATCCTATGGGCATACATACAGGAGACAGTGTTACTGTTGCCCCTGCTTTGACATTAACAGATAAAGAATATCAAATTATGAGAAATGCTAGTTTTAAAATTTTAAGAGAGATTGGGGTAGATACTGGTGGTTCTAATGTACAATTTGCTATAAACCCTAAGAATGGTGATATGGTTGTAATTGAAATGAACCCCAGGGTATCAAGATCTTCTGCTTTAGCATCAAAAGCAACAGGTTTTCCAATTGCAAAAGTTGCTGCTAAATTAGCTGTGGGATTAACTTTAGATGAAATTAAAAATGATATTACTAAAACTACTCCCTGCTCATTTGAACCAACTATTGATTATGTAGTAACGAAAATTCCTAGATTTACTTTTGAAAAATTTCCAGGAACTAAAAATATTTTAGGAACTTCTATGAAATCTGTTGGAGAAGTAATGGCAATTGGTAGAAATTTTTGTGAATCATTTCAAAAAGCTATCAGATCATTAGATAAAGGTTACGATGGACTATATAATAGTGAAAAAATAAAAACGAAAATAAATTATCCATCTCCATTAAGATTTTTTCAAATTGCTGACGCTTTTAGAAAAAAAGAAAACATAGATTCAATTTATAAAAAAACAAGTATTGATAAATGGTTTTTAAGGGAAATTCAAAAAATTATCTATTACGAGTATTTAATTAAAAAAAAAGGTTTGCCAAAAAATAAGGATGATTTTCTTTATATAAAAAGTTTAGGATTTTCAGACAAAAGAATTGCAAATTTAACAAACAAAAAAGAAAGTGAAATTAAAAAATTACGAAAAAAATTAAATGTCAAACCTGTATTTAAAAGAGTAGATACCTGTGCTGCGGAATTCTTATCTTTAACACCGTATATGTATTCTACTTATGAAAAAATACCTAAAAACATTGATAATTGTGAATCTAAGCCAAGTAAAAGAAATAAAGTTATTATAATCGGAGGTGGCCCAAATAGAATTGGGCAAGGTATTGAATTTGATTATTGTTGTGTGCATGCTTCTTATGCTTTAAGAAAAAAAAACATAGAAACAATTATGATTAATTGTAATCCTGAGACTGTTTCCACAGATTACGATACCTCTGATAGATTATATTTTGAACCATTAACACCTGAAGATGTAATTGAAATAATAAATGTCGAAAAAAAAAGAGGAAAGGTTTTAGGTTTGATATTGCAATTCGGCGGTCAAACACCTTTAAATTTGGCAAAGTATTTAGCAAAAGAAAAAATTAAAATTTTGGGTACATCTATAAATTCAATTGATATAGCTGAAGACAGAAAAAAATTTAAAAAAATAATAAAAAAAATTGGAATTAAGCAACCGTCAAATTTAACAATAAATAATATTAACCAAGCTAAAAAATCATTAAAAAAAATAGGTTTACCATTAATTATAAGACCTTCTTATGTCTTGGGAGGTAAAGCTATGGAGATAATAAACGAAAAAAAAGAGTTTTATAAATATATTAAAAGAGCCCTAAAAATAACAAAAAAATCCCCCTTATTAATTGATTCATACCTTAAATCTGCAGTTGAGATTGATGTTGACGCTATATCAGATGGAAAAAAAGTTTATATAGCAGGAATAATGGAGCACATAGAAGAAGCTGGTATTCATTCAGGAGATTCAGCATGCGTAATTCCTCCTTATACTTTAAATAAATTTGTAGTTAAAGAAATTGAAAGACAGACCACAAAACTAGCTATTGCTTTAAAAGTTAAAGGATTGATTAATATACAATTTGCTGTTCAAAATAATGAAATTTACATAATTGAAGCAAATCCACGTGCCAGTAGAACTATTCCATTTGTAGCAAAAGCAACTGGGATACCTATCGCAAAAATAGCTGCGCTTATAATGATAGGAAAAAAACTAAATATTTTTAAATTAAAAAAAACTAAATACAATCACATTGCTGTCAAAGAATCTGTCTTTCCTTTTCCAAAATTTGATGGTTCGGATGTTATATTAGGTCCTGAAATGAAATCTACAGGAGAAGCTATGGGTATTGATTATAATTTTGGAAAAGCATTTGCTAAATCACAATTATCAGCAGATGTTAATTTACCTCTTAAAGGCAATTTATTTGTCTCTGTTAAAAATTCAGATAAAAATATTGTATATGAGCATGTTGAAAATTTAAAAAAAATAGGTTTTAAAATTTATGCAACTAAAGGAACTGCAAATTTTTTGAAAAAAAGAAATATAATGTGTAAAAAAATAAAAAAAGTTAAAGAAGGTAAGCCAAATATTGTAAATTTAATAAATGAAAAAAAGATTAATTTAATTTTTAATACAACTGAAGGTTCTTTAGCAATAAAAGATAGTTTTACTTTAAGAAGAGCTGCAATAAATAACAAGATTCCATATTATACCACTATGGCTGGAGCTAAGGCTGTCGTAGAAGCAATTAAACAACTAACTAATTACAGTTTAGAAATATCTTCTCTACAAAAATATTTTTTTAAAACAAAGCATAATCAGGTAATAAAAAGTGTCTAAAGATAATTGTTGGATTTTATCAGATAATTTAATTGGGCATGAAAAACAATCAATTTCTCTTGCTGAAAAATTAAATATTAATTATAAAATCATAAAAACAAAAAAATTAAATTTTTTTGAAAGGAATTTAATAGATTTTTTTAATTTAAAAAAAACAAGTTTTTTCAAAGAACCGTGGCCAAAATACATTATATCATGTGGAAAAAATACTGCTTATTATTCAAAATTAATAAAAAAAAAAACAGATCAAAGAATTTTTTCAATTTTTATACAAAAGCCACCTATAAATATTAAAAACTTTGATGTAGTTGTAGTACCAAAACACGATAATTGTAAAGGTGAAAATATAATTGAAACAAATGGTTCGCTTACAAAAATAAATTTAAAGTATATTAATAATATTAAAAAATCAAAAAAAAATAATTTATCAAAAAAAAAATTTATTACAGTTTTAATTGGTGGAAATAGTAGGCACCACAAAATAACAAAAAAAATCTTAGAAAAAATAGTAGATAAGTTAAATCAAATCCAAAATATTTATAAAATTAATGTTTTAATGCTTTTTTCAAGACGAACTGAATCCAATGATATTTTATTTTTAAAAAAAAATTTATCTCACACAAACTTTACTTTTATAGAACCTAATTCGAATAAAATATCATATTTAGATGCTATAGCTTTTGCAAAAGCAATTATTGTTACAAGTGATTCTGTTTCAATGGTCACAGAAGCCTGTAGTTCAGGTAAGCCAGTGTATATAATTGATATTCCGACAAAATCAAAAAAATTTAGTTTGTTTATTAAAAATTTGATTAATTTACACTTAGCTCATTACCTTAGAAATTCAATATCTTTAAAAAAGAATGATAACGTATTAAATGATATTGATATGGTTGTGAGTAAAATAAAGAAAAAGTTAATTATTAAATGAAAACTTACAAAAGTGATACAATTATTATTGGCTCTGGTGCTGCAGGATACACTGCAGCTATATATACAGCTAGAGCTAATATGAAACCAGTTTTAGTAAATGGTCTTCAACCAGGTGGGCAAATGACTATTACAACTGATGTAGAGAATTATCCAGGATTTAAAAATGTGATACAAGGACCATGGCTAATGGATCAGATGAAGGCACAGGCTCAAAGTGTTGGAACAAAAATTATTAACGATACAATTGTTGAATGTAATTTTAAATCTAAACCATTTAAGCTAGTTGGCGATAGTAAATCTATTTACTACGGAAAAACAATAATAATAGCAACTGGCGCTACTGCAAGATGGCTAGGTATTGAAACTGAAGAGAAATTTAAGGGGTACGGAGTGTCTGCATGTGCAACTTGTGACGGATTTTTTTTTAAAAATAAAATAGTAGCTGTTGTCGGTGGTGGAAATACTGCTGTTGAAGAAGCTTTATATTTAACTTTACATGCAAAAAAAGTATTTTTAATACATAGAAGAGATAAATTAAGAGCAGAAAAAATTTTACAGGAAAGATTGCTTAAAAATTCAAAAATAGAAATTATTTGGGATAGTAATGTAAATGATATTCTAGGCGATGAAAATCCAAAAAAAGTTAAAGGAGTTTCCATTATTAATAACAAAACAAAAAAAATCAAAACAATTGATCTAGATGGAGTGTTCATTGCAATTGGGCATGATCCTGCAACAAATATATTTAAAAATAAAATAAATTTAGATAGCGAGGGATATGTCTTAACAAAATCTGGCACCACAAAAACTAATATTCCTGGGGTTTTTGCTGCAGGTGATGTAACAGACAAAATATACAGGCAGGCTGTTACTGCTGCAGGGATGGGTTGTATGGCAGCTCTTGATGCTGAAAAGTATATATCAAATTAATTTATTTTAATTTTTGACAAGCAGAAATAATTTTTTTACATCCTTCTATAATATTCTCATTTGATGTTGCAAAAGAAATCCTAAAAAAGTTTGAGTAACCGAAAGCTTCACCGGGCACTACAGCCACACCTTCATCTAATAAATAATCTGATAGATCAAGATCATTTTTTATTTCAGTTCCATCTTCTTTTTTTTTTCCCATTAATTCATCACAACCAACATAAACGTAGAAAGATCCTTGTGGTAAGAAAGCTTTTAGCGATTGATATTCTTTAATCTTAGAAAAAAAGAGATCTCTTCTTTCTTGAAATATTGTTTTATTTTTTTTTATAAATTCATCAGAATTATCCAATGCTTCAATTGCTGCAAATTGAGAGATCGAAGAAGTATGTGTGGTACTTTGAGATTGAATTTTACTAATTTCTTTTATTAATTCTTTTGGGCCAGCACCATAACCAAGCCTCCATCCAGTCATTGCATATGCTTTTGAGACACCATTAACAATAAAAGTTCTTGATTTGAGAGAACTCTCTACTTGGAGGATATTCTTAAATTCTAGATCATCAAATATTATATGCTCATATAAATCATCGCACATTATCCAAACATGAGGGTGTTTTAATAAAATTTTTGCCAGATTTTGTAATTCTTGCTCGGTATACATTGCGCCTGTTGGATTCGATGGTGAGTTTAAAATCAACCATTTTGTTCGATTAGTTATTTTATTTTCTAAATCTTGAGGATTTATTTTAAAGTTATTTTCTAAAGAACAATCTAAAACTACAGGTTCTCCTTCTACAAGAATAGTAATATCGGGATAAGAAACCCAAAAAGGTGAAGGAATGATGATTTCATCTCCCTTTTCTATAGTTGCTAACAAAGCATTATAGATCACTTGTTTTCCTCCACAACCTACCGTAATTTCTTCAGGATTAAAAACTAAATTATTTTCTCTCTTAAATTTTTTTATTATTGCCTCATTTAATTCTTTTGTTCCATTAACAGGCGTGTATTTTGTTTGCCCTTCTTTGATAGCTTTTATTCCTGCATCTTTTACATTATCTGGAGTATCAAAGTCTGGTTCACCTGCAGAAAAATCTATAATTTTTTTACCTTCCTGCTTAAGTTTTTTTGCTTTTGCAGTTATAGATATAGTGGGTGAAGGTTGAATCCTGGTTACTTTTTTCGAGAAGAAACTCATAACAATATCTAATGTAATTTATAATAAAATTGAAAAAAAAAGATAGTATTAATTTTAATAAAATTACTTTATTAATTAGATTTATAATTATGGAGAATTTAGAAAAAAATAATAATAAATTTGCTATTAAAAGCTTATTTAAACCATCAGGGGATCAACCCCAAGCTATAAAGAAAATTGTTGATAATTTAAAAAAGAATCAGAGAAACCAAACATTATTAGGTGTTACAGGGTCTGGAAAAACATTTACTATGGCTCATGTTATAGAAAAGTTGCAAAAACCAACTCTTATATTGGCTCCAAATAAAACACTTGCAGCTCAATTATTTTCTGAAATGAAATCAATTTTTCCAAATAATTCAGTTGAATATTTTGTTTCATATTATGATTACTATCAGCCAGAGGCCTATGTACCTAGATCTGATACATATATTGAAAAAGAATCTTCTATAAATGAACAAATTGATAGAATGCGTCACTCAGCTACTAGAGCTCTTTTTGAAAGAAAAGACGTTATAATAGTTGCAAGTGTCTCTTGTATTTACGGTATTGGCTCTCCTGAAACGTATTCAACAATGACATTTAATTTAAGTAAAAATGAATTGATTAAAAGAAGTCATTTAATAACTAAGCTTGTTGAACTTCAATATATAAGAAATGATATAAATTTTCATAGAGGAACCTTCAGAGTTAGAGGTGATATTATAGATATTTTTCCATCTCATTATGATGATTGTTCATGGAGAATCTCTTTTTTTGGTGAAAAAATTGAGTCTATAACATCGACTGATCCTTTGACTGGAAAAAAAAATGGGGAATTAAATTTTGTTAAAATATTTCCAAATAGTCATTACGTGACTCCAAAACCAACTTTAGATTTAGCTATTAAAAATATAAAGATCGAACTAGAAAAAAGAATAAATTTCTTTAAAAATAAAAAAAAGTTTTTGGAAGCAGAAAGAATCGAACAGAGAACTAATTTCGATATTGAAACAATAGAAGCTACTGGAAATTGTTCTGGTATAGAAAATTATTCAAGATACTTAACTGGAAGAAAGCCAGGTGAGCCACCGCCTACTTTGTTCGAATATCTGCCTAATGATGCTTTAATCTTTGTTGATGAGAGTCATGTATCAATTCCTCAGCTTCATGGTATGTATAAAGGTGATTATTCAAGAAAATCAAATTTATCTGAATATGGTTTTAGATTGCCTTCATGTTTAGATAATAGACCGCTAAAGTTTGAAGAATGGGAAAAAATGAGACCAAATACTATATTTGTATCTGCCACACCTAGCGATTGGGAAATAAAAATATCAGATGGATTATTAGTTGAGCAGCTTGTCAGGCCAACTGGTTTGACTGATCCTTTATGTGAAATTAAACCCGCATCTTCTCAAGTTGATGATTTGATGGATGAATGTAAAAGAACTATAAAAAAATCTCAACGCGTTCTTGTTACTACTTTAACGAAGAAAATGGCTGAAGATTTGACAGAATACTTTGAAGAAGCAAATCTAAAGGTCAGATATTTACATTCTGATATAGATACTCTTGAAAGAATAGAAATTATACGTGAACTAAGAATGGGAAAATTTGATATTTTAGTTGGAATCAATTTATTAAGAGAAGGTTTGGATATTCCTGAATGCGGTTTAGTTGCTATTTTAGACGCTGATAAAGAAGGATTTTTAAGATCAAAAACCTCGCTAATTCAAACTATAGGAAGAGCTGCTAGAAATGTTGATGGAAAAGTAATTCTTTATGCAGATAAAAAAACAAAAAGTATAATTCAAGCAATTGAAGAAACTAATAGAAGAAGGGACAAACAAATTGAATATAATAAAAAAAATAATATTACCCCTGAAACCATAAAGAAAGATATAAATAATATTTTAGAATCTGTTTATGAAAAAGATGTTTATACTGTTAAAATAGATAACAAAAAATATGAAACGAAAAAGAAAGATTTAAAACCTTACATTAAAAATTTAGAAAAAGAAATGTTAAGTCACGCAGCAAACCTTGAATTTGAAGAAGCTGCTAAAATAAGAGATAAATTAAAAAAAATCAAATTAAGAGATTTAGAACTAATTACTACAAAAAAAATAGCAAATGATAACTAATTTACTTTTACTTACTTTACTAGGTTTATTAATCCTTTTACTAAGCGCTAATTATATTATTGAAAATATTGTTTTTTTAGCAAAAAAAATAAATGTTTCTAAATTTATAATTGCCAGCTGTACTATTGCTTTTGGTACTACTTTGCCTGAACTTACAACTAGCTTAAAATCCGTATTGTCGAATCCTCCTCACCCTGGAATTGCGGTTGGTAATTTAATTGGTAGTAACATTGCAAATATGCTTTTGATAATTGGCATGTCGGCTATTGTTTATCCTATAAAAATTAATTCAAACAAATTGATAAATTTAGAGTTAAAAGCTAGTTTTGTAATATTACTTTTTCCTGCAATAATATTTTTTTTCAAATTAGGAAATAATGCCTCACTTTTTATCTCAGTGCTTATGTTGTTTTTTTTTATTTATTTTTTTAAAGAGAGAATATATTTAGAGAAAAAAAAAATTAATGAAAAGATTAATATTAAACATTCGATTTTATTAATTTTATTTAAAATTTTTATTTGCGTAGTAGGACTATTGCTTGGTTCTCATCTTCTTATAAATGGCTCGGTTGAAATAGCGCAGCATTATAAAATATCAGAAAGAGTTATAGGATTATCTTTAATTGCTATTGGTACTTCTTTACCTGAATTAACCACTGCTGTCATAGCTTCATTAAAAAAAAAACACGGAATAGCTTTAGGAACGGTATTAGGCGCAAATATGTATAATATTTTGGTTTTACTAAGTGCTGTTGAAATAATTCAACCTTCATCTATTCTAAAAAATATAGAAAGTATTGATATTTATATGTTGGGAATTTCATCTATATTATTATTCTTCTTTATTAACGATAAAAAAATAAGCAAGAAACAAGGCTTAATTCTTTTATCAGTTTATATATTATACATTTATTCAATTTATTAATTTTGAAAAATACAGCATTAATAACTGGTGGATCTCAAAGAATCGGAAAGACAATTTGTGAAAAACTTGCAAAAAATAACTGGAATGTTGTAATTCATTATAATAAATCTGAAGCGCAAGCTAAAAGTTTAAAGAAGAAATTAGAAAATTATAATATCAAATTACATTGTGTTAAAGCAGACCTTTCTAAAGATTTAGAACTTAAGAAACTATTCATAAAATCCAAAAAAAAAATTGGCAACATTAATTGCTTAATAAATAATGCGTCAACTTTTGAACTAGATAATATAAATAATATAGATAAAAAAAAATGGGATTATCATTTAAACACTAATTTATGGGCTCCAATTTTTTTAATAAAAGAATTTGTAAAAAATTTACCTAATAAAACAACGGGGAATATAATTAATATAGTAGATCAAAGGGTGGTTAATTTAACGCCTTTTTTTACAACTTATACAATAACAAAGTCGGCTTTATGGACGTTAACGCAAAATTTAGCTTTAGCTCTAGCACCAAATATAAAAGTTAATGCAATAGGTCCGGGACCAACATTCCGAAGCAAAAGGCAAACAAATAAACAATTTATAAATCAATTTAAGAAAACTCCTTTAAAAATATGTGTAGACGCTAATGAAATTGCTGAAGCAGTGCTATTTATTTTAAATTCTAATTCTATAACCGGCCAATTGATAAATGTGGATGCAGGGCAACATTTAGGCTGGGCACAAGCTAATAATAAAAAGATTATAGATGAATAACATTTACTAAATGTATAATTTATCTACAGAATTTAAAAAAATTTAAAAAAAAAAAGAGGTAGTTTTACACAACAAAATTTATTAATTAAATAATTAAGAATAAAATAAATAAAAAAAAAAAAAAAAATAATTTGACTTTTTATTTATGCAATATAAACAAGTATTTAGTGAATGCTGCCTAATTTTTAATCATTGTATTAAAATACTAGGAAATAAGCCAAAATTAGTATTTTTTTATGATTTACGCACAACTTTATCCACAGATATGGTGGATTATTATTACAATAAGGCTAAAGTTTTTTAAAAATTAAGCTAAATGAATGGTTTAGATATTATAAAAAATAAATTAAGCAATATTTCTAGTAAACCTGGAATTTATCAATATTTAAATTCGAAAAATGAAATTATATATATTGGAAAAGCAAAAAATCTAAAAAAGAGAATATCAAGTTATAAGAATACATCGTCTTTATCAAATAGAATACAAAGAATGGTTCATCAAATAAATAATATTGAAACTATAACAACTAAAACTGAAGCTGAAGCTTTCTTGCTTGAAAGTAATTTGATAAAAAAAAATAAACCAAAATTCAATATAGTATTAAGAGATGATAAGTCATTGCCTTATATTTTAATAACTACAAAAAAAAAATGGCCTCAAATAATCAAACATCGAGGTAAACAAAAAAAAGATGGGGTTTATTTTGGGCCATATCCATCTCCAGGAGTTGTAGATAAAACTATAAATTCATTACAAAAAGCTTTTTTAATCAGATCTTGCTCGGATTCGTATTTTAATGGACGATCACGAGCATGTTTATTGTTTCAAATAAAAAAATGCTCAGCTCCATGTGTAAAAAAAATAAAAGAAAGTGATTATTTAGATCTATCAAGCAAGACAATCTTATTTTTAAAAGGAAAAAATAAAAAAATTCAATCAGAATTAAAAATGAAAATGGAAAAATATAGTTCTAATCAACTTTATGAAAAAGCCGCTAACTTAAGAGATAGGGTAAAAGCTTTAAATCAAATACAGGAAAAACAATCAATTAATATTAGTTCTATAGGTGATGCAGATATTATATCTATTAAAAAAAAAAAAAATAAAGCATGTATACAGGTATTCTATTTTAGAGGAGGACAAAACTTAGGTGGAAGATATTATTTTCCACGTCATGAAGAAAATGAAAAAGAAGAAAATATTTTGCAATCATTTATAGGTCAATACTATTCAGACAAAATAGTGACAAAATTAATTCTTATTAATAAAAAAGTTCCAGAAATAAGTCTTTTAACAAATGCTTTAAAAAGTAAATCTGGATATGAAATTAATATTGAAATACCACTTAAAGGAAAAAAAAAAATAATTTTAAAAGATGCGGAAAAAAATGCAGAAAAAGAGTTAGATAAAAAAATTAATGAACAAGCAAATAATAAATATTTTTTAAAAACAATTAAAAAAGCTTTTAAACTAAATAGAACTCCAAAGAGTATTGAAATATATGATATTAGTCATATTTCAGGGGATTTTGTGGTTGGCGCTATGGTTTCTTTTAACCAAGAAGGTTTTGTTAAAAATAAATATAGAAAATTTAATATAGAAGGTAAATACAAAAGAAAGGAAATAACATCAAAAAGCGATGATTATTCTTCAATATATGAGGTTTTAAATAGAAGACTAAAAAAAAGTTCTAAATTAATACCCTACCCCGATTTAATGATTATTGATGGTGGTAAAGGGCATTTAAATACTAGTTTAAATATATTGAAAAATCTTAATCTAGAAAAAAAAATAGAATTAATTTCAATAGCAAAAGGAGAAAATAGAAATGAAGGAAATGAAAATTTTTATTTAAAAGGAAATAAATTAGTAAAATTTAAAACTAATGATAAAACTTTGTTTTTTTTACAAAGACTTAGAGATGAAGCGCATAGATTTGCAATTACATCTCATAAAAATAGAAGATCAAAAATTAGTAAATCAATATTGGATGAAATAGATGGAATTGGACCTAATAAAAAAAGAGATTTATTAAAATATTTTGGATCTTCAAATCAAATAAAAATTGCAAAATTAAATGAAATTGAAAAAGTTAAAGGAATAAATAAGAACATTGCAAAAAAAATATATAATTTTTTTCATGAAAATTAAATTATGAAACATATGCCAAATATATTAACTATATTGAGATTGTTTGCTTGTCCTTTATTAATTTACTTATTTTATTCTAATGTCCATATATTTGAAAATAAAAATATAACTTTAATTGCTTTAATAATATTTTTATTTGCATGTATTACAGATTTTTTTGACGGTTATCTTGCTAGAAAAAAAAAAATTAGAGTCAAATTTAGGTAAAATTTTAGATCCTATTGCTGATAAAGCCTTAATTATAACAATATCTATATTGCTAATTATATATGGCATAGGCCTACCCAAGACACCTTTTCTTATAATTATATTAAGAGAAATAATAGTTTTATCTTTAAGATATGATTTAAGCAATGCTGATAAATCAATTAATGTTAACTTGTTATCGAAATTTAAAACTGTAATACAAATGATAGCTATTACTTCAGTCTTTATTTACTATATTTATGATAAAGGAAAATACAGCTATTTTTTTGAAAATACATCTATTTGGCTTCTGTGGTTTGCTAGTATAGTAACTATATTTAGCGGATTACAACATTATAGAACATATTTAAATTTAAGAAAAAATGACACAACTAACTAACGATTGTTTTAAAAATAATAAAAAAAGAATTTCATTGGAAAAAGCAGTTTTAATTTTGCAAAAAAAAATAAAATGCATAAAAAAAACTCAAAAAATAAAACTAAATTCAGCACTTGGAAGAATTTTATCTAAAAATATTATTTCTAAAATAAACGTTCCTTCTTTTAATAATTCAGCAGTTGATGGTTATGCATTCAATTTTAGTGATTTAAATAAAAAAAAAGAAACTATTTTAAAATTATCTGGAAGAATTACTGCTGGACAAAACTACAATAAAAAAATTAAAAAAAAAGAAGCAATAAGAATTTTTACTGGTGCAAAAATACCTGAAGGAGCAGACACTGTGATCATGCAAGAAGATTGTGAGGTAAGTGATAATAAAATTCTTTTAAAAACAGGTATTTTTAAAGGTGCAAATATTAGAAAAAGGGGAGAAGATGTAAATTATGGAAAAAAAATTATGTCTAAGGGATCAAAATTAAAAGCACAAGATATTGCATTAATAGCATCTGTAGGAATTAAAGTAATTGATGTCTTTGAAAAATTAAAAGTTGGTGTTTTTACAACTGGAAATGAATTATTTGAGCCTGGAAAAAAAACATCAAAAAGCGGGATATATGATTCAAACAGGTATTGTCTAAAAAATTTATTAGAGACAATAAATTGTTCGATAAAAGATTATGGAATAAAAAAAGATAGTGAAAAACTAATTACAAAAACTTTAATGAAAATCTCTAAAGAGTGCGATTTAATTATTACAACAGGAGGAATGTCCGTTGGAGACGAAGATTATGTTAGAAAAGTTGTTGAAAAGCATGGATCTTTAAACTTTTGGAATATTTCAATAAAACCTGGTAGGCCAGTTGCTCTTGGTAATATTTTTAAAAAACCATTTATTGGTTTACCTGGAAATCCTGTTTCTGTGATGATAACTTTTCTAAAAATAGCTTTACCAACAATTAATAAATTGTCAGGTTTTATATCACCAAAAGAAAAAAATTTTATTGTGGTAACTGATTTTAGTTTTAAAAAAAAGAGTGGAAGAAAGGAATTTCTTAGAGTAAAAGTTTTAAATAGTTTAAACGGTGAAGTAAAAATTAAACATTACCCTAACACAGGTTCTGGAGTTTTTACATCAATTGTAGAAACTGATGGACTTGTAGAACTTCCTGAAAAACTAACTTATTTAAAAAAAGGAACAAAAATAAGATTTGTTCCATATAGTGAAATACTAGTATGAAAATAATTTATTTTTCCTGGTTAAAAGAAATACTGGGAATTTCTGAAGAAAATATTAAACCTCCTAAGGAAATAAAAAATATTAATCTTTTAATGAAATGGTTAGAAAAGAGAAGCATAAAACATAAAAAAGTTTTTTTAAAGTCAAAAAGTATTCGTTGTTCTATTAATCAGCAAATAGTTAATAAAAATAGTAAAATTAAACAAAATGATGAGATAGCTTTTTTTCCACCATTTACAGGAGGTTAAGTGATAAAAATTCAAAAAAAAAGAATTAATATTTCTCTTCTTAACAAGATGCTAATAAAGAAAGGCATAGGGGCGGTTGTAAATTTTACTGGAATTGCTAGACCTGCTAACAACTCTGGAAATATAGAGCATTTAGAAATAGAACATTATGCTGGTATGACCGAAAAAAAAATTAAAGAAGTAGAAAAATATGCTTTAAAAAAATGGTTGCTAAACACGTGTATTATAATTCATAGATATGGAAAAATTAAACCTGGGGAAAATATTGTTTACGTTGGAACAGCAGCAAAACATCGTAAAAATGCATTCAAAGCATGCGAATATATTATAGATTATTTAAAAGTTAGAGCTCCTTTTTGGAAGATTGAAAAAATTAAAAATAAAAAAATATTTGTAAAATCAAAAAAAGAAGATGAAAAAAAAATAAAAAAAAGTTTTTAATTACTCTTTACTAAATTACTGAAAAGATACATAAGTTTTTTAGTAACTTTTCCAACTTTAAATTTTTTTTTATCAATTAAAGATATTGGTGTAATTTCTACAGCTGTACCCGTTAGGAAAACTTCATCAGCTTTAAAAAGCTCCTTAGGTAAAATTCTTTTTTCTATAACCCGAATTTTGTTCTTTTTTGCTAATTCTATGACTGTTTGTCTAGTTATACCATTTAAAAAACAATCAGGGGTTGGCGTATATAAATTATTATTTTTAACAAAAAAAATATTTGCTCCAGTTGATTCAGCTATATTTCCTTTTGAATCCAACATTAAGGAGTCATCAAAGCCGTTTTTTTCAGCATGATGTTTGCTTAAAGTACATATCATATATAATCCAGCAGCCTTTGCATCTGTAGGAGCTGTATTAGATGGAGGTCTCATCCATTTTGATGTTTGTAATTTAATACCATTTAATTTCTTTTTTTTATCAAAATATGTGGACATTTCCCATGTTGCTATTGCTACATGGATTGTTGTATTTTGTGCTGATATAGCCATCATTTCACTTCCTCTCCACGCAAAAGGTCTTAAATAACCATTTATTATTTTTTGTTTTTTTATAATTTGATTACAAGCATAGTTTATCTCTTTTTCTGAATATGGAATTTTAAAACCTAAGGTTTTTGAAGAAAAAAAGAGTCTTTTTGTATGTTCATTAAGTTTAAAAATTTTTCCATTATAAACTCTTGCACCTTCAAATACACAGCTTGCATAATGTAATCCATGGCTTAATACGTGGATTTTTGCCTTATTCCACTTAACAAATTTACCATCTATCCAGATATATCCTGCCCTATTATTAAAATCCTTAATTTTTGACATTTTATAAAATTAAAAGAAATAAAAAAAAAATTTATTAAAATAGTATTTAAATATAAAACATATTTAAAAATAAAAAATGGCAAACTTAAATAATATTTTTAACCCACTATTCCTTAAAGATAAGGAGCTTAAAATAGCTTTTGAACTATTATTTTTTGTAATTAAAGATTTTGACAAAAATATAAGCTCTTTATTAAAAAAATTTGGATATAACAAAACGCACTTTGCTGTTATTTTCTTAGCATCTAACAATAATTATTTAACAATTAAAGACTTGCTTGTAATTTTAGATATAAAAAAACAGAGTTTAGCAAAAGTGCTTAATAAACTTAAAAATAATGATTTAATAGTGTTAAAACAATCTAAAAAAGATAAAAGAAATAAAAATATTTATTTAACTAAGAAAGGTATAAAAATTGAAAAAAAATTAACTGAGAAGCAAATGAATAACATAGCGAATGCATACAAAAATGCTGGAACCGATTCTATAAATAGTTTTAAAAAAATTTTAATTAACTTGATAAGTAAAAACTCTAAAACAATATTGAAAAAAAAAATATGAAAATAAATTTACCACATATATTAATCGTAGATGACGATAAAAGAATTTTAGAATTAATAAATGATTATCTTATTAAAAACAATTTCATGGTAAGCATTGCTAATAATGCAATGGAAGCAAGAAAAAAAATAGAAAATATTGAATTTGATTTGATTATTCTAGATATTATGATGCCAGGAGAGTCAGGATTAAAGCTAACAAGTTCCTTAAAAAAAAATAATTTCAAAACCCCTATTCTTCTATTAAGTGCCTTAGGAAATCCTGAGGATAGAATAAAGGGACTGGAAATAGGGGCTAGTGATTATTTACCTAAACCATTTGAACCAAAAGAATTACTTTTAAGAATGAATAACTTAATACAAAAAAATAAATTTGATTCAAAAAAAAAAATAATAAAGTTTGGGCCTTATACTTTTAATTTAAAAAATGAGATTTTAAAAAAAAACGGAAAAAACTTTATTCTTACATCGAGCGAAACAAGGTTGCTGTGTATTTTGGCAAAAAATGATGGTAAGCCAATATTTAGAGATAACTTGTCAAAAATTTTAAATATTCCTTCTACAAGCCGTGCATTAGATGTGCAGGTTACGAGATTAAGAAATAAAATTGAAGGTAATAAAAAATTTCCTTCTTATATACAAACCGTCAGAGGACGTGGTTATGTTTTAAAGGTTGAATAATATAAACAAATGATAAAAAAATATTTACCTCAGACTTTATTAGGAAGATCAATATTAATTTTGGTTGTTCCTTTAATAATTTTACAGCTAATAATAACAGTAATCTTTTATAATAGGCATTGGGATACAATTACTAGACATAGAAGTATTGATTTTGTAAAAGATATAACTTTAGTCGTTGAGTCATTCGAAAAAAATAAATCAATTAAAAATCGCGAGTGGACTTTAAATTCAGTTTCAGAAAAATTACAATTAAAGACTGTTTATGAAAAAAATAAAAAATTAAACCTTGATAATTATACACATAAAGGCAATAGACTTGAAGAATATCTTTCAAATAAGTTTATTCCTTTAAATAAAAAATTTACTTTAAATATAAATGATAAAAAAAAATTAATAACGGTTCTTGTGGAAGTTGACGATGGTATTCTTGAATTTAAAGCAAACAAAAAAAGGATTTTTAGTTCTACTACTTATATTTTCATATTATGGATGATAAGTGCATCAATAATTTTATTTATAGTTGCTTTATTATTTCTTAAAAATCAGATCAAACCTATAAGAAAACTAGCTATTGCAGTAGATAGGTTTGGAAAAGGTAAGGATATTAAAAATTTTAAACCATCTGGAGCAAAAGAAGTTAGGCGTGTTTCTAATGCCTTTAAAATCATGAAAAATAGGATTGAAAATTCAATAACACAAAGAAATAAAATGTTTTCTTCAATTTCTCATGACATAAGAAC
>PBIP01000025.1 GCA_002720895.1 Pelagibacteraceae bacterium
AGAAATGCTTTTTTAGCAGGAAGAATTCCAAGAAGGTCTATTGCTAAAAACTCAACAACAAACAAAGGAAGAATTCATTTAATAAAAAAAAATTAGTTTTTTTTTGATAAGAATCTTTCAATTTCTAAAATTTCTTCTTTTTTTAAACTCTTTTTTTTTTTAAGGTTGTTCATGATAAATTTCCAATTAGTTAAAAAATGAATTTTTAATTTATTTCTATTAAAAATAGTATCAGGATAAATATCGTAATTGAAAATCACAAAAATATCTTTTATTTTTCCACCAGCCTTTTTTATTGCATTACAAAAATTAATTTTACTTTTACCATCTGTAGATAAATCTTCAATTAATAATACCCTTGAATTTTTCTTTAATTCACCTTCTATTTGAGATAATTTACCAAAACCTTTTGGTTTCTTTCTTATATAAATCATTGGTTTGTTTAATTTTTCTGAAATCCAAGAAGCATAAGGAATTCCAGCAGTTTCACCACCTGCAATATAATCTATTTTTTTTATATTTATTTTTTTTTTTAATAATTTACAACCCATGCTTATTAATAATCTTCTTTCTTTTAAATGACTTATAATTTTTCTACAATCTACATAAACAGGGCTTAACCTACCAGACGTTAGTTTGAAAGGTTTTTTTGCGCTTATGTTAATTGATTTTATATCTAAAAGAATTTTTGCTGTTTTATTTTTAAAATTATCTAAATTCATATATATTATATTTTTAATTTATTTTTTTTAATATGGCAGAAAATAAGAAATATAAAAGTGATATTGAGATAGCAAGAGAAGCTAAACTTGAAAATATAGTAGAAATAGCTGAAAAAAAATTAAATATTTCAGAAAAATTTTTAGAACAATATGGCCATTATAAAACAAAATTAAGTTTTGAGTACATTAATACTCTAGATAAAAAAAAAAATGGTAAATTAATTTTAGTTACTGCTATAACACCAACTCCTGCTGGAGAAGGAAAAACAACAACGACTCTTGGCTTAGGCGATGCTTTGCAAAAAATTGGAAAGAATTCTTCTGTTTGCATAAGAGAACCAAGTTTAGGTCCTTGTTTTGGCATGAAAGGAGGAGCTGCAGGCGGAGGTAAAGCGCAAGCTGTTCCAATGGAAGATTTAAATTTACACTTTACGGGAGATTTTCATGCAATTAGCACTGCTCATAATTTATTGTCTGCTGCAATTGATAATCATATAAATTGGCGAAAAGAACCAGTGATTGACGCAAGACGAATTAATTGGAAAAGAACAATGGATATGAATGATAGGGCATTAAGACAGATTATATGTAGCATAGGAGGACCAGGTAATGGATTTCCAAGGGAGGATGGTTTTAATATTACTCCAGCTTCAGAAATTATGGCTATTTTTACATTAGCAAATGATATAAAAGATTTAGAAAGAAGATTGGGCAATATTCTTGTTGGTTATACAAGTGAAAAGAAACCTGTTCTTGCTAAAGATTTAAACGTTATTGGATCTATGCTTGTTTTGTTAAAAGATGCTATAAAGCCAAACATAATTCAAAGTTTAGAAAATAACCCAGTTTTTGTTCATGGTGGACCATTTGGAAATATTGCCCATGGTTGTAATACAATCATTGCAACAAAAACTGCTTTAAAAATATCTGATTATGTTGTTACCGAGGCAGGGTTTGGAGCAGATTTAGGTGCGGAAAAATTTTTAGATATTAAATGCAGAAAAGCAAACTTATCACCAGACGCTTCAGTTTTAGTTGCTACTATCCGTGCTCTAAAAATGCATGGAGGCGTTGATAAAGATAATTTAAATAAAGAAAATGTTGATGCAACAAAGAAAGGTTGTGAAAATTTATTAAAGCATATAGAGAATTTAAAAAAATACGGTGTACCAATTGTTGTTGGCATTAATGCATTTGTGTCAGATACAGAGGATGAAATGAATGTTGTTAAAAAGGTTTGTGAATCTGTAGGCATTAAAGCAGTTACAAGTAAGCACTGGGAATTTGGAGGTGATGGAGCTGTAGATTTAGCAAATGAGGTTGTAGATATATTAGAAAAAACAAAATCAAATTTTAAAACTTTATATGATGATAATTTATCTTTAGAAAAAAAGATCAAAAAAGTAGCTAAAGAAATTTATGGTGCAAACGAACTTGAAATTAGCACTACTGCAAAAAAACAATTGCAAGAACTTCAAGGAACTAATTATGAAAAATTTCCTGTTTGTATTGCTAAAACTCAATATAGTTTTACTGCAGATCCTGAGAATGGCGGGTTGCCTCAAGAACATAATTTGCCAGTAAAAGAAATAAGAGTTTCTGCTGGCGCTGAGTTTGTAGTAGTTATTTGCGGAGATATTATGCTAATGCCCGGTCTACCAAGGGTACCTGCTGCTGAGTCTATCTTTATTGATGGAAAAGGTTTAATACAAGGTCTTTTTTAGATGGCTAATACTAATATTGAAATTAATGAAGAAAAAATAAAACATGAAAATGTATTCTCTCTTCCTATCGTACAATATCAAACAACAAATACAGATAAACTTAATAAGGAATTAAAAGAAATAATATTAAAAAAAGAAAATGAACTTCCTACAACAAACAAAAGTAACCAAGGAGGCTGGCAATCTGAAGGAGACTTTTTTAGATGGGGAGGAGAAAGCGTTGAAACAATATATAATTTGTTTTCAAAATTGATTGAAACTTCAACTAAAAAATTAAATTTTGTTGAGAATATACCGATGGATTTTCATATTTATGGTTGGGCTAATGTAAATAGAAAAGGGCATTCAAATATCGCTCATATACATCCTATGTCAACATGGTCTGGAACATATTATGTTGATGCCGGGGATGATATGGATGAAAGTAAATGTGGTTTATTTGAAGCTTTTAATCCTAACTTATCTCATCTTACATCTTTTTTCCCAGGATTGTTGCCTGGGGAACATTTTATTAAACCAAAAACAGGTTTAA
Source organism: Pelagibacteraceae bacterium (assembly GCA_002720895.1). Classification (GTDB taxonomy): domain Bacteria; phylum Pseudomonadota; class Alphaproteobacteria; genus CAYOOR01. Next base: position 2,979 of record PBIP01000025.1, read on the forward strand.
TGAATTTATTCCCAAGTTATGTAAGACATGGTGTTAGAACTTATTATGGAGAAAATCCAAGAATATGCATTGCTATTAATGCAAGTATGAAAATAAAAGCTCCTTAAATTAAGAATTTTTATATAAATTTACCAAATCTTTCGCTGTATTTTCTAATAAGAATTTTTTTTTAATTATCATTCTCCCTTCTTTACCCATAGAAATTCTTATTTTTTTATTTTCAACCATCTTTTTCATTGCAAGATATAATTCTTCAGAGTTTTTAGAATTAACAACAATTCCGTTTTTTCCATCTATAACTATTTCTCTACATCCAGTAACATTAGTAGTAATAATCGGCTTGTTGTAAGCTGCAGCTTCTAACAATCCTTTTGGCAAGCCTTCCCTGTAAGATGGTAAAATTGCCACATGTATTTGTTTATATACTTCATTCATATTATTTTGATAACCAATATATTTTATATAATCACATGCTTCCCAAGATTTTATTTCTTCATGAGATAAGGACGAAGGATTTTCAGTATCTATTTTTCCAGCAATATACAATTTAAAATTTTTTGTAATTTTTCTCAATTTACTTGCTGCTTCTATTAATTCTAATAAACCTTTATCTTTTAAAAGTCTTGAAGCAAATAAAAATACTATTTTCCCTCTAGGTTCCCTTGATACAGTATATTTTTTTAAATTAATACCTGAAGCACTGTTTAAAAATAAATTTTTTTCCCTAATCCAAATCTTTTTTTTAAAAAAAATATAATCATCTTTATTTTGAACTAAAACTTTTGAGTTTTTAAAAAATAAACTAAAACGTAATGTGTTTATTGCAAAAAACTTTATTAGAAAATTCCCTGAAATAAATACACTTCCAAGTCCAATTACAGAATTAAAACTTTTTTTAGTTTTGCTAAATCTGGCCGCAATATTACTATAAATAATTTGTTTTAAACCAAAATTATGAACCAAATATGGATTTATTTTATTGTAAATTTTAACTAAGTTATATATTGTTTTTATTGACTTCCTTATATTAAGACTTCCACGCTCCATTTTAATTGGAATAACTTTTATGTTCTTTTTTTCTATAAGATTTTTACAATCAGAGACATTTGTAATAAGAACAATTTTATAACCTTTTTTTTGAACTATTTTAGCTATCTCTAAACGGTGATTTAAAAATGCCCAATCTTCTGATACAAAATAAATAACTTTCTTCATTTTAAGAATGTTATTTATTTGATAATAAAAGGTTAAAAAATCAAACTATTTATTTATCTTCTTCAGTTAAAGGAATATCTTGCAAAACAGGCAATCCAGGTATAGATATATCTTCTGCAAATTGAATTGGTTCAATTATTTCTTTTATATTATCTAAATTGCTATAATTTGCCTTACTTGCACCAATATAATTATCAACTTCAAGCCACCTTGTGCCAGGTGAATTTGAGTCTTCCTTTGAAACTGCTAATTTTCCAATAGAGAGAAAAAAAACAAATAAAATTCCATAAATTGCATGTATTAATTTTAATTTCATAATTATTTAAACGAAAAAATTTATTTTTTCTTCCAAAATTTTTTTTATTTCTTTTTTAAAATTAAAAAAATTATAAACACAAGGAGTGAAATTATTAATAAACTTAAATAGTTTGAAGTATTTTGTGATAATAGACTAGTATTTGGAGTAACAAACAGCCATCCTATAGACGCAAAAAATATAAAACTTGCTGCTATTTTATAAAAATTAATAATTTTGCTTTCCTTATTGTTTACGATATTAATTTTTTTATATAAATTTTTAGGCATTTTTGTTTTTTTATTTTTTTTTGATTCCTTTTTAAGAATAGATTGAAAATTTTTTAAACCCTGAAGTTTAAATTCTAATTTTGGATCATTTTTTATTAATGAATCTAATTCTTTTTTTTCGAATTTAGGAAGATCATTATTAATAAATCTTATTAGTTTACTATCATCAATTTTCATTATTTATAACCTTAATCTTTGTAACGTTTTTTTTTTCTAATTCTTGCCTAATTTTTTTTACATTCCTATTTAATCTACTTCCTATTGTGCCTTGCGAAATTCTAAGTTTTTTTGCCACTTCACTATATTTACAACCTTCTACAAATATTAAAAAGAAAATTTCTTTATCTTCTTTATTAAATGTTCTATCAATTATTTTTAAAACTTTTTTAGCATCAACCCTTTGCGCAAATGGATCTTTTAATTTTTCTTCATTATTTTTAAGTTTTTGAGATTTATATTCGTTAAAACTAATGATTTCATTTTCATCAACTTTTTTGTATAGAGAAATTATATTTGGAGTTCTTTTGTTTTTTCTAGTTCTATCTATAAATAAGTTTTTAACTATTAGTTTTAAATAACCTAATATGTTTGTACCTTCTTTATAATTACTTTTGCCCTTATCATAAGAATTAAAAAATTTTATATATGCTTGCGAAACTAAATCTTCAGCATCATGATGATTTGAAGTTAAATTAAATTTGGCATAATTTAACAAACTGCCATAACATTCTTTTGCCTCTTCTCTTATTTTTTTATTTTTCAAAAGTCTCCCTCTTTGTAAATTATTTACTTTTGTTTATAACGAAATTAATTCTATTTTATTCCTTTTTAATCACATTTTAAAGGAATCGTATATTTACTTGCATCAATTAAAATTTGCTCACTATCTATCTTTTTTATATTTTCTGAACTTAAATAATCAATATTATGTTCATCCAGGAAGCTTTTAATAGTATGTATTGATGTGGCCAAATATAATCCTTTAGATGACGCGCTATATCTTAATAAATCAAGAATTCTTTTCTTTAAAGAATCTTTTCCATAAACTGTACCAACTATTAAACCATATTCATTAATAACAGGGCTTCCACTTGAACCCGGATATAATTCGTTTATTGGTTGAATAATAATTTTTCTTCTGTCATTTTTTCTGGATTTTAGAGATTTTATCACTCCTTCATTTCTTTCATGCTTATTTAATATTGTTTGCCTAGGATAGCCAAAAATATAAATTTTTTCGTCTTCAATTATTTTTGAGGTTAAAATTGCAGGTCTAAATTTATTATCAGTAACTTCGTCACTTTCAAGTAAAGCAAGATCATCTTTCTCATCAATTTCATAAATTCTTAAACTTAAATTATCTTTGTATTTGTTTGATCTTATTTTCTTACAATTATTAGCAAAATGAGCAGCAGTTAAAACATATAATTTTTCTTTTTTCCCGACCCATATTCCGGTCCCATATTTTGATGATTTTCCAATTTCAATATTTTTATCACTATTTTTATTAGCTATAGCGTTTGCTAACAAATCATTTAATTCCAACCATTCTTCAAAATTATTAGGTTTTTTTATCGAAAGGTCCTCTTTTTTTTGAAATTCTTTAATAGCAGCAAAAGTTTCTATGCCTGGTATATCGTCTCTTTTTATCGGATAGCCTAGATCAAATAGTTTTTCTTGGACACTTTTTACAATCAATAAATTCTCGATTTCTAAAGTAGAGCTTTTTTGTTTACATATTTCCGATCCTTTATCAGCACAATATTTATACCAAAATTTTGCTTTATTCAACCTTTGTTCATTTGTTAAATCTTTTTCAGCCAATCCCTGTTCTAACATTCTTCCTATTTCAAGCATACACATAAAATGTTCATTTGAACAATTTCCAGTTTTTAGGCAATTAGCTGTACATTTATTGAAATTATCATATGCGGCAACATAGTCTTTTTTTTCTAAATTTTTTTTAGCAGCGTCAAAATCAACAGCTTGCAGATTTAAACTACAAAAAAGTATTAAAAAGAAACTTATTAGTTTTATAAAAAATTTCACAATTAAATTATTTAATAAGATTATACATTAAATAATGATTTTTTAACTAAAGTGGAATAATTTTTTTTATTTTACGTTTTTAATGTTGGTTTCTATAAAATCAAGCAAAGAGCCAGTAATTTCTCCCTCAAGTAATAAGGCTCTTTGCTACAAATTAAAATTATTTCCAATTATATTTTGATGCTAGATATATAGCAGATTTTATTTTTTTTCCTATTTCACCGAGATTTGAATTATCGGCATTAAATTTGCCAAATTCTTTTACTGTTTCAGATGGAATTACACCTGTTCTAATTGAATATTCATTTATTTTTTTAGTATATATTTGTTGAGCTTTTTTTGAGGATAAGAATTCTAAAAATAATATTGCATTATTGGTATTTTTTGAGTTTTTAATTACACCTGCGCCACTTAAGTTTATGTGAACTCCAAAGTCATCCTGATTTGGCCAAAATATAGATACTTTCTTTGCTGCTTCTTGGTCTTTTAAATTCTTACTTGTTAACATATTTGCTAAATAATATGTGTTAGCAACTGTAATATCACACTGTCCTGAAGCAATTGCTTTTATTTGATCTCTATCTCCACCATAAGGTTTTCTAGCAAAATTTTTAACTAAATTATCTAACCATTTTTTAGTTTTTTTTTCTCCTAAATTTATAATCATAAATGCAATTAAGGATTGATTGTAAACATTGTTGGATGATCTCATACAAACTCTTCCTCTCCATTTTTCACCTGCAAGATCTTCGTAACTTTTTAACTCATTTATTTTTATTCTATCTTTTGAGTATATTATTGGTCTAGCTCGTACTGACAATCCAAACCAATCATCATCTTTACTCCTATATTTCGAGGGAATATTATTTTTTAGTATTTTTGAACTTATTTTTTTAAATAAGTTATTATTTTTTGCTCTTGTTAACCTTGCTACATCAGTTGTTAATAAAATATCGGCTTTTGTATTTTTACCTTCAAGCTTTAATCTTTCTATAAATTCATCAGATTTACCAGTTACTATATTTACTTTTATATTTTTATTATTTTTTTTAAATTCATCTATTAAAGGTTCTATTAAAAAAGATTTCCTTCCTGAATATATATTAAGTTCATTCTCAGTTTTAGCTTCTAGGAAATAAAAACTAAAAGTAGCTAAAAAAAATACAAATAAAAGAATAAATACTTTTTTTTTAATCATAATATTTATAAGAATAAATTGATAATGATAATCATTATCATTAGAATTAAAATTTTATTTGGTTTATATTTTTTTTCAATTACTTTTAACTACTTAATTATTATAAGATTATGACAAAAAAGATTAAAAAATTATCATTTATAGATCCTTCAGGTGCTAATTTAAAAGAAGTAAAAATTTTTATAGATAAGGTTATAAATGAACTTCTAAATAAAGCCTCAAATGCTGAAAAATTTCCACCACTACCAAAAAAAAATATAAATTTAGATAAATTTAATTTTAACGATTTACCAATTAGCGAATCTGAAATATTTAAAAAAATAAAAATGATTATCAATAATTCAATGAATGCTTCAAATCCGTTTTATTTAGGCCATATGGATTCATTGCCTTCAACCATGTCAATTGTTGGAGATATAATTTGTTCAACTATTAATAATAACATGCTTAGTAAAGAAACAGCTCCAATTCTTACAGAAATTGAGAAAAAAGTTACAACAAATTTAGCAAACAAATTTAATTTAGGCCAAAACTCAGGTGGCGTTATGTTATCAGGCGGATCTTTATCAAATATACAAGCTATAGCAATTGCAAGAAATCGTATATTAAATACTTCTGAGAATGGATTAATTGGATTAAAAAGAAAACCATATATTTTTTCATCTAAGGAATCTCATACATCTATACAAAAAGCAGCAATGGTTCTTGGGTTAGGTACAAATTCAGTTATTTCAGTTGAAACAGATAAAAACGGTACGATGATTGCAAGTGATTTAGAAAAAAAAATCAAAAAAAAAATCAAAAATAACGGATTACCATTTTGTATTGTTGCCACAGCTGGTACAACAATAACAGGTAGCATTGATAATTTGAATGATATATCAAGAATATCAAATAAGTATAAATTGTGGATGCATACAGATGCTGTTTATGGAGGAGCTTTAATTTTTTCTAGTAAATATAAAAATAAATTAAATGGTATTGAGCATTCAGACTCAATCTCTTTTAATCCACAAAAGTGGCTTTATATAACAAAAACCTGCTCTATTCTTTTATTAAAAAATAAAAAACATCTTTATTCAGACTTTTACACCCCTTTACCTTATGTAAGGAAGAATAGAAACGAATATCATTTAGGTGAAATTACTTTACAAGGAACAAGGTATCCAGATGTTTTGAAACTATGGCTTTCTCTTCAACACATAGGCAACTTTAGTTATTCTGAAATAATTGAAAATTCTATTAAATTTACAAATTTATTTAAAAAGCATTTATTGACAATAAGAAATATTAAAATTTCCTGTGATCCACAAACAAATATTATTTGTTTTAGATATTATGCAAAACAAAACAGCGATAAAATAAATATAAATCTTCAAAATTTTTTATTTGAAAAATACAATATATTTTTTTCATTAGTAAAATTTCAAGAATGTAAATGGTTAAGAGCTGTTTTGCTTAATCCTTTTTTTAATACGAAACATATAAAAAAAATTTGTTCTGCGATAAATGAATTTACAAAAGAAAATAAAAATCAAAAATTAAAAAAATCAAATGTTTAAAATCATATTAATTTTATTATTAATTATTCTTTTTGTATTTTTTTTTACAAAAACTTTTAAAAATAATAACTTTCAAATTAAACATTTATTTATTTTACTCTTTATTGCAGTAATCTTTTACTTTATTTACACAGGCAAAATATCTTATTTACTACCATTTATAAAAAATATTCTTCCTAATATATTAAAAATAATAGGAATTTAAAAAATTTTTTAATGGATCAACATACTTTCAACAAAACAATTCTAAGGGAATATGATATTAGAGGTATTTTTAAAAAAGACCTTAATTTAATTGACGCTTTATATCTAGGAAAATCTTTTGCGACCTTACTTAAGAAAAATAATTTTAAGAATGTTGTGGTTGGCTATGATGGTAGATCTAGCTCAATAAAAATAGAAAAAAAACTTATTGAAGGATTAATATCTAAGGGAATTCAAGTATATAGAATAGGAATAGTTCCAACACCTTTACTTTATTATTCAATGTACTCTAAAAAGTTAAATAGCGGTATTATGATAACAGGCTCACATAATCCTCCAGAGTACAATGGTTTTAAAATGTTATTAAAAAATAAAAGTATTGTAGGAAAAGATATTCTAGATTTAGCAAAAATATCTTCTAAAGGAAAATTTAGTCCAAATAAAAAGGGAAAGGTGAAAAAAATATCTATAGCTAATAAATATTTAATTTTTCTAAAGAATTTGGCAAAGGTAAAAAAAAATATTAAGATTGCCTGGGACCCTGGTAACGGATCAAGTGGAGAAATTATCTCAAAATTAACAAAAATAATAACTGGAAAACATTATGTTATAAATCAAAAAATAGATGGAAATTTTCCCGCACATCATCCCGATCCAACAGTTCCAAAGAATTTAAAGCAATTAATTGGCTTGGTAAAAAAAAAAAAATGCGATCTAGGTTTTGCATTTGATGGTGACGGCGATAGGTTGGGTGTAATAGATAACAAGGGTAGAATTATATTTGCTGATAAGATTGTGGCTTTTTTAGCTAAAGATGTTTTAAAAAATAAACCAAAATCAAAAATTATTTTAGATATAAAGTCAAGTCAAAGCGTCTTTAATGAAATTAAGAAATTAGGAGGTAATCCTATTTTTTGGAAAACCGGACATTCATTAATTAAAAAAAAGATGAAAGAAACAAAAGCAATATTTGCTGGTGAAATGAGCGGGCATATTTTTTTTGCAGATGAATATTTTGGTTTTGACGATGCTATCTATGCATCAATAAGATTTTTAAATTTATATTCTGATATAAAAAAACCTTTATCAATAATATTTGATGGAATGGAAGAATCTTATAATACACCAGAATTAAGATTTGATAGTACAGAAACCGAGAAATTTTTAATTGTTAATAAATTAAAAAAAATATTAAAAGATGAAAAAAAAAGATTTACAAGTATAGATGGAGTTAGATTTACAATAAACGAAGGTTGGTGGTTAGTTAGAGCGTCTAATACGCAAAATATAATAGTTGCAAGATGCGAATCTTCATCAAAAGAAAATTTAATAAAAGTTAAACTAAATTTAAAAAAATATTTAAAAAAATGTTCATTTGATATACCAAAGTTTTGACTATTTTCTTTCTATATTTATAATTTACTTATATAAATAAAATTATGGCAAAATCAGTAAATAAAATTGAGGAAAATTTTGGAGTTTTAACAAAGAAAGACGCAAAAAATAAATTAAAGAAACCATCTTTGTATAAAGTTGTTATGTTAAACGATGATTATACACCTATGGATTTTGTAGTTTATTTGTTAAAAAATTTTTTCCAAAAAAATGATAATGAGGCCTCAAAAATTATGCTAGAAGTTCATAACAAGGGAGCAGGTATATGCGGGGTATTTACTTATGAAATTGCTGAATCAAAAATATTAAAAGTTATAAATGTTTCTAGAAAGAATGGCTTCCCCTTACTTTTAACTATAGAAAAAATTTGAAATGTTAACTGATAATTTAGAAAAAACTATTAAAAGAGCTATTTCATATGCAAATGATAGGCAACATGAGTATGTTACCCTCGAACATTTATTATTATCTTTAATCGATGATAGCGATGCAGTTGATGTATTAAATGCTTGCAATGTAGATATTAAAAATCTTAGAAAAAGCTTAACAAAGTATCTTGATCAAGAATTAAAAGATATTATTTCAGCAACAGTACAAGAGTCTGAGCCATCTGCTAGTTTTCAAAGGGTTTTGCAAAGATCAGCTACCCAGGTTTATTCATCAGATACAAAAAAAATAAATGGAGCTAACGTATTAGTATCAATTTTCTCAGAAAGAGAATCTCATGCTGTTTATTTTTTACAAAAACAAGACATGTCAAGGTTAGATGCATTAAACTTTATGTCTCATGGGATTGAGAAAGAAGAAGATGAAGATCGTGAAAGCGAATCTATTTATCCAAATACATATCAGGTGAATGAAAAAAAAAATGATGAAAGTAAGGGTGATTTTACAATTAACCTAATTGAAAAAGCTAAAAATAAAAAAATCGATAAGTTAATTGGAAGAAATTTAGAAATTGATAGAACAATACAAATATTATCAAGACGTTTAAAAAACAACCCTCTTTTTGTTGGTGATCCCGGTGTAGGAAAAACAGCAATAGTAGAAGGCATTGCACTTAAAATTTATAACAATGAAGTTCCTAAATTTCTTCAAAAAACAGTGATTCACCAATTAGATTTAGGAGGATTGATTGCAGGAACAAAATACAGAGGAGATTTTGAAGAAAGATTGAAGAAAGTTATTAAAAATATGAGTTCTTCAGAAAAAAATATTTTATTTATTGATGAAATTCATACTATTGTTGGCGCAGGTGCAACGACAGGTGGTTCTATGGATGCATCTAATATTCTAAAACCAGTTTTATCTAATGGGCAAATAAGATGTATTGGCTCTACAACATACAAAGAATATAGAAATTATTTTGATAAAGATAAAGCATTCTCAAGAAGATTTCAAAAAGTAGATATTCCCGAACCATCCATGGATGAATGTTTCGAAATTTTAAAAGGAATAAGAAAATATTATGAAAATTTTCATAATACAAAATATTCTGATGCATCTTTAAAATTAGCTGTTGATTTATCAAATAGATATATTTCTGAAAAAAAATTACCTGATAAAGCTATCGATATTATTGATGAGGCTGGAGCTTATAAGAAAACTTTCGGTAATAAAAAAGAAATAATTGATATTAAAGATATAATTAACACCGTATCAAGAATTGTAAAAATACCTCTTAAAAATATAAGCAATAAAAGTAATTTGATTGCAAAAAATTTAGATAATAAAATAAAAAAATTAATTTTTGGTCAAGACAAAGCTGTCAATGAATTAGCACGATCCATAAAAGTCTCACAGGCCGGTTTGTCAGATCCCAATAAACCAATTGGATGTTTTTTATTTACCGGGCCAACAGGAGTAGGTAAAACTGAATTAGCAAAACAATTATCAAATATATTAGCTTCTAAATTCATAAGACTTGACATGTCAGAGTATACAGAAAAACACAGTATAGCGAGATTAATTGGCTCTCCGCCAGGGTATGTTGGTTTTGATCAAGGAGGTCTTTTAACTGAAGCAGTTGACCAAGCACCTCATTCAGTTGTTTTATTTGATGAAATTGAGAAAGCACATCATGATCTTTTTAATATACTATTACAAGTTATGGATTATGGAAAATTAACCGATAATAATGGTAAATCAATTAATTTTAAAAATACAATCTTAATATTAACTACTAATATTGGAGGAGAAAATTTAACAAAGAATAAATTAGGTTTCAGCCCTAAAAAAGAAAAATTAGATAATGATGAAGAAATTAAATTTTTTTTTAAACCTGAATTTAGAAATAGACTAGATTCTATTATATCTTTTAATTCTTTGAATACAGTAAGTGTTAAAAAAATTGTAAATAAATTTATTTCTGAGTTAGAAAATAGACTAAAAGAAAAAAATATTTCTTTAGAAGTTTCAAATGATGTTAAGGATTATTTAGTTAGAAAAGGATACAGCGAAATTTATGGGGCGCGTCCAATAGAAAGATTAATCCAATTAAGAATTAAAGAACCTATAGCTGACTATTTATTAAAGAATGGAAATATTAAATCAAAAATTTTTATTAAAATTACTTTAAATAAAGAAGATAAATTAGAATTTATTTTTTTAACTGAGAAAATTAAAGAAAAAGTTATTTAGCTACACCCAGTAGTTCCACCACATGTATCACATTTTAAGCACGTACCATTTCTTACAAGTGTAAAATTTCCACATTCTCCACAAGCATCGCCTTCATAGCCTTTTAACTTAGCTTTTTTTATTAAATCATCTACTTTTTTTTTGTTACTTATAATTTTGCCTGGCATTTCTTTTTTAATTTCTTTATTTTTTTTGTATTCTATATTTTCCATACCACCTGAAAGAACATAAAAATTACTTCTAACATATCCTGTACTAGCATATCTTGATATTGATTCATTTGATGCTGCAGCTTTTAACTCCTCAATTTTGCTTTTATTATCTTCTCCAGTAGAAATTTTTTGGTCAGGATTAAAATGAGCAAGTTCCTCTTTATTTAAATAGGATATTGCTAATTCTCTAAAAACATAATCTAAAATAGAACTTGCCATCTTTATAGAGTCATTGCCTTGAACAGTACCAGACGGCTCAAATTTTGTACCGACATAAGCTTCAACAAATTCTTCAAGAGGCACACCATATTGAAGTCCTATTGATATAGCTATTGCAAAATTATTCATTAAACTTCTAAAAGCTGCTCCTTCTTTATGCATATCTAAAAATATCTCTCCAATGGATCCGTCATCATATTCTCCAGTTCTTAAATAAACTTTATGACCAGCAACAATCGCTTTTTGTGTATAACCTTTTCTCCTATCAGGCATTTTATTTCTTCTTGTTCTAACAATTTCTTGGACATAATCTTTAGCTATTTTTTCAGCTACATTTATTGTTTTTTCTTTTGTTGATGTATTCTCATCTATCAAATCATCATCTTCAACAATTGCAGAACTTAATGGTTGCGATAATTTAGAACCATCTCTATAAAGAGCATTGGCTTTTAAACCTAATTTCCAGGATTGAATATAAGAATTTTTACACTCTTCTATTGTCGATGAATTTGGCATATTTATTGTTTTAGAAATTGCGCCAGAAATAAACGGTTGTGCTGCTGCCATCATTTTTATATGGCTTTGTGTTGATAAAAAGCGTTTACCAATTTTACCACAGGGATTAGCGCAATCAAAAATAGATAAGTGATCTTCTTTTATATGAGGCGCTTTTTCTAAAGTCATAGATCCACAGCAATAATTGTTTGCTTCGTCTATTTCATTTTCATTAAAACCCAAATGTTCAAGCATGTTAAAAGAGGGGTCATCCAAATTTTCAGATTTTAATTTGAGATTCTTTAAGCAAAATTCCTCACCAATAATAAATTTATTGAAAGCAAATTTAACATCAAAAGCATTTTTTAAATTTTCTTCAATTTTTTTTATTATTTCATCTGTAAAGCCCTTTTCTTTCAAAATTTTATGATTTATTGTTTGGCAATTCTCCAATGTGCCAGAACCTATTACATATTTAGTTATTTCTTCAATTTGAAACTGGCTGTAGCCAAGATTTTTAAGAGATATTGGAATTAATCTATTTATGATTTTAAAATATCCACCTCCAGCAAGTTTTTTAAATTTAACAGTTGAAAAGTCAGGTTCAATTCCTGTTGTATCGCAATCCATAACAAGACCAATTGTACCAGTAGGTGCAATCACAGTTGTTTGTGCATTTCTAAAACCAAATTTTTTACCATTGTCAAATGCATCATCCCAAGATTTTCTTGCTGCTAAAACTAATTCTTTACTTGGACAGTCATCTTCATTGATTGGAACAGGAAAAACAGACAAATCTTCGTAGTTTTCTTTTTTTCCATATGCCGCTCTTCTATGATTGGCAATAACTCTCATCATATCTTTCTTATTATCTTCAAATTTATTAAAAGGACCTAGTTCATCGGATATTTTTGAAGATATATTATAAGATTCTCCAGTCATCAAAGCGGTGATACTTGCACATATTGCTCTTCCTTCATCACTATCATAACTATAACCTTGTTGCATTAATAACCCTCCAATATTTGCATAGCCAAGACCTAAAGTTCTAAATTCATAAGATAATTTAGCAATTTCTTTAGAAGGAAATTGTGCCATCATTACAGATATTTCCAGTACAAGTGTGAAAAGTTTTACCGCGTGTTTAAATTCATCTATTTGAAACTTTCCTTTATCATCTATAAATTCAATCAAATTAATCGAAGCTAAATTGCAAGCAGTATTATCGAGAAACATGTACTCTGAACAAGGGTTAGATGCATTTATTCTTCCACTTTTAGGACATGTATGCCATTCATTTATAGTTGTGTCGTATTGTATTCCTGGATCAGCACATGACCAAGCAGCGTGACCAATTTTTTCCCAGAGATCTTTAGCATTAATTGATTTATGAACTTTATTATCAGTTCTTCTAATTAAATCCCACTTTTTATTTTCTAGAACAGAATTTAAGAAATCATTTGTGACTCTAACTGAATTATTTGAATTTTGTCCTGAAACAGTTAGATAGGCTTCAGAGTCCCAATCAGTGTCATATGTTCTAAATTCTACAGATTTAAACCCTTGTTTAGCAAATTCCAGTATACGTTGAATATAATTTTCAGGAACCATTGAATTTTTTGCATTAATTATCTTTCCTTTTAAAATCGAATTGTCTTTAGGATTAAATCTTTTTTTATCATCTAATTCATTATTCCAACATGCTTGCATTATTTCTTTCAAATGTTTTTCACATATCTTTGAACCAACAACTAAAGAGGCAACTTTTTGCTCTTCTTTAACTTTCCAATCAACAAAATCTTCAACATCTGGATGATCAACATCAACTACAACCATTTTTGCAGCTCTTCTTGTAGTTCCACCTGATTTAATAGCTCCTGCTGATCTGTCTCCTATTCTTAAGAAACTCATTAAACCAGAAGATTTTCCACCGCCAGATAAATTTTCACCGTCTCCTCTAAGATTTGAAAAATTACTTCCTGTACCAGAGCCGTATTTAAACAATCTAGCTTCTTTAATCCAAAGGTCCATTATACCTCCTTCATTAACAAGATCATCGCTTACACTTTGAATAAAACATGCATGTGGTTGCGGGTGTTCATAAGCAGTTTCTGATAGTTTTAATTTTCCAGATTTATTTTCAACATAGTAATGTCCTTGTGCAGGACCATCAATACCATAAGCCCAATTTAAACCAGTATTAAACCATTGTGGTGAATTTGGAGCTGCCATTTGTTGGCATAAAATAAATCTAGTTTCATCGTAAAACGCTTTTGCATCTTCTTCAGTATTAAAATATTTTCCTTTCCATCCCCAATAAGTCCAGGTACCGGCAATTCTATCAAAAACCTGTTTTGATGAAGTTTCGCCTAAAAAACCTTCATTATTCTTCAGTTCTTTTAATTTATTTGTGTCAGGAATACTTTTTGAAAGCCATAAAGGGACATTTTTTTCAGTTATTTTTTTCAAATATTTAGGTACGCCTTTTTTTCTAAAATATTTTTGAGCAATAATATCTGTTGCAACTTGAGACCATTTTACAGGAACCTCTACATTATTTAATTGGAATATTATAGATCCATCAGGATTTCTAATTTCTGATTTAATTTTTTTAAAGGTTATTCCTTTGTAGGGAGATTCTCCCTTTTTTGTGAACTTTCTTTCAATTTTCATAAATTATAACTCTAAAAGAGCAACTACCATATATAGTATAGTATAATAAGTCTATACAACTATATCTTGATACTTATAGCATAATTTTCAAGAAAAAAAATATTTTTTTTATTTTTTTTTGTTATTTTAAGATTATTAAAAGATATGAAAGATATATTTTTATATTTATATACTATTTTCAAAGGAAGTCTAGTAGGGGAAGACTACCATGGTAATAAATATTATAAATCCAATATAAGTCACGGTATAAAAAAAGAAAAAAGATGGGTTATATATAAAAAAGAAAACGATCCAACAAATATAGATCCAGATTGGCATGCTTGGTTAAATCATGTTGTTACAGAGATACCTCAAATAAAAAATAAAAAAAAATATTATTGGCAAAAAAAAATTACACCAAATTCTACTGGTACAAAAAATGCATATTTACCAAAGGGCCATATTTTAAATAGAGAAAAAAAAGAAAATAAAATTAAAAATTATGAATCGTGGAATCCGAATAAAAAAAAATAAAAAGAATTTTATATTCTTTCTTTCATTTGTTTTTCTTATATTGAATATCAAATTAAGTAATTCTTTAACAATTCTCGGGGCTTTAAATAAAGTAAGTGGTAAAATTTCGAAAATAAAAATTGAAGATAATAGTGAAACAAATTTTGGTACATTAAAAATTGTTGTAAAAACATGTAAAAAATCGCTTCCAGAAGATCCACCTGAAAATTCAGCATTTATACAAATTTGGGATACTAAAATTGATAAAAATGAAGAAAAAATTTTTAGCGGTTGGATGTTTTCTTCTAGTCCTTCAATATCAGCTGTTGATCACGCAGTTTATGATGTCTGGGTCATAGATTGCAATATATCGTATATTGAAGACTGAGTAATTTTTTTATTAAAATTTGCATTTTTCTTAAGTGATTTACTTAATAATTTTAAATACTTTTCTCTAGATATTTCTATAGCACCTAAATTTTTTAAATACGGATTTATGAATTGTGTGTCTAACAAATTAAAATTTTTAATTTTAAGATTAGCTATTAAATATACCAAACATACTTTGCTAGCATTAGATACAGTGCTAAACATGCTTTCTCCAAAAAAAGCAGAACCCATTGAAACACCATAAAGACCTCCAACTAGTTTATTTCCAAGCCATGCTTCAACTGAATGAGCATGACCTATTTTATGAAGACTAGTATATAATTCTATTATTTCTTTATTAATCCATGTTGTTGGCCTATCTTTTGTTTTTCTTGCGCAATTTTCTATTACTTTTCTGAAGTTTTCATTTACTTTTATTTTAAATTTATTTTTTTTTATTTCTTTTTTTAAACTTTTTGAAATTTTAAATGTATCTATTGGGATTACCCCTCTCTTTTTTGGATTAATCCAATATATATTTGGATCATCGTAACTTTCAGACATTGGAAATATGCCCAGCGAATAACCTTTAAGGATTGCCTCTTCGTTAATGCTCATTAATAATTAATTGATAAAAATTTGTCCAACCAATTTATATGGTATTTTCCTTTAACATAATCTTTGCTATTTAATATTTTTAAATGTAGTGGAATATTTGTTTTTACACCATTAATTACATATTCAATTAAACATCTTTTTAGTCTTAAAATTGCTTCATTTCTATTTCTTGAATATATTATAATTTTTGAAATTAAGTTATCGTATTGATGTGGAACAATGCAACCGGCATATAAAGCGGAGTCTATCCTTACTCCTGGACCACCAGGGGAATGATATTCTTCAATTCTACCAGGCGACGGTATAAAGCTATGGGGATCTTCAGCGTTTATTCTGCATTGAATTGAATGTCCAGAAAATTGCACATCTTTTTGTTTTAACTTAATATGTTGCCCAGCTGCTATTTTAATTTGTTGTTTAATTAAATCTACACCAGTTATTCTTTCAGTTATAGTATGTTCAATTTGTACCCTAGTATTCATTTCCATAAAATAAAATTTTTTATTTTTATATAATAATTCAACAGTTCCTAAACTTTCATATCCAATTTTTTTAATTGTTTTTACTACTGAGTTACAAATTTTTTTTCTTTCTATGTCTGATAAAGTCGGAGAGGGAGTTTCTTCGATAATTTTCTGTTTATTTCTTTGAATAGAACAATCTCTTTCACCCAAATGTATTATATTACCTTTTTTATCAGCAAGAATTTGTACTTCAATATGTCTAGGATTATCGAAAAACTTTTCTAGATATATATTTTCATTTCCAAAAGAATTTTTAACCTCTTGCTTTACAATTGGGTAATTAGTTTTTAATTCTTTTTCATTTTTAATTACCCTTATACCTTTACCACCACCCCCTGATCCAGCTTTTAAAATTACCGGGTAACCAATTTTTTTTGCTATTTGCTTTGCTTCATCTATTGATTTTAAATAATCAATTGAACCTGGAATAACTGGAAAATTATTTTTTTTCATCAGTTTTTTTGCATTTATTTTATCTCCAAACATTTGAATTTGTTCACTTGTAGGTCCGATAAAATTAATTTTGTGTTTTTTTACCATTGAAGAAAATTCGTAATTTTCAGAAAAGAAACCTGCGCCAGGATGAATTGCATCAGAATTTGTTATTTCTGCAGCAGATAAAATTGCGAATGAATTCAAATAACTGTTTTTTATTGAAGATTTACCAATACAAATTGACTCATCTGCAAGTCTTACATGCATAGCATCTTTATCAATCAAAGAATATATTGCTACAGTTTTAATTCCCAGATCTCTACATGTTCTTACTATCCTTAATGCAATTTCTCCTCTATTGGCTATTAAAATTTTTTTAAACATTAATATAACTACTTTATTACAATTAATGGCTGTCCATATTCTACTGGTTCAGCGTCATTAACTAAAATTTTTTCAACTTTACCTGATTTTTGCGATTTTATTGGATTAAATGTTTTCATAGCCTCTATAATTAACAATGTATCTCCTTTTTTTACAGTTTGACCTTGTTTAACAAAGTTTTGAGCTTTTGGTTCTGGGGAAAGATAAACAGTCCCAACCATGGGAGATGTAATTGCATTAGTGTGTTTAATTTGAATTCTTTTACCTGTTGTTAATTTTTCTGAAATAGTTGTATCGCCAATATTCTTACGAACAT